>JAWOFO010000009.1:0-15984 GCA_046497465.1 Desulfobia sp.
CCGGTCAATGATCTGAATTTCTCTTATATCCACCATTACATCCCCAGGGTAGTTATTTGCTAATGAAAAATGAACGGGAAGGATTCCAGCCCTCTTGACAAAATTAACCTTTTGATAACCATTGTAAAAACGGAAATCCGGCCTGATTGACAACTCCATACTGTTCTTTTCTCCGGCAGGGGAGAAGAATAACAACTATATCCTTGATATGCAGTGCCGGCGGGAGATCTTTATAAGCCGCAAGATCCTTTAATGATAATGTGCTGTCAATTACTGGAAGATAATCATGAATATAATTTTCTATTTGGATCAACTATTTTACCTCGTGAATATTGACAACTTTATCAGACTGAAAAGCCTGGTCCATAACCCCAGTCGCAGATCTTAATGTCTCATCCCGTAAGTGAGCATACCGCGCAGTCATTTGTGGACTCTTATGATTCAACAGCCTTTGCAGCGTATACATATCTACCTGGCCACTTGAAGCCAGGGTAGAGGCAAATACGTGTCTTAAGCCATGGCATGGCCTGAAGTCCTCCGGCAGTCCGGCCTCTTTTTTGATCCTGGCAATGGGTTTCATAAGCCCGCCTACCGCTTTCCCGCCTTTCCGGCCAGGGAAGACATATTCACTGTCTGAACTGGGAAGATTGTCCAGAACATCCTTTGCTGTCTGGTTGATAGGAATGGTTGAATCCTTACCGCCCTTCGGGTCAGCAATGCGGATAAACCCACGTTCAAGGTCTATATGGTTCCATTGCAAGGATAGAAGCTCCCCTTTCCTCATGCCAGTATAGAGGGCCAGCTTCATTAGTCCGGCAGCTCTCCAGTCCTCGGCGTTGTCGATTGCTTTTAAGAGGCTGTCCAACTGCTCAGGGGTTAAATCCTCGGTCTTCTCATTATTTATTTTGGGCATCTCAATATGAAGGCGGGAAGGGTCCAGCGGCGAGCAAAGGCCACGTTTGACACCATGGTTGATGATCCTCTTCAAGAGAGTGAGTACCTGCTTGACCGTGGCCGGGGCCAGCTTCTTCTTTTTGAGCAGGTTTCTTCTGAGGCGGTCAATGTCCAGGGTTACAAGTTCAGCAGGGGTTTTGTCGGCAAATAGAGGTTTGAGGTGTAGCCGCCATCTATAAACATCATCCTTTAGGCTTTTATTATCGGTTTTTGCCTTGTAAAACTCATTCCACAATTTTTGAAGGATAGGGCGGTCTTGCTCTGCTTTCTTTTCGGCCTCTTTCTGGGCTCTCTCTTCCTTCCGGGTGAGCCGCCTTCCTTCAATAAGGTCACTTCTGATCCGGGCAGCTTTGGCGGGGGTCATATTGTCCCGGTACTGACCACCAATTTTTTCCTCAAGTTTCTTCCCGTCACGCTTGAAGGTGGCGTAAAACATCTTTTCCACCCCTTTTCCACCCTGCCTGGAGATTTCCCGGTAATGGACTCCTGGATAATCGGTCTTATGTCTTTTCATATTTTCTCCCCCTTTGAAATTTTTCCACCCATATTTCCACCCCTCAGGATGAAAAATATAGGTATAATATAGTAATTAATAGAAAGGGGGTCAAGCTGAAAATGCTTGTGTTATGAGGGGTTATAGGGTAAATTAGAAAAAAATAAAAAAAGGTGGGAAAATAGCTCTTCCGGATTCGTAGTCCGTCACTCTATCCAGATGAGCTACGGGCGCCTGGCTGATATATAAACCTGAATCTATACACCATCTTCGAGAAATCATCAAGGACAATCTTAAAAGAGCAACCATTGGCTAACTATAAATAACAATGACAAGAGATAGGATAGCAATACTGCCAGTGATATAACAGAACTCAGACCAGGTGCTATTGTATGCTGCGAACAATTCACTTCTTGCCGGTAATCTTTAGTTGCTTTGCTGAAAAGACCAGGGAAATCTACAACAGGACCCTCTCTTCAAGACCCCGAGCTACTTCTTTCTTGATTTTTTTAGCCAGGCCCAGGGGATCAGCGGCTTCTTGAAAGGGCCGGCCGATTACCAGATGATCGGCTCCGTTAATTATTGCCTGGCCGGGCGTGGCAATGCGGACCTGATCATCATTCCCGAGACCATTCGAATCAGTTCGGGGCCGAATACCGGGAGTCACCAGACAGAACTCCTCGCCGATTTCCTTTCGCAACCTGCGGGCCTCCAGAGGCGAGGCAACTACTCCGTGGCAGCCCAGTTCATAAGCTCTCCTGGCCCGCAGATTAACAAGGTCATCTATTGAACCGCTGAGCCCCATCTCGCGCATATCATCTTTCCCGAAACTGGTAAGCACGGTTACCGCCAGAATCCTGGCATCACATTCAGCCTCTAGCGCGGCCCTGATTATGGGGGCATTGCCGTGAACAGTGGCAAAGGTTATTCCCCGCCCAGCCAGCTGCTCCACGGCTAGTTTGACCGTCACCGGGATATCAAAAAATTTGAGATCCACCATAACCCTGTTGCCCCGGTCCACTATCTCTTCAATAACAGGGAACCAGCCGGCCAGAAAGAGCTGCAGACCTACTTTGAAAAACTTTATCTCTCCGTCCAGTTTCTTAACCCACTCCAGGGCCAGGGCCGGACTGATGAAATCGAGTGCGAAGATAATTCTTTCATTTAACGGTATATTGTTAGCCATTATCTCTTTTAGCTGAAATTAACACCACAACGAGACTTCAGGTACGAACACACTGCCGACATAAATGCGACCAAAGACACGTAAATAAAAATACAAAAGACAGTAACTTAACAAAATCCTCTGTGACCGGGCGGCTTGATGTGAAAAAAGAATTCTTACGGGATTATCAATATATACGATAAAAAAAACAATATTTCAATTTAAGTACTAACCATAATAAAAATTAAGCCGATATTTATTTATGAGACCAGAAAAGAAGAACCAAAAAAGGATAATATAACCTTAATAAGAAAAGGAGAAAACACGCCATGGAAATACAGAATGCCCAGAGCTTTTACGGCCAGTTTGATTTTTTTCAAACAAATTATCTGCAAAAAAATGATCAGGTCAAGGAAATTGCCGGGGACAGAACCCTAAAGAAAACCATGTTTGAAGCACACCTTACCGTCTTTCAGCAGGAGGTCCAGGTCTATTCAGAACAGGAATTCAAAGGACAGGGCAAAAGCCTGTATAACGCAACCTTAAGACAGAGAATGTTTTCCCTGGATATCAGCATAACCCGGGAAAACAGCATTTATAGCCCTTCCGTTTCTAAGAACAACCAGTTTGACAAGGGTGGATTCTGGAGTGTTGAAAAAACTGCTGACCGTATTGCCAAATTTGTTACCAAGGGAGGCGGTAATAACTTGAACAGACTGCGCCAGGGAAGAGAAGGCGTTATCCGGGGTTTTAAAGAGGCTGAAAAACTATGGGGAGGCAAACTCCCGGAAATCAGTTACGAGACTATAAAAAAGGCCCTTGAAACTATCAATGAACAAATTCGGGAAACAGGCGGCTCAGCTTTTGAAATAAGGATCTAATACCCCACCTTTTGCGCTTCGCCTGTCAATCGCTTCTATTACTTTGTAACTGTTAACTTGGGGCATGGTCAGGGTCCCCTCTTTCCAGTAAGCGTTCACCAGTACTCAGGATGTCCGTGCTCAGGGCGGTCGATTACAGTAGTCCTGCATTGACCGCCCCGAACTGCTTCAGGTCAGGGACAGTGGCGCTTAAATTTCTTCTTTGCTTTGGACTTCATCAGAAGGACAGTATAGGCAGGACTTATGCTTTTCCGGCAAAAGTCAAGGAGATAATGAGCTACTCCAGCATAACTTCCAGGAATCAAAGGCTTTTTAGAAGTCTTAATAATTTCCCAATTTTTTTATGAAAAATTTAAGGATAGTTCAGTAATTTAATTAAAAAATGAGCTTTTAAAAGGAAATAATAGCATTACAGAGCAAAGATAAGATACAGCTTTATCATCTCTAATCTTCTTACCCCACCAACATCATCAATACCCTATTATAAGAAGAATTTTCGATTACAATAAAACTATTTAATTACAAATAGTTATAGAGAAAATTGACTTTTACCAAGCCAGCAGGACGAACCGGACCTGTTGAAAATTCCCCCCCCCTTGTCAGCAAAATTACTGTAAACCTTTTTTGACAACAAAATCTCAAAAATATATAAATCTAAATCAATAAACTTATAAAAACAGCATTAAAGATAAAACAGAACAAATGAGACCAAAAACATCGGGGGCAAACCATGTTATGGCAGCAGCTCAAAGAGGTCCTGACTCAAAAGATCCCGGAAAATGCTTACTCTCTCTGGATCAATCCGTTAGAAGGGCGGGAAATTAAAGATGGGTCTCTCACCATTACAGGTCCGGACCAGTTCTTTGTCTCCTGGGTGACAGACAATTACCTCGGTCATATAAAAGATGCCCTTAGTGAATTAGGCAGACAAAAGACCAAGATATTATTTGAGGTCCGGGGAAATAATAATAAAAAAGAAAAACAAAAATCTTATCCCCTCCAGGCCAAACAGCAAAATCTCCCATCCGTCACCAAGGGGAAATCATATATAAGGACCCTCCACCCACGCTATACTTTCAAGGAATTTGTCCTCGGTGAATCAAACGCCTTTGCCCACTCAGCCTGTGAAGCGATAGCTGTAAATGACTCCAGCACCGGCAACTACGTTTACCTAAAGGCAGGTACTGGCCTAGGCAAGAGTCACCTGAGTCATGCGGTTACCCACCACATACTGGACCACTCCCCTGCCACCCGTCTTCATTTTTTAAGTTCCCAACAGCTTACGGCAGAGATGATACGGAATATAAGAAACCATACCATGGATAAATTTAAAAATAAATATCATAAGGAATGTGATGTACTGCTTATAGAAGATATCCAGAGCCTTTCAGGCCGCAGCAAGACCCAGGATGAGCTGACTGAAATAATTGACATCCTTCTGGAAAGCGGCAAAAGAGTTGTTTTTACTTCCTGCCAGGCCCCTGCAGAAATAAAAGATATTAACAAAAGCTTCCAATCCCGCCTTACAGGTGGACTCATTACCACCATCAACCCGCCTGATCTCCGGACCAGGAGCAAAATCATAAAACGCAAGGCTTATATCAATAATCTGGAGTTATCAGATGATCTCATCGAATATATGGCAGACATTATCCGCGGTGATGTCCGACAGACTGAAAGTGCGGTCATCAGTCTAAAGGCCCAGAGTAATCTGTTGAAAATCAAGCCCGACCTTGATATGGTCAAGGAGATCTTGAAAAACGTAGTCCATACAGAGGAAAACCGTATTTCACCGGAAATCATCCTTAATCTGGTTGCCGATCAATTCAAGGTCGGCGTCGACGAACTTAAATCCAGATCACGAAAAAAGAATGTTTCTTTCCCGAGACAGGTTATCATGTACCTATCCCGAAAATACACAGACAATTCCCTGGCTGATATCGGCAGAGTGTTAAACAGGGATCACTCCACGGTTGTCCATTCCATTCGGTCTATCAGCCAGAAACAGGCCGGCAATAACAGTGTCAGAGGACAACTGGATTATCTATCCAAAAAAATAGAACAAAAAATCAATTAAACAGCATTAAAAGTAAACCGGCTTAACCTCAGCCTTCTGCCCCCCTGCTTTTTGACCGGCAGCAAGGTCATCTGCAACCCGCCTGGCTGACTTGATCATATCATTTATGCCGATCCCGTCCCAGCCAAAACCACAGATATACAGACCTTCTTCCCTGGTCTCCATATTACTGCGCCACTCCAGGAGGTCGGGATGATCCTTTTCTAACTGGGGGATAGCAGCTTCCGGCCGCAATACTTCACTGAAAAAAGGCGGTTCCGGCAGCTCCATAAGGTTACTGATATCCTTATAGACCTCCCTTATGATAGTTTCATCATCCAGCTCGAGTCTCTCCGGATGCCTCCGCCCTCCAACCAGGGCCTCAAGCAGAATATTGTCTCCCGGGGCCCGTCCGGGAAACATCTGGGAAGAAAACATAACTCCCAGGGTAAAACGTTTCTCGACTTCCGGGGCCAGATAGCCAAAACCATAAGGAACCCTGGCCCTGGGAGAAAAACCCAGGACTGCATTATATATTCGGGAAAGTGGTACTTCTATAACAGGAGGAACAGACAAAGGGCAAAGAAGTTTCAAGGCTGCATTAACAGGCAGGGCCATTACCAGATTGGCTGCGTAAAAAGTCCCGGTGGAAGCCGTTATTTCCCATTTTCCATCTTTTTTGGACAGAGCACCGACCTCGGTCTCCAGCCTGATGGCTTTATCCTTGGCCAATACCTGGATCAGCCTTTCCATGCCTTGCGGAAAATTCTTCATGGCAGGCATTGCCTTTTCCTGTCCCGATTTTTTCCTCATGATTTTCAGAAGCCCCTTTAACACCGAACCGTGTTCAAACTCAAGACTGCGGATTCCGGGCATTACTGCATCAATACTGAGTTTTTCATAGTCCCCGGCATAACTCCCGGTAAGAGCAGCATCTACCAAGGGCAAGACGCCTTTACCAAAACGGCGGGCGGCCCACTGCCCTACTGTCTGATCACTCTCAACCGGTTCAATCCAGAAGTCCTTAAGGACCCGGATCTTTCCCGGAAAAGACAGAAGGGGACTGGTAAGAATACTGGCGGGCTTCTGAGGAATCCTGATCAAGGTCCCCCTATGGCATATATAACGGTGAAAATCTTCCAGAGGGGCCTGCTGAGCCTCCTGATCCAGTCCGGTGTCCAGGAGAATCTCCCGGCTGTAAGGGGAATTATCAAGAAAGCCGTGGGGCCCCCATTCAGCGAGAAAGCCGCCCTTATTAAAAGAACGGATAGCCCCGCCCGAACGTTCCCCTTTTTCAAGCATAACCAGCTCTAAGTCAGGCCGCTTCTTCTGCAGAAAATGACTTAAGCTCAGTCCGGAAATTCCGGCACCGATAACCACAACATCATAATTTTTTCTCATAAGAAACATCCGGTTTAAGGGTTTAGCCTAAAAGACTGCAGCCTAAACACCTGCTTTTAAGGACTCCTTCATGTAGGGGGGAACCCCAAGTTATAAAATAAGAAGTTAGCCGACATTCAGGCTGACAGCCTCGCTCTGCTCTTTTTTGCCGATGGCCGAAGGCTATCCGGCACATTTATAAAAAAAAAGAAACTAACCTATAGTAAGGACAAAAGGCAAGTACGATTTTGACCTGATCCCGTTACAGCAAACCTCTCTCTATCCTGAAGCGGGCCAAAAAGCCTGCGGCCATCATCAGCAAACCAGCACCGGTTATCCCTTCCCTGAACAAGCCATTATCTGCCATAAAACCGATAACCGCCGGCACAATACCACCTCCGAAAAGAACGGCAAAGGGTATGGTTAACGAGACAACAACATTTCTGGACTGAGGTGGCACCAGATTGACCAGGGCGGTAAAACCGGCCGGGAAAAAGCAAACAGCCAGAACGGGCTGCAGAAATACAACGATTAAAAGAAAACCCTTTTCCAGCCAGCTCAGCATTACAGTCAACAGGCCGGTAAAAAGCAGAACTGAAAACATGGTCCTTTTCGGGCCATAACGGTCAACAAGCCAGCCTCCGATAAGAGCGGTTATGAGAGTAGCTGCCCTGGAGAAGCTGATCAGGCTATTGGCTGATTCCTGCGACATTTCATGCTCACTGACCAGAAACAGGGGTAACAGGTTATAAATTCCCATAGTACTGACAATAGCACTGCCAAAAATAAAGATCATCAGCCAGAAACTGGGAAGTCTGAAAAGAGGTCGACACTGGGCTATTGTCGGAGCCCCTCCCTTAAGATTTTCCCGGCTGCCCCAAAAAAAATAACTTATTGCCGCAAAAAGGGAAACTGCCCCTATAAAAAACATTATATGCTGCCAGGAAACAACTTCCAACAGGACGACCACCAGTAGAGGGGCGCTCAGAAAAGCCAGGTTGGGTGCCAGTTCATGAACTCCGAAAGCCTTACCCCAGTTGATCTTCTGGAATAGACTGGAAATAGTCGCTATAGCTGAAGGCAGATAGAGACCGGTAAAAATACCGATAAAAAAGATAAAGATCTTTATACTGATAAGTGCTGACACCGTGGACATACAAAAAAGCATGAGGCCTGTACCGGCTGGAGACAGGACCAGGATATAACGATGACCAATAATGGAGGAGACAAAACCGGAGACCAGCAGAGCCAGAAAATAGCCCAGATTGAGGTAGAGAAAAAGTGAAGAAGACTGACCGTGATTTATTGCCAGCTCAACTTCCAGTTCAGGTAAAAGAGGAGAAATAATAACACGGGCCATGAAGTTGAGGTAGAAAACAGCAACCAGAAGCATCAGAAAAACTGCCGTATTCCGGGATCTACCGTTATTTATCATACCTTCCTGAATCAATCGAAAGTTCTCAAATGCAGGACATCACGCGTTTTATAATAACTTCACATTGGTTTGATTATAAAATCAGCATGTTGGGTCATTTGAGAGTATCTTCTCAATAAATCGGGGGGATTGCTTTCTCCGGCACGGTACTGGATTCCAGCTTCCGCTGGAATGACGGCTGGTTGCCTTGTTTCGTCATTCCGGCGAATCCAGGACGGAGTCCGGGACAGGCGCCGGAATCCAGAGGGCTTCCCCCCGAATTATTGAGATGTTACTTCATAGTTAGACTAACTACCTGATTCTGCTATCTTATTTATATGAGGTCAGTAAAAAATGGGTGATGTCCTGTTCTCAAATGGTCTTGACAAAAAGTTAATTCAGTAAATTTTCAAAAAACTGCGGTTACCTGAGAACAGGTATTTAGGTGGTGATCAACAGATAAAATGACTACCGGCCCCTTGAAAATAAAACAAAAACCATTGACAGAAGACACAATACAGGAAATATAATCTTATTGTCAAAAATAAAATCTTTCACCGACCTGCTTCAGGCGATATATTAGAGCAGTTAGCTGATTTCAATTATTGCATTTCCTTTTTTTATTGACGGCCCGTACTGACAGTCGGCAGATTTTTAATCTTCATCAAAATAATACTATTAACATAAGCGGCACTTCAGACGAATAAACTGTCGGCATAAATGCAACTTGAACGAAGACACAGGAAATGGTAATTGAATAAAATCCTTTTATATACCATTTCCGTATCATAAAAATGTCACTGTAGTAATAGAGTGCAGCTGAAAAGCAAAAATTATATAAAGGTAACTTAGTGATGAAAACAACGATAAGTATCATGATCTGCCTGGCCGCATTTCTGCTCCAGGATTTAACAGCCTACGCCGAAACCCGCTACGTATCAGACCAGCTCTATATAACCCTAAGGTCAGGTAAAAGCCAGCAACACCAAATTATAAAAACCCTGAAAACAGACACCCCGCTGGAAATCCTGGGAGACAGTGATGGTAAATATGTTAAAGCAAGAACCAGGGACGGCAAAACCGGATATGTGCTGAAACAGTATCTCACAGAAAAAAAACCCAAATATATGATTATTAACCGGCTGAAGAGGGAAAAGGAAACCGCCGAACAGAAAATTGAAACCCTGAAAACCAGAATAGATAAACTTGAAAACAAGCTGACTTCCCAAAAAGGGGAATACAGGGAAAAGCTGGAGAAACTCGGTGAAAAAAACAATGCCCTTGGAAATCAACTGGCAGCCAGCCGTAATGAACTGGCAGAACTAAAGAAAACATACAACGACCTGCGCCGGCAATCTGGCAATCTGGAAAGCATTATCAGTGAACGTAATAAACTTCGCAACCGTAACGATTTTCTTGCCAGTGAAGTTCAAAAACTGGAAAACAGCAATGCCAAGCTGAAAAATCTGGCAATCATTAAATGGTTTCTGGCAGGCGGAGGAGTTTTTCTGATAGGCTGGCTGATCGGCAGAACCCCTCGACGTAAAAAGATAACATGGTGAAAGAAATCCAACTATTCCGTAAGCCTTACCGATCAATCTGATGCGGGCCCAATCAAACCCTCATTTCTTAAGTATAACCGAAAAAACCCTGCTCACACCCTGGTTTTCCAGCAAAAACCTGGATAAAGGCCACGAGTACACAAAAAACGGAGAAATCAGAGAGATCCTTTATTACCGCCAGGGCATGGGAGGCCTTTTCCAGGATAAAAAAAATGTTAAGGCCGCCTGCCTTATTAAGCCGGCTCCCCAGTTAAAACAGGGATTCAAGCTGGCCAGCGCCTCCTGTGATGAGTGCGGCAGGTGCCAGAGAGCCGGTGACTTCTGCAGCCATATCGCTGCTGTCATCCTAAGTCTGCTGGAAAAAAACCCTGCGGATGAATGGCTTCCCTGGCCCCTACCCCTATCTTTTGCAGACGGCCCCTGGCAGATTATCGGCAATTTTCTCTTTAATCATTTTCAAAGAAACAAAAACAAATTCTCTATTACTGCGGACCGGGTAGAGTCCAGGCTCAGTATCCCGGAAAAAGGCCTGAGCCTTATTATTCCAAATTGGGCCAAGCGTCAGGCTATAGCCCTTTTCCCGGAAATATTCAAGGAAAATAACCAGACAGGCAATCCGGACGAACCCGTTAAGGCACTACTTAACCACCTTGAAAAGGTAAGCCGCAGTAATCCGGAAAAAAAACTCAACGAGCTTGGCCAGCAGAGCCGGGGCCAGCAGCGGGACTGCTCTTTTTGGCTCTGGCTGGCCCGAACTCTTCACCTCCTCTATCAGGAGAACTATCTCTTTACTGCCAGGAAGGAAAAAAGTGGCCTTTTCTGTCTCTATCTCAGGGATAACGAATTTAACAGGGATCTGTTTTCCTTGACCCTGCCCCGCCTGAAAACAGTTGATCTCCTGAAACCCCTGGCAGAACATATCAAGGGTGTTGCCTTCCTGCCTCCGGCCCGCTCGTACAGCCGGGCCAGATTCCGGAAGGACAGCTCCCTGCTGGTTGACCACTGCCTGAAACTGGCAGACGGCAGGATTATGACCAGGACAGCCCTGGAAGCCGACCGCTATCGGGATCATTACTATCTTGACCAGGAAGGTTTCCTGCCGGTCCGTCCCCAAAACAAAAACTCGCGAATAAACCCCATCTCACCCGGGCAGCCATCCCTCTTTGCCACCGAAGAAACCGGGGGAAATCTTTTTACCGTCTCCCCGGATGAAATTCCCGGCTTTATAGAAAGATTTCAGCAGCAACTAAACAGCCGGGAAAACGAAGTGGATCCGGCCCTCCTGGAAATGAGCTGGACAGACAGCCCTGACCATCTCAAAGTCCTCTCCTGCCAGAAGAAGGAAGGCTGGTTTTACCTTGCCGGCTGTTACGGTCTTGGTAACCAGGAGATCTCCCTCACCGATCTCATCAGAGCCCGGGAGAAAAAGCAGATGTACCTGCCTGGCAAGACCTGGTTCAAGCTAAGCGGTACTCCCCTGGAATGGTTTCATGCCCTCGGAAAAGAAAGACTCTGGCATGATAAAAACAACAATCCCCAAGGTGTCTGCCTGACCGCTCAGGAACTCCTGAAATTAAACACCCTGGTTCCTTCTACCCGGCTTGCCCTGGAAAACGAAAAAGAGAAACAGGCCGCCCGCCTTCTTGATCCCGATTCCTGGCAGGATCCAGGTGCCCTGCCGGAAATACCCGGCCATCTCCGCACCTACCAGAAGAATGGCCTGGCCTGGCTTTACCAGCTCTACAGTAATGGACTGGGCGCAGTCCTTGCCGATGACATGGGTCTGGGCAAGACCCACCAGGCCCTGGGACTCGTTCAGATCCTTACCAGACAGCAACCGGAAAGTCTGATCATGATCGTTGCCCCGGCCTCGGTGGTTTCCCACTGGCTGGCCAAAATAGAAACCTTTTACCCCGAGCTCTCTGTCTACCTCTACTACGGGAATACCAGGGAAATGCCAGGTCCGGAGACCAGGGGAATCATGCTGACTACTTACGGCATCATGCGCCGGGATCATGATATTCTGGCCAAAGAACACTTCCAGCTAATAGTCTTTGACGAGATCCAGCATCTGAAAAATAAAAAGACAGAGGTCTATCAAAGCAGCCAGGCCTTAAAAGCTGATATCCGGATAGGCCTCACCGGGACCCCGCTGGAAAATTCCCTTCTTGACCTCAAGGCCATCTTTGATCTCTGTCTCCCCGGTTCCCTGGGAAGCGACGCCTATTTCCGCAAATACTTTGTCCGTCCTGTTACCGAGCATAACAGCAAGGAGCGGCGCCGGGCCCTGGGCAGGATGATTTCGCCCTTTATTCTGCGTCGAAGCCGCAGTCAGGTCCTCACAGAACTTCCGGATATTATCGAAGACAACAGGTTCTGCGAATTAAGCGACGATCAGGTCCGCCTCTACCGGCAGGCCATAGGCGAACGGGGACGGGAACTGATCTCCAGGCTGGAAGACCGGCAGAACGACAGGATCCCCTACATGGATATACTGGCGGTCATCAACCACTTGAAACAGATATGCAACCATCCGGTCATGCTGGACAAGGATACGAATTATAACCGTTATGCCAGCGGTAAGTGGGAGCTGTTTACTGAACTGCTTACCCAATGCCTGGATGCCTCTCTGAAGATAGTCGTCTTTAGCCAGTACACCAGTATGCTGGATATCATTGAGCGTTATCTTAAGTGTAACAACATTAATTTCTGCAGACTGCGGGGAGGAATGGATCTGGGGCAGAGACAGAAGATGATCGGCCGCTTTAACAGTGACCCTTCCTGCCGGGTCTTCAGTGCCAGTCTCCTGGCCGGGGGAGTAGGTATTGACCTTACCGCGGCCCAGGCCGTTATCCACTACGACCGCTGGTGGAACCCGGCCCGGGAAGACCAGGCCACCGGCCGTGTCCACCGGATGGGGCAGAAGGAGGTGGTCCAGGTGTTCAGGCTCATCAGTGCAGGCACCCTGGAAGATAAAATCAACAGCCTCATTGAAAACAAACGTAATCTGGCCGGGCTTATCCAGGAAGATGATGCCTCCCTGATCAAAAAACTGGACCGGGAGGATCTTCTTGAACTGCTGCGCTGACTAATGAAAAGCTATTCCGAACTTTACTATCAAGTTATCTGTCAACGGGGAAAAGCACCGGGAATGCCGCCGTCAACCGGCAGGGTGGCACCGGTGGCCGGAATTTGACCGCTGGCCAGAAAAACCACGGCATTGCCGACGTGTTCAGCCCGGATACGGGCCTTAAGCAGATTACGCTGACGGTAGTACTCCTTGAGCCCGGCCGGATCCAGATTCCGGGCCCGCATCCGGTCGGGTCCTATCACATCCCAGAGCCCGGAAGAGACATCGTCCGCCTCGAAAACGGCATCAGCATTAACCATGTTAACCCGCACCCCGATTTCAGCCAGTTCCAGGGCGGCAACCTTGCCCAGCTGGTGGGCCCCGGCTTTGGAGGCGCTGTAGGCGCCGAAATCGGCGCCGGGATCAAAGACGTTTTTGGAACTGTTAATAACGATATGGCCTCCGGTACCCTGCCGGCGAAAGACCGGAACGGCGGCCTTGACCACCTGGAATACCCCGAGGAGGTTGACATCGAGGATCTTCCTGAAGGTATCCTCCTCAAGTTCAGCCAGTGGGGATACATGGGCAAGGCCGGCATTGGGCACCAGGATATCGAGACCGCCGGCCCTGCCGACCATCTCGGCCAGGGCGGAGGTAACCGACTTTTCATCACTGACGTCCATGGTCAGACCGCTCACCATGCGGGTGCCGAACTCTTCAGCCAGCTTGGCAACCACCTTCTGAAGCCGCTCCCGGTTAATATCGCTTAAAAAAACCCGGGCCCCGGCTGCCAGCAGCTGTCTTCCGATCCCCAGGGCTATGGCCCCTCCCCCGCCGGTAACCAGGGCAATCCTGCCTTCCAGCGGCAGAAGCACTCCCCTGCCCAACTTGGCCTGCTCAAGACTCCAGTACTCCATGTCAAAGATGTGCTCTTCTTCCAGCTCCTCATACTCTCCAACTGCCGCCGCCCCGATCTTGGCCCGCAGGGTATGCTCGCCGATATCAGCAGCCACTGCCGCCTCTTCCGGACTCTTGCCCGCCGCCACCAGGCCCAGGCCGGGGATCAAGACAAGCCGGGGCAGGGAATCAAGCTTGTTGCGCTCCACTCCCTTAGCAGTTATCTGCTCGGCAAAGTAGCGGTCATAGTCCTCCTGATAGCCGCTGAGACGCTTTTCGACAATTTCAGCCACTCCCTCTTCATCATTGGCACCGGTGAGATCGAGGAAAAGGGGGTGGTTTTTGACACGGATAACATGGTCCGGGGTAAGTACGCCCGTGGTAAAAAGATGCCCGGCATCAGGCCGGGCCAGGGCCTTTAGGAGGTCGGCGGCACTCCGCACTTCCAGAGATAAATAACGCTGACTGCCGCTATGATCGGTATGAACGAGTCTGCCGCGCAAAACGGGTAAAACAAGACCGGGATCCGGTTTTTTCACCGGTTTCGGAACCGGCCCCGGCTCTTTAGCCAAGGCCTCAGCCACAAACTCCTCGGCCAGGGAGACGTAGTGAATCATCTTTTCATAGGCGGTTTCAGCATCATCGGCAAAGGTGAATATGCCGTGGTTGCGCAGGATTACACAGTCCATCTCCGGCCGGCCCTCGTAGAGGTCAGCCATGGCCCTGGCCAGCGGAAAGCCCGGCATGATAAAAGGCAGTATGCCTATATCCGGTCCCAGGGCCTCACGGAGAACCGCCTCGGCCTCAACCTGGTTAGTCAGGGTGACAATGGCATCGGCATGGGTATGATCGATAAATCTGTGCGGCAAAAAGGCATGGACCAGGGTCTCAATAGAAGGATTGGGAGAAAAGGCGTTAAACATATGGGTCCGGAACTGGTTGACCATCTCCTCGTCACTTAAGGAATCAAGCCTCCGAAGCTTGCGCAGATAGCCGAGGTCCAGCCCCGGAAAACCGGCCGGCTCGATAGTGGCGAGATTCCAGCCGCTGCCCTTGATGAAGATCCCCTCCACCTGCTCGCCCAGGATATTGGGTACAGTGACCTTTACCGAGGTGTTGCCGCCGCCGTGCAGGACCAGATCCTCCTCCCGGCCGATAAGCCGCGAGGTATAGACCCGCAAAGCAAGTTCGGCGGGGATGTCGGGATAAAGGTCGATAGTCTTCCGGGCTTCTCCGGCGCTGTATAGATTCTGCATAGCAAACTCACTCCTGTCCGGATGATTGACGGTTTCACGCAAACCAGCAGGCTGGACCAGGCAGGCCAGCCACAACGAACCATGAAAATCCGGTGCTTCGGTATGGCAAATACCGTGCCCTCTTCGATTTTCGGGTAAACGCAATCAGAAGAACTCATCGAATACCGTATTGAACAGGTACCGATTTGAACCATGAAGGACACGAAGAGCACGAAGGTTTCTTTCGTGGTATTGATATCAACTTCATGTCCTTCGTGATCTTCATGGTTACTCTCATTGTTTGACAGCGATCTCGATGGTGATTTTCGGATAAACCTACGCTCTGACAGCCAGCAGGCCCTGACCCCGTGCAGACAGGCCGGGCCGCTGTTGATGCCTGCAAAAAATAAGGCGCCGGCCAGAACATCAACCGGGCGCCTTATTGCTGAGTAAAGTTAAAGGATATAAATCTTAGAATTCCACGGCCAGTTGAGCGAAGACCAGATCCCGCGTGTTACGGTTATTAACATCCTCATCATCCTCATACTCATCATACAGGTAGCCCACTGACAGGGTGGTCTGCTCAAAGATCTCCTGGTTCAAATTGATACCGTAGCGATCTCTCGGCAAGCCAAGAACCCCGCAATCGTGGGAACCGGCATACTTGAGGGCGATTTCAGAATTAAGTCCCCAGTCGTAGTTGTATCCGGCCTCGAAGTTCCACACTTCCGGGTCCATATCACCAATTGGAATACCATTGTGTGTTAACAATGTCGTAATCGAATCAGTAGCCGCCATGTACTCTGCATCAAGAAAGAGACCCGCATAACCGCCATGGAAATAGACAGCAACGCCGCCGGCATAGTCCTGCAAATCT
>JAWOFO010000013.1:0-24585 GCA_046497465.1 Desulfobia sp.
AGATTTGCAGGACTATGCCGGCGGCGTTGCTGTCTATTTCCATGGCGGTTATGCGGGTCTCTTTCTTGATGCAGAGTACATGGCGGCTACTGATTCGATTACGACATTGTTAACACACAATGGTATTCCAATTGGTGATATGGACCCGGAAGTGTGGAACTTCGAGGCCGGATACAACTACGACTGGGGACGGAATCTTGAAATCGCCCTCAAGTATGCCGGCTCCCACGATTGCGGGGTTCTCGGCTTGCCGAGAGATCGCTACGGTATTAATTTGAACCAGGAGATCTTTGAGCAGACCACCCTGTCAGTGGGCTATCTGTATGACGAGTATGAGGATGATGAGGATGTTAATAACCGTAACACGCGGGATCTGGTCTTCGCTCAACTGGCCGTGGAATTCTAAGGTCTATATCCTTAAACAGTCTTACCCGGCAAAAAGGCGTCCGGCTCGTATTCTGGCCGGCGCCTTATCTTTTGGCAGGCAGCTCGTATCCACAAGCAATTTTTCCATTTGTTGTTTAATTTAAATTAAATCTAAATCCTGCAATTAGATGACAAAAAAACATGAAAATGGCAACATCCTCAATAAGTTAAAAGATAAAAAAACAAAAGAGGAGTCAGCATTTCCATTACTGTGCTTTTTTGATGATAGTTGTCATGATCAACATCAACGGCTTTCACTTGCACTTTGAAAAGGACTGTGCAATAATTGAAATATCACTATAAGTGTGGCGTTATCTTGTCATTTTTGTGGTATGAGGGAGAAAATGGGGATCAAACCTTTCAGTCGGCATGGGCTCTGCACACTGTTTATGATTGTGGTGTTTTGGCAATCCGCTTCCTGTGTTGCCGGGCCCGGACAGTACGAACAGCTTCGCGAACGAATGGTACAAAAACAGATTGCCGCCCGGGGGGTCGATGATCCCCGTGTTTTGTCGGCCATGCGTACGGTGCCGCGTCACGAATTCGTACCGGAGCAGTATCGCGCCTTCGCTTATGACGATTCTCCCCTGCCCATAGGCAAAGGCCAGACCATTTCTCAGCCCTATATCATAGCATTGATGACCGAGGTCCTGGAGCTTAAGCCGGGAGAAAAAGTGTTGGAAATCGGAACCGGATCAGGATATCAGGCCGCGGTTTTGGCGGAGATCGGCGCCGAGGTATACACCATGGAAATTATAGAGCAACTCGGCGAACGGGCCAGGAAAATCCTCAGTGCCTTAGGATATGGCGAGGTGCGGGTTAAAATCGGTGACGGCTATAAAGGGTGGCCCCAAAAGGCGCCCTTTGATGCCGTGATCGTGACCTGCGCCCCCGACGAAATTCCCCGGGCGCTCATCGATCAGCTTCGACCAGGAGGCAGGCTGGTCATTCCGGTGGGATCGTCCTGGTGCGGTCAAAACCTTATCCTCGGGGTCAGGAAAAAGGAGGGACTGGAGAAGAAAAAACTGATTCCGGTCCGCTTCGTGCCCATGGTCAAAGCCAAGGATTAATACGGTTTCACCTGAATTTTATTTTATCTCATCGAAGCCTGGTCTGATAAAATCTCTTGCCCTGGGAAACCGGATTTCAACCCTTTTTCGTATGTTTTCAAGGTTGTTTATCAAGGCTGCAATCTGTTTTTTCTGCTCAGGGAAACTCGACATAAAGATCCGCCAGGCTGCTATTGAACGATCTATGCCGATCAGTGCGACCTTGGCTGATCCATCGGAATCCTTCGGGAGGCCTTTATCTTCTGATTCTTCTACTGAGGTACTTTCACAGGCTCTCGCGATTTTAGTATGGATCTGGTACTGGTACCAGCCGATTACTTCAACTGAATCCGATATACTTGCGGCCTCCTTGGCATAATTGTCTTCAGTGGCAAGGAGACGGATCCGGTTCATCTTATCTTCCTTTTCCTGAAATAAATGCTCATTGGATTCGAACCAGTCGTTTACCGATTTGGCGTAATTCATGGACATATGCGACAAGAGATCAATTACGGAATTCTCCTCTCCGGTATCATCATTATCTGTCTGTTCGGCTATGATTGCCTCGATATCAATTCCCTCTTCCTCAGCCGTTTCCTTTAACAGGGCCAGGTTATTCTGAAGCGTCTCTGAGAATTTCTGCCAGAATTCCTTGTTTCTCAGGTCAATTTCCCTGAAATCTCCGAACTCCTCTTCCGCTATTTCGCAGTTCAGACACCTGGAAGTAAATTGGCAGCGTTCACACCATCTATCACAATAGTTATAAATGCCGGGGATATATTTCGGATCATTTAGCCGATCAACTAATTCTTTTTTATCCATAAGTTAACAAAACTGCCCAGTTGCCATGTGGCCATACCTGATTTTAAAGGCGGGTTGTGTGATGACTTTCTTCTTCAATTCATGAAAAAATAACTTTTCCCTTGTTACTTTGGAACTTGAGAGTCTAAAGTTTTTTCGTCATGCCGGTCCCGGATCTTGTCCGGGATGACGGATCCGGCATCCAGATGCCATATGATGCTGAAAACATTCTGGATTCCCCGGTCAAACCGGGGAATGACGCTACAACAATTTTGGTTCTAATCATATCAATAAGTTAAGAGAACTTTGGACTCTGGAGTTTGGAAGAGAGACTTGAATACTCGAAGGTCCTTAGGTCATATTTATTTTTGATAACGCCATGTAAATATGTTAACAGTATCTAATCCAATCCTAATAACCCAGCCTCATATTCACAAGGATAAAATATGACCCAGGCCAACATCACCAAAGCCACGCCCCTTTATCCCTGGCACAGAGCAAACGGGGCCACCATGGGTGAATTCGCCGGATACAGCATGCCTCTATGGTACGATTCGGCCAAAAACGAGCACCTGGCGGTCCTCACAACCTCGGGACTTTTTGATACCAGCCACATGTCATTTGTTATGGTGGCCGGGAATAATGCCCGCGAGCTTCTGCAGTTCTGTTTTTCGCGGGACCTGGATTTATGCCTGTCCGGGGGCAGCCGGGCCCTTAAAACCGGACGCTGCGTATACGGGGTCTTTTTGAATCACGAGGGCCATGTGTTTGACGATGCCGTGGTCTGCCAAATGGCTGATGATCGTTATCTGGTGGTTGTAAATGCCGGGATGGGTATGGAAATAAGCGGGCATCTGCGGTCTCAGCAAAAGACCGGCCAACAGGCCCGGGTCATGGATATTACGGTTGATACAGGCAAAGTCGATCTCCAGGGTCCGCTCGCTGCCAAAATCGTCTGGAAAATACTGAAACAGCCTGGGACCGACTTGGCTGATTTCCCCTATTTTGCATTCAAGGGGAGTTTTGATCCTGATATTTCCGGATCGTCAGGGGTGTTTTTAAAAGACGGTACGCCTGTAATGCTTTCCAGGTCAGGCTATACAGGGGAATTCGGCTTTGAAATTTTTATTGCCCGCCAGAGTCTAAAAGACCTTTGGCTCAGGCTCCTGGAGGCGGGAAAGGACCTTGGAATCAAGCCCTGCGGGCTTGCGGCAAGGGATTCTCTACGGGCCGGCGCTGGTTTGCCTCTTGCACACCAGGACATAGGAAACTGGATTTTTCTGAATAATCCCTGGTCGTTTGCCCTGCCTTTTAACCGGGATAAGCCCGGGTTTACCAAGAATTTTATCGGCGCCCATGCCCTTTTGTCGGCCCGGGATCCGGGATATACCTATCCTTTTGCGGGATACGATGCCAGAAAAGTATCCGCCGGTGAGGCCCTGGTCATGGATGGACAGGACAATGAAATGGGAAAGGTATTAACCTGTGTTACGGACATGGGGATTGACTGGGACAAGGGGCGGATTTTTAGAATCGGCGTCGGCCAGGGGGCTGGCACTCCCCGCCCCAGAGGTCTGTGCTGTGGTTTTTTGTGGTTGAGGTCCAAGGTTGAAACAGGCTCGGAAATAGTGCTTCGTGACAAAAGACGGGATATAAAGGCCTGTATTGTAGAGCAGATTCGTCCGGGCCTGACTGCCAGACGGTCTTTGAAAGAGATGTTGTGATGGAACTTTCTGCAGAATATTAAGGGAGGATATTAGAATGAAAAAAGTGGATGAACTCAATTTGCCTGATGATTTGCAATATACCCAGAGTCACGAATGGGCCCGGTCTGAAGGAGAAAAGCTAAAGGTTGGGCTTACCGACTACGCCCAGGATCAGATGGGAGAGGTCGTTTTTGTTGAGCTTCCCTCACCCGGGGAGTCTTTCAGGCAAAAAGAGGTGTTCTCCACTGTGGAATCTGTAAAGGCGGTGGCCGAGGTCTACATGCCGGTGGGGGGGAAGATTGCCCTTGTCAATGAAAGCCTGCGTGACGACCCTGAAATGGTTAACAGGGATCCCTATGGTCAGGGTTGGCTTGTAGAGATCGAGCCGGACGAGCCCTCGCAGGTGCAGGACATGTTTGATAGCGCCGGCTATAGAAAAATGGTCAGGGGAGGGTAATAAATGCGCTATTTGTCCCATACGCCTGAAGATATCAAGGAGATGCTCAAGGTGGCAGGCAGAAATTCCCTGGAAGAGCTTTTTGCCAAAATACCTGAAGATTGTCTCAGAAAAGAGGATCTCGTTCTTCCTGAGCCCTTGACTGAGTGGGAATTGGATAATCACCTGGAGGCCCTTGCCCGGAAAAACTCTGATTCAGCCAGTGTTAATTCTTTTCTGGGTGCCGGCAGTTATGATCATTACCGGCCAGCTGCCCTTTCCTATCTGCTTCAGCGCTCGGAATTAACTACGGCCTACACCCCGTATCAGCCGGAAATGAGTCAGGGTACTCTCCAGGCCATGTTTGAGTATCAGACCCTGATATCAGCGCTGCTGGGTATGGAAGTCTCTAATGCTTCCATGTACGATGGGGCCTCAGCCCTGGTTGAAGCGCTGTTCATGGCCCTGAGGATTTCGAGAAAAAAGAATAAAGTCGCTGTTTCCAGGCTTATCCATCCCGGGTATCGTGATGTTATCCGTACCTATTTCGGTCCCACGCCGTTTGAAATGATTGAACTGCCATATTTGGAGGACGGGAGTACGGATATCTCGGCCCTGGAGGGGTATGAGGACCTGGCTGCGGTGGCTGTTCAGTCTCCCAATTTTTTCGGCTGCCTGGAGGACCTGGCTGCATTTAAAGAGACCGCAGCAGGCAAAGAGGCCTTGTTAATCGTCTCTTTCACCGAACCACTTGCCTATGGTTTATTCAAGAACCCCGGGAGCCAGGGCGCGGACATCGTGGCCGGGGAAGGTCAGAGCCTGGGTATTCCCCAGTCTTTCGGCGGTCCCGGCCTGGGGGTCTTTTGCACCCACAAAAAGTATATACGCAAGATGCCGGGTCGTTTGGTGGGCAGGACAACTGACAAGTACGGGGAAACAGGCTATGTTCTGACCCTGGCCACCCGTGAACAGCACATCCGCAGGGAGAAGGCGACATCAAACATCTGCTCCAATCAGGGATTATGCGCAACCATGGCGGCAATGTATCTGGCATTTGCAGGCGGTTCAGGGCTTCAGGAGCTGGCGGCATTGAACAGGGATAAGTGTGAGTATTTGAAGAGGGAGATTGAAAAGGCAGGCTTTTTCATACCCTTTTCCAGGCCCGGTTTTAATGAATTTGTAGTGGATTTTTCACCGGATTTTGGCCAAAGATATACCGGGCTTCTGGAGGCCGGTATTATACCCGGCCTGGACCTTGGTACTTTCTATCCCGAACTTGCAGATCATTACCTGTTGAGCGTGACGGAAACCAAGAGCAGGTCTGATATGGATGCCTTGGTAAAGGAGGTCTCGTTATGAAAGAAGAACTTGCTCCGGGCAGGTCAGGGTTGAAGATGAAAGAGTTCCCTATATGGGAAAAGGGCCGGAAGGGCAGGTCGGGTTTTTCCATCCCGAAACAGGACGTCGAAAAAGCCCCGCTGGATAAAGGGCTTCAGGCGGGCTCCTTGAATCTGCCGGATATATGTGAATTGGAAGTTGTCCGGCACTATACCAGATTGTCCCAGTGGAATTTCGGGGTTGATACCGGCATGTATCCTCTGGGGTCCTGTACAATGAAATATAACCCCAAAACCAATGAAAAACAGGCTGTTCTGCCCGGTTTTGCCGGAGCCCATCCCTTGCTGGAGCCCGGGTTATGCCAGGGTATATTGCAGATAATGTACGAGCTGGAAGAGTTCCTGGCAGAGATAACCGGCCTGGATTCTGTAACCCTCCAGCCTGCAGCAGGGGCCCAGGGCGAATATGCCGGCTTGCGTATAATTTACTCCTACCATCAGAAACAAAACAGCCCCAGAAAAAAACTGCTTATCCCGGACACCGCTCATGGTACTAATCCGGCGAGCGCAGCAATGTGTGGATACGAACCCGTAATGGTAAAATCAGGGGACAAGGGCTTCCTCTCCGCCCAAAAAGTGGCCGGGCTTATGGATGAAGATACCGCGGGCATTATGATTACAAACCCCAATACCCTGGGCCTGTTCGAGGAAGATATATTGGAGGTTGCAGGGGCCGTGCATTCCAAGGGCGGCCTGGTCTATTGTGACGGCGCCAATATGAACGCGATCATGGGGATTGTGGATATGGCAAAGACAGGGGTGGACGTGCTGCACCTGAATCTCCATAAGACCTTTTCCGCCCCTCACGGCGGGGGCGGTCCGGGGTCAGGGCCGGTCTGCGTCAAAAAGGACCTGGAACCTTTTTTGCCCGTCCCGCGTATTGTAAAAGAAAAAGACGGCGCCTATAGGTTATCCGAAGACCTGCCGGACTCCATTGGGAAACTGCATGCTTTTCATGGTAATTTCGGGGTAATGGTCAAGGCCTATTGTTATATTCTGAGCATGGGCCATTTGCTGAAAAAAGCATCTCAACTGGCGGTACTCAATGCCAATTACCTCCAAAAAAGCCTTAAGGGCATACTCCACCTTCCCTATGATCGACCCTGTATGCATGAATGTGTATTTACAGATAAAATTCAGGAGATGTTCAAGGTAACGACCCTGGATATTGCCAAAAGATTAATCGACTACGGATTCCACCCGCCTACCATCTATTTCCCCCTTGTAGTCCATGGTGCCATGATGATGGAGCCTACCGAGACAGAAACAAAGGAAAACATCGATTCATTTGTCCATGCTGTCCGGGAAATTGCCAGGGAAGCCGAAGAAAATCCTGAGATATTGCGGGCCGCGCCTATCAGGACGAGGGTGAGAAGATTGGATGAGGCCACTGCCGCCCGGCATCCGGTATTAACCGGAGATATAGTAAACAAGTGATACTGTTGACGTTTTAACGTTTTAAAACCATGGCTGGCCGTTCAATATACTGAAATAGTAAAAAAAGGGGAATTGAGGTTCGTCGTAGATGTCAAAGAGGTGCTGCGGGTACTTTGAATTGCCGGTAATCGATTATGAAAAGGCCAGGGATCTGCAGTTGGACCTGGTGGAAGGCAGAAAATCGGGTCGGTTTTCAAATGACATGGTAATACTCCTGGAACATTCGCCGGTTTTTACCCTGGGCCGCAGAGGGAAGGAGGAGTATCTCCATGTAGGCCGGGATTTCCTGGATAAAAAAGGTATATCCCTGGTCCATGCGGAGAGGGGTGGTTTTATAACATATCATGCTCCGGGACAGTTGATCGTTTACGCTGTTTTTGATCTGGGCCGAATTCGCTTGGGGGTTAAGGATTTTATCTATAAACTGGAAGAGGTGATGCTTTGCTGTGCCAGGGATGAGGGTGTCCCGGCACATCGTGACCCCCTGAACAGGGGGGTATGGACAGGCCCCAGGAAACTGGGGAGCGTCGGAATAGCCCTTAGACAGGGGATTACATTTCACGGCCTGGCCCTGAATGTGGCCCTGGAACTGGCGCCTTTTACCTGGATCAACCCCTGCGGCTTGAAAGGCCTGGAGATGACATCACTTCAAGAGGAGTCTGCAAATGTGGTTTCGGTAACCGGGGCCCGTAACAGGGTCAAAGGCCATATTGAGGAAATTTTCAACGTGGAACTGCTGGCCATGACCGCGGCTGAGGCAGGGTATGCCGATAACACAGGGGCTGACCGGACACGGGCAGGTGGATTATGAAGCCCCCCTGGCTCAGACAGAGGTTTCCTGAAGGTCCTGTATTCGGCAAGGTAACGGAACTCCTGGAAAACCTGGAGCTGAATACTGTATGCCGGGAGGCCAGGTGCCCTAATAGGTGGGAGTGTTTTTCCAGAAAAACCGCCGCATTTCTGATAATGGGCAATCGGTGTACCAGGGGCTGCAGGTTCTGCTCCATAGGACACGGTCCGGCGGAATCGCCTGACCCTGATGAGCCTGCAAGAGTGGCGGAAGCGGCCAGAAAAATGGGTCTCAATTATGTGGTGGTGACATCCGTTACCAGGGATGACCTCGCGGACGGCGGGGCGAGCTGTTTCATGTCCACAATCGAGGAAATCCACAGGCAGGCGCCCCGGGCAAAGGTTGAGATATTGACCCCTGACTTTCAAGGGGACAGAAAAGCCTTAAACACGGCTCTGAGAGCCGGGCCGGCCGTATTTAATCACAATGTGGAGACCGTTCCCAGGCTCTATCCCCGGGCGCGTCCGCAGGCAGACTATAATCGTTCTCTGGAACTCCTGAAGGCCGCTAAGGAAATAAGACAGGATATGCCCGTCAAATCAGGGCTTATGCTTGGACTGGGGGAAACCGCCGGGGAGATAGAAGATGTCATGCGTGATCTTTATGCCGCGGGCTGCAGTCTCCTGACCCTGGGACAGTATCTCCAGCCTGCGGAGGAAGCCCTGCCTGTAGAGAGATTTGTTCATCCCGATGAATTTATCAAATGGAGGAAAAAAGCCCTGGAAATCGGGTTTATGGAAGTGGCAAGCGGTCCCCTGGTGCGGAGTTCGTATCATGCACATGAGCTTTACAGTTCCCTCAAGCCCAATCCCGCTCTCTTTTCAGGCGAACCGGAGACAGAGTCGGATTCAGGGTATAACCAGGCAATTTGCCGGAGGTAGGAGCAATGCAACAAAGATACATTATGACGGCATTCGGTCAGGACAGAATAGGCATAGTAGCTGATGTTACCAGTATTATTTTTGAACACGGCTGCAAGTTGGAAGATACGGAAATGACCCGTCTGTCCAACGAATTCAGCATTATTTTCCTGTTTTCTTCTTCAAATGAAAACCTGGAAAAAGAACTGGACTCCGCCTGTCGCAGGCTGGAAATAGAAAAAGGAATATCCGCATTTTTCCGCAAACTGGAAGATAAGCCCGCCACCGGCCAGGCAAGCCCGGCAAACAGATTTGTCTTGCACATGGAAGGCATGGATATGGGCGGTATCCTCTTTAAGGTGAGCAGTTTTTTGAAGGAGAATAATATAAACATCACCTACGTGCATTCCAGGATTTCTCCTTCACCTCTGAGCGGCGCAAGGGTCTATCATATCAGCATAGATATAGAGATCCCTGAAGACATGCCTCTTAAAACTTTAAGACAAGGACTGCGCCGGGTGGCTGACGAGATGCACGTGGATATTGAAATAAACAGGGAGTAGATACTTCATTGACTATTTCTGACATTGAACGTGATATTTCAACTTTAACTAGTCTTTGAGCCGTAATGCCTGATAAAGAATCTGCTCTAAATAGATGATGAAACGTTTTGATAGTGCCGCTATAATTTCATCTTCAAGTTGTTTCCATGACATTTTAATATTATGTAAGAGGTACTGTCTATGGATTCCCAAAAACTAGAGAAAGTATTTAAAATTATTGCTGAATTTGAATCGGCCATTGGTTCAATCCGATGATAAAGAGAGATCAGGATCTTTGAAGGCACAAGTTTTTAGGGCATTGTTTAATAGTTATTTCGCAGGTTTTTTCTAGCTTGACAGAATATTTCTGAGTGGTAACATACTATTTTAAATCGTATTACCAAAGAGAGTCCCAGAGGTGCTCAGACACCTTGTCTGCCGGGTATTTGTAAAGTTTTTTTTAACCATATCGTGTTACGAAAAATAAAAAGGTATTAAAGATAAAAATGTGGTCTGGCAGCAGGATATATCCATGAAGCAGATAAGAGATTACCCTTATTACTTTTTGATTTTCGGAATCCTTTCTTTACAGGTCCTCCTGATTTTTCCGCATGTCCTGGCCGGTTCTCAGCATTCTGTTCCGGACTACAGGATAATAGCCTTGAATTCGGATAGCCTGGAAGCATTACGTATTCTGGGGGCTCAGTCAATGGTGGTTGGTGTAAGTGGGATGACTGTCAAGGAACCGTTATTACGGGAAGAGATAGCCGGGCTCCCGGTGGTAGGGGAATGGAATGAACCAGGTTATGAAAAGATTTATTCACTCAGGCCGGATCTGGTACTTACCTATAAAAATTATCCGGGTCCTGAATTGGAGAAAAAATTACGAGGAATAAATATCTTAAGACTGGACCTGTATAAGCCGTCTACTTTGGCGGAAGAAATCCGTGCCCTGGGAAAAACAGTGCACAGGGAAGATAAGGCAGAGTCCTTCATTCACTGGTACCGGAAAGAATTGGCTGAAATCCGGGCCAGGGTCAGGAATGCAACCCGTTCACCCACGGTGTATATGGAATCGTATTCTCCCTGCCAGGCACTTGGGCCGGGCTCCGGAGGTTATGAAATGTGTAACCTGGCCGGGGGAAAGAATATTTCTTCCACAGTTTCCATCCCCTACCCTTCCATTACTTCGGAGTGGATCCTGACAAAGCAGCCCGAGATAATTGTCAAGGCAGCCTTAATAGGCGGATATTCGGAAAGAAGTAATACCTTGCTCAAAGATCTAAGGCAAAAGATGATCAACCGTCCGGGCTGGAAAAAGATAAAGGCCGTAAAAAACAAGCGGGTCCTGGTGCTCGCTTCTGATATCTGTACCGGGCCGGGCGCCATAGTGGGTATCGCCTATATGGCCAGATGGTTTTATCCCGAAGAATGTGCGGACTTAAATCCAGAGAGGATCCACAGGCAATATTTGAAAAAATTCCAGGGAATCGACTACCGGGGCTGCTACACCTGGCCGCCTCCCGGGGTTAATTTATAACTTCCTTTCAATAAGAGTAAGTTCAATAAGTCCGGGCTACAAATTTATACTGAACAAAACGGTACTGGGTACGAGGGACGCTATAAACCCGTCCCTGGGGGCTTGTCTGCAGCCGTTCTGGCTGCAGACGCCCTGGTACCCGGCACCGTTGACCGTACCTCCGGTACGTTATGGCAAGGAAGGTGACGAATCATCCATTAGTTTCTGTTGCCCTCGATTTTTGAGAAATTACCAATAAGGAACAGATCCGAGTAATAAGGATTAAGTACAATGCCCCGGAGCTCTGCTTGCAGTACCACAGTCTGCTACAAGGCCTTTATCGCCAGGAAAGTTCTGTGTATTACCATGATCGGCCTATTACTGGTTATCTCTATCCTGGTGGCCCTGCATACCGGGGCGGCAGAATTATCTACAGCGGAAATACTCCCGGGCCTTGCCGGTAAAACAGACTATGCCGGCAATATTATCTGGCATTTACGCCTGCCTCGAATAGCTACCGCCTTTCTGGTTGGCTGGGGGCTGGCCCTTTCCGGCACTCTGTCCCAAGCCATCCTGAAAAATCCCCTGGCCTCTCCCTATACCCTTGGACTGGCTGCCGGGGCCGGGTTCGGGGCGGTACTGGCTATAGTCTCCGGACAGGGCAGGTCCGGGTGGTGTGTCCCGGTTTTTGCCCTGTTTCTGTCCCTGGGCACCTCTCTTATAATCCTGGGAATATCCAGGCTGAAGAATGCCACGGCAGAGACCCTGATCCTGGCAGGGGTGGCGGTCATGTTTCTCTTCTCCGCCCTGACCTCCTTTATTCAGTATATTTCAACAATGGAGGAGGTGCATGAGATCGTGTTCTGGTTTTTCGGCAGCCTGTCTAAAACCGGCTGGCAGGAGACAGGGATTATGACCCTGATGATTATCCCTGTCTTTTTTCCGGTTATGTGCTGGTCCTGGGATCTGAATATCATGATGAGCGGGGACGAAGCTGCCAGGTCCCTGGGGATCAATGTCACCAGGACCAGGAATAAAGGGTTGCTTGTTGTCTCCCTAATGACCGCGGGAGCCATCTGCTTTACCGGGACAATCGGTTTTATCGGACTGGTTGCTCCGCATATCACCAGGATGATCATCGGCAGCGATCACAGGTTTCTCCTGCCAGCATCGGGAATTCTGGGTGCCATTCTGGTTATAAATGCAGATATTCTGAGCCGGACTATTTGGGCACCGCAGGTCATCCCGGTTGGCATAGTCACCTCGTTTCTGGGGGTGCCGTTTTTTATATATCTCTTAATGCGAAGATCCCGGGAGTATTGGTAATGCTGGAAGTGGAAAAACTTTCTTTTAAATACAAGAAAAAGGAAGTGTTAAGAGAAATCAACCTGCAGGTCCGGCCGGGAGAACTCCTTTCTATTGCCGGACCTAACGGGTCGGGGAAAACCACTCTGCTTCGCTGCCTGTTAAACATTTTGCGGCCATTTAAAGGGCGCATCATGGCAGATGGCCTGGAGCTCGACAGATTATCTCCCCTCCAAAGAGCCCGGCAGTTGTCTTATGTCCCTCAGGACAGTCCTTTTAAGTTTCCTGTAACAGTTTTTGATATGGTTTTAATGGGCAGAAGGCCGTATTTGGGCTGGCGCCCTTCGGAAAAAGATTTGCGCAAGGTAAGTGAAATGCTGGAACTCATGGCTATAGAACATCTGTGCATGCAGGAATTCGACAGGCTAAGCGGAGGCCAGCAGCAAAAGGTCTTATTGGCAAGGGCCTTTGTTCAGGAGGCCGGATATATACTTTTAGATGAGCCGACCAGCAGCCTGGACCTCAGGCACCAATTGGAGACAATGGATCTTTTGCAGCAAATGGTCAGGGAGAAAGGAACAGGCACTGTTGTGGCCATACATGATTTAAATCTGGCCCGGAGATATTCTGATCAGGTGGTGTTTATGGACCAGGGGAGCATATTTAGCTTTGGTTCACCCGATGAGGTCATGACCCCGGAGACAATCGGACGGGTCTACGGGGTAAGGGTGCGTTATATATCCAATAACGGCCACAAGTATCTGGTACCGGTAGAAACGCTTAAAACATAAAAATAATCACCAGGCCTCCTGAAAGTAAAGAAAGAAGAAGAGAATGAAAGAGGCAAAAAGTTTGCACCGTAAAATCTGTTATTCGGGACTATCAATTATCTTGTTGTTTTTTTTGTCCGGCAATGCCGTGCTCGCCGGAGAAAAAAGAGGTCCTGCACTGCAGGATACTGATAATTGCATTGAATTGCAGGAGATAGTGGTTACCTCAACAAGGACCCAAAAGAACAAGGATACAGCACCCAATAGTGTATCGGTGGTTAGCAAACAGGAAATAGAAAAAAAACATATCAATACCCTTGACGAAGCCCTGAAATATGAGACCGGGGTTTACGTGGGAAGGTTCGGAGGAATTCTTGATTCCACCCCTGATGTAACCATGCGCGGTCTTCCGGGAGATGACCGGACACTGGTCCTTTTAAACGGCCTGCCCCTTAATCAGGGCTATACCGGATCAGTAGACTGGGCGGCTTTGAGCATGGAAAACATTGAGCGTGTCGAGGTTATACGGGGGCCGGGCTCGGCCTTATACGGGGGCAATGCTATGGGCGGGGTGGTAAATATCATCACCAATACTCCCGAAAAATTTGTCGGAAAAGTAAAAGCCGGTTATGGAAGCAATGGGAAAAAACGGGGCAGTATTTATATAGGAGGCCGATTCCGGGACAGGCTGAGCTTAAGCGGCGGGTTTGAAAAAGAAGAGCTAAATGATGCCGATCCTACTGATTTGGTCATTGCAGATCTAGAAGATGCTCCGGGAGGTGATCTTCACGGGGGATATCCGGGAAAAAACCCGGACGGGGATATCTGGTGGGTTGCAGGAGACGGAGGAGAAAAACAGGCAGAGCGCTGGAATGCAAATTTTCAGGCAGCCTGTGATTTGGTCGGAAACGGGAAGGTTTTTTTTGATTTTCAGAAAGGCCACCGTCATTATGACTACGATGAGCCGAACACTTATCTTGCGGCTGCCGCCGGGGATGAGGCATTTGAAGGCATTGTCAATACTGGTTCCGGGCTGAGCACAGAAAAAATCGACCCCTCTGATTATCTGTCAGGAAAAGGGCAGACAGAGTTTTCCAACTATGCATTGAGATATAAAGACCTTTGGGAAAATTTGTCACTGGATTTTAAAGCAGGTTTTCAGGACAGAGACCACTGGTACACCTCAGCGGATGAAGGCTGCTACCAGAATGCTACAGGGGACCGCAGTGATTCGGAAAGCAGCTCCTGGTTTGCTGATATTCAGGCAGATTACTTTTTGACAGACAGTCATTTGTTAACCGGCGGACTTTATTTTCGCAACGATGATTATCAATCTGATGTCTATGATCTGTCCTATTACCGGGATGAGGATAGCAAAATTGAGAAGACCGGAATTACCCGAGGCAAAAACCGTTTTTATGCCGTTTACGTCCAGGACGAATGGAGAATTCTGGATGAGCTTGCCCTGTATGCAGGCCTGCGTTTTGACTATTGGGAATGTTTTGACGGTAAATCCGGTAAGTTGGGCGAAGTTGCAGATTTTGAGGATATGGATGACAGCAGTCTGAGCCCGGCTTTGTCCGTAAACTGGCATCCTTTGTCCGATACCTATATCCGGGGGTCTGTTGCCAGGGGGTTCCGGGCCCCAAACATTTATGAACTGTACCGGACCTGGTCCTGGGGCGGCTGGCTGGTCTATCACTCCAACCCCGGTCTTGAGCCTGAGACCTTGTGGAATTATGAGCTGGGAACTGACCAGTATTTTTTTGGTCGTAAATTAAAGCTGTTCGCAACTGTTTTTTATACTGATGTTGACGATTATATCGATACATATAAAGGCGAAGGCCCGAACTATTATGATTACTACAGGGGTAATATTGCAGAAGTGGAAATCAACGGGCTGGAATTAGGCGGCACGGCTTATCCCTTTGCCTGGCTGAAGATTTGGGCCAATCATACCTTAAATGATGCAGAGTATAAAGAATCTGAAGAAAAACCTGAAATTGAGGGGAATAAGGTGACAGATGTCCCTGACAGAATAATAAATCTGGGTACAGAGATTAATCATAAGGGGTTTACAGCCAGCCTAAACGGCAGATATCTGGGCCGGGTTTATACAGACGAAGAAAATTTGAACGAGCCGGATGTTTATACTGAACACACGGATGATTTCTGGCTATGGGATGCCAAGGTGGCACTCTCACCCCGGGAACATTGGGACCTGTCTTTATCTGTGCAAAATATTTTCGATAAAAAATACTACAAATATTATATCGGCAGGGATCGCAGATACTTCTGCGAAGTTAGTTTTAAATGGTAATCTGCTGAATAAAATTCAACATATTTCAAAGTATTAAATAAATACAGATTAAGGAGGGCGCAAATTGCATAAAAAAGATCGGCCGGTGTTCCCTTTTTCCGCAATTGTGGGCCAGGAAAAAATGAAACAGGCCCTGCTGTTAAACGTTATCAATCCCCGGATGGGAGGGGTTTTGATCAGGGGGGAGAAGGGGACGGCCAAGTCAACCACTGTCAGGGCCTTATCCAGGCTTTTGCCCGAAATTGATGTCATCAAAAATTGTCCTTTTGGTTGTGATCCCGGATCACCGGCTCAAATGTGTCCTTATTGCCACCAGTCCTGGGAGGAAAAGCCTGAGAATCTGGAAGTGGCCCAAAAGCGGATCCAGGTCAAAGACCTGCCGGTGGGTTCGACAGAAGACCGGGTGCTTGGCACTCTGGATCTGGAAAAGGCCATCAGGGAAGGTGAAAAAAAATTTGAGCCGGGGATTTTGGCTGAGGCCAACCGCGGGATTCTCTATGTTGACGAGGTTAATCTTTTGGATGACCACATAGTGGATGTGCTTCTGGATGCAGCCGCCATGGGGGTCAATACTGTTGAACGCGAAGGCGTCTCTTTTTCCCACCCCTGCGAGTTTGTCCTGGTGGGCACCATGAACCCGGAAGAAGGGGAAATCAGGCCTCAGCTCCTGGATCGCTTTGGCTTATGCGTTCAGGTGGAGGGAATATCAGATATTGAAGACCGCAAAACAGTGGTCAGGAGAAGAATGGAATTTGAAGCCGATCCTGAGGCCTTTTTTAACTCATGGCAGGAGCACGAAGAAGAACTTGGCAGCAGGTTGAGCAAGGCCGGCCGGCTTTTATCCCGGGTCCGGCTTTCCGAAGATATGCTCCGGTGCATCTGTGAGATCGGCATTCAAATGGAAGTTGACGGCCACCGGGCGGATATTACCATGCTCAAGGCGGCCAAAGGCCTGGCTGCCCTTGCAGGGCGCAAAGAGGTCAACAAGGAGGATGTTTTCCATGCAGCTGAGATGGCCATTCCCCACAGAATGCGCAGGAAGCCGTTTCAGGAGGTAGGTTATGAACAGGACAAGATCGAAAATCTTACGGCGTCGTAAAACTGCTTTCCGGGTTAGTATCAAAACCCGTATAGATCGGTGAATAAGCCTTGTTGGACTTGGAGCTTTTTATGAACACTTATACCAATGACAGTATTTCTGATGTACCGGGCTGGGAGGCCCGGCCGGTATTCCCTTTTTCCGCTATACTGGGCCAGGAGACCATGCAAAAGGGGCTTGTTTTAAATGCAATCCTGCCTTCAATCGGCGGGCTGCTTTTAAGAGGAGAAAAAGGCACTGCCAAGTCAACCGCAGTCAGGGCCCTGGCCCGCATCCTGCCCGAAAGGCAGGTTGTTGCCGATTGCCCTTTTAGCTGTGCGCCTGGCAGCGGTCTTTGCTTTAATTGCCAAAAGCGTATCCGGAATGGACAGACCCTGCCCTTAAAAACACAGAGGGTCCGGGTTGTTGATCTGCCTTTGGGGGCGACCGAAGACAGGGTTACCGGGAGCCTGGATCTGAAAAAGGCGGTCAAAAAAGGGGAAAGGGCCTTTTTGCCCGGACTGTTGGCCAGGGCCAATCAGAATATTCTCTATATCGATGAAGTCAATCTCCTGCCTGATCACCTGACAGATATTATCCTGGACAGCGCAAGTTCCGGGTATACCCATGTGGAGCGAGAAGGCATATCTTACGAATATCCTTCCAGTTTTATATTAATCGGTTCCATGAATCCGGAAGAAGGTGATATCCGGCCTCAGCTCCTGGACCGGTTCGGCTTGTGCGCGGAGGTGTCCGCACCTTCAGAGGCCGCAACCCGGAGGCGGATTTTAAGAAGGTGGGAGGAGTTTGAACAGGCCCCGGACGCTTTTTTCCAATCCTGCGCGCATGAACAAGACAGGATAGCCGGTGATATCCTGGAAGCCAGAAAGAGGCTCAGTCAGGTGAAGATGAGCGGGGACATGGAGCAACTTTGTTCCAGCCTTGCCTTAGAAGCATATGTGGCGGGACATAGAGCGGATTTAATCATGCAAAAAGCCGCTTTAGCCCTGGCTGCATTAAAGAAAAAAGACAGGGTTTGGGAAGCGGATGTCCGGGAAGCGGCTGAGCTGGTACTGGTACACAGAAGAAGGATGCCCCGGTCTCCATCCGGGCGGGAACCGGAAAAAAATGAGAAGCGAAGCCGGGATGGATCAAGAGAGCATGGCCAGGAAGAAAAAGCCCGTGATCACGAGCATAACCATGAGGAAAACCAGGGCCGGGACAATGGTGCCGGTCAGAAGGAAGCACGGGAAGAAAGCGGGCAGGGCGAACAGGAGGATCAAACCGGAGACGGTAAAGAAAGTCCGGGGCCGGAGGATATTTCTCCGGTGGGAGAACCATTTCAGGTCAAGCCGATCACTTTTAGAAAGGACAGGCTTCCCAGAAAGGGATCAGGACGGCATACCCGTTCGCGGACCCAGCTCAAGACCGGCCGTTACGTTAAAAACCGGCCGCAAGAGCTGCCCGGCGACTTGGCCCTGGATGCCACGCTGCGTGCCGCTGCTCCCTTTCAGAAACAAAGACAGGGATCCGGCCTGGCTGTAACGGTCAGAAATTGTGATTTCCGGCAAAAGGTGCGGGAAAAGCGCATAGGTGATCTGATTGTTTTTGTGGTTGATGCAAGCGGCTCCATTGGGGCAAACCAGCGCATGCAGGAGGTCAAGGGTGCCGTGGTTTCACTGCTCTTAAACGCCTATCAGAAAAGGAGCAAAGTGGCCCTGGTGGCCTTTCGCGGCCGGGACGCCGCCACCCTGCTCCCTCCTACCAGCAGTATTGAAATGGCTTATAAGAATATGGAAGAATTGCCCACCGGCGGCAAGACTCCTTTATCTCAAGGATTGATGGCAGGTTATCAAATCCTGGAAAACCAGTTGCGCAAGGATCCTTTTATTTTTCCGGTATTGGTTCTTATTTCAGACGGCAGGGCCAACGTAGCCTTTAACGGAGGCAAACCGGTGGCAGAGGCTTTAAATCTGGCCGGCAACATAGGCGATGACCCGCGCATAAGAAATCTGGTCATTGATGTGGAGAAAAAAGGGTTGATTTCCTTTGGCCTGGCCGGAAAACTCGCGGAAAAAATGCAGGCCCAGTACTTCCGGATTGAAGACCTGCGGGCGGACACCCTGGTGCAGGCGATAAACGGCATTACCAGTAAGTTCTCAATAAGTCCGGGCATACAAATTTATACTGAACAAACGGCACTTAATACGGGGGACGCCATAAACCCGTCCCTGGGGGCTTGACTGCAGCCGTCCTGGCTGCAGACACCCTTGTACCCGGCACCGTTGACCGTACCTCCGGTACGTTATGGTAAGGAAGGTGACGAATCATCCATTAGTTCCTGTTGCCCTCGATTTTTGAGAAGTTACAAGTTAAGGAGTAAGATCCATGAAAATAGGGATAATCAGTTGGAATGCCTATGTCCCCATGCTGGCTCGGGCAGGGAGGGAGATACCCTGGCTGGAGCTTGAGATATTTTCCTCCGCGTACCTGGACCGGGACCCTGATCACCTGGACAAGGCCCTGGAGTCTTTGCAGGAGGCAGATGCCGTTTTGCTCTACCGGTCTTCGGAATCTTTCTGGGACATCATAGAGGAAGATATCCAAAAAATAGGCAGAAGAGTTCCGGTTATTTGCCTAAGCCATGATCCCTCATTGTGGGGTCTGTCTTCCATGGGGCTTCAGGAAGTTCAAACTGCATATAATTATATTTCTTTGGGAGGGGAGGATAATTTTGTCAACCTTCTGAAATTCATGGCCAGGGAATGTCTTTTTGGAGACCTGGAGCTTGCCCCCCCGAAAAAGATGCCCTGGGAAGGATTATATCATCCGCAGTCCGGCCGAAGTTATTTTGCGGGTCCAGGCGATTACTGGGAGTGGTACAGGGACTACAGCCTGAACAAAGGCATAGAGAATGGACCCGTAGTGGGTTTGCTCCTGGCCAGGCATTTCTGGGTTAATTCAATTTTAGCGGTAGAAGACCGCCTGATCAAAGAGATAGAAGGCCGGGGCCTGCGGGTTGTTCCAATTTTCTGCAATATTCTGGAGGACAAGGCAATAGGCAACAAGGGCGGATTGAAATGGTCTGAGGAGATTTTTTGTGATCATGAGCAGATCCCTGTTATAGATGCCTTTATCAAGCTTTCATCATTTTTTATGGGTAGCAGAAAAGGGGAAGGCCCGGCAGGGGGGGAAAAAGCCAAAGACGGTGTGCAGCTTTTCCAAAATCTCGGTGTTCCGGTATTTCAACCCGTTTTTTCCACTTCCAGGACCCTGAAGGAATGGGAGCAGAACCCCCAGGGCCTGGGAATGGAGATCAGCTGGTCAGTGGCCATGCCTGAATTCGAGGGGGTGATTGAGCCGTTTTACCTGGGCGGAATAGCCCGCAGCCGGGATGAGTCCAGCGGCGCCCTGGTGGAGCAAAGGGTGCCGCACAAAGAGCGTTGTTCGCGTCTGGTCTCCAGGATAAAAAAGTGGATTGAGCTGAGGAGAAAGCCTGTTTCAGAGCGCAAGGTGGCATTTATACTGCACAACAATCCCTGCGCCTCGGTGGAGGCTGCAGTCGGCGGGGCTTCCAGTCTGGATCCCCTGGAAAGCGTGGCCCGGATCCTGCAGGCCATGCATGGCAAGGGATACCAGGTTGAGTCCCCGGCAGACGGAAAGGAACTGATTGATACCATTATGGGCAGAAAGGCCATCTCCGAGTTCAGATGGACTACTGTGGATGAAATCGTGAACAAAGGCGGGGCCCTGGATTTGATCCCCTGTGATAAATATGAGAAATGGTGGGAGACTTTTCCTGAAGGGATACGTGCCCGGATAAGCGAAGCCTGGGGGGAACCTCCGGGTGAGGAGGTAAACGGGGTCCCGCCGGCCATGCTTTACCAGGGAAAGATTGTTGTTACAGGGGTCTCTTACGGCAATGCCGTGATCTGCGCCCAGCCCAAACGGGGCTGCGCCGGCCCGCGCTGTGACGGCCGGGTCTGCAGGATCCTGCATGATCCGGATATCCCTCCCCCCCACCAGTACCTGGCCACCTACCGCTATCTGGAGGATGAATACGAGGCAGATGTCATCATCCATGTCGGCACCCACGGCAATCTGGAATTTTTGCCGGGCAAGGGGGTGGGCCTCTCAGAGAGCTGCCTGCCGGATATCAGCATTCATCAGACGCCGCATCTCTATATCTATAATTCGGACAATCCGCCGGAGGGCACCATTGCCAAACGCCGCAGCTATGCCGTGCTGGTGGACCATCTCCAGACCGTGCTTACCCAAAGCGGTCTATATGACCAGCTCGAAGAACTGGACCGGGTCCTGGGGGAATACGGACAGGCCAGAATTACGGATAAGGCCAGGGCCCATGCCTTGCAGCATCAGATTTATGGTTTGATTGAAAGCTGTGATCTGGATAAGCAGATCAAGGCAAGTGCGGAGCAAGACTTTGATCATGTGGTCAAAAAGACCCATGAGGCCTTGACTTTAATCAGGAACACCCGCATAGAAGACGGATTGCATATATTTGGCCAGCTGCCCGCGGATAAGCGGCGGGCAGAGTTTATTTATTCCATCCTGCGTTACGATGCCGGGCAGGAGCATTCACTCAGAAAAGACCTGGCTCGGGCCATGGGGGTTGAAGTAAAAGACCTGCTAAATGACCCCGGTGAGATAAATGCCAGATGGCAAAAGAGCAATGGCCGGCTTATGGAGGAAATTGACGACCTGGGCAGAGAGATTGTTTTTCAGGTCATAAACAGCCAGGGGCCTGAAGATATCCGCAAGAAGGCCGGGAATGTCTTGCAGGAAAGGCTTGTCAGGCAAGATGGGCTGACAAATCTGGAGCCGGTCCGGGAGAGGATCCTGGATATTGACCGGCGTATCGGGGAGTCACTGGAAATAGAGTCTCTGCTCAGGGGATTCGACGGGGGCTTTATCCCTCCCGGTCCTTCCGGGCTTATCGCCCGGGGGCGGGAAGACATTCTGCCCACCGGCCGTAACTTCTACTCCCTGGATCCCGGGAAGATCCCGACCAGAGCGGCCTATACAGTAGGCGAGCAGCTGGCCCAAGCGCTCATAGACAAGCACCTGGCTGAAGAAAAACGCTGTCCCGAAAATGTGGCCATCTACTGGATGTGTACAGACATCATGTGGGCGGACGGGGAAGGCATGGCCCAGATCCTGGCCCTGCTCGGGGTCCGTCCCGGGTGGCTTTCCAGCGGCCGGGTCAGGAACCTGGAAGCCATCCCCCTGGAGGAACTGGGCAGGCCCCGGATCGATGTGACCATCCGGTTTTCCGGGATAACCAGGGACAATTTCCCGGACTGTATGGCGCTTGTGGACAGGGCGGTACAATTGGCTGCCTCCCGGGATGAACCCGAAGATATGAATTATGTGCGCAAGCATACTTTGGAAAAATTAGAGACCGGCCCTGATGACCGGGAGGCCTGGCGCAAGGCCACCTTGAGGCTGTTTTCCTCCAAACCCGGCACTTACCGGGCAGGAGTGGATCTGGCTGTCTACGCCTCGGCTTGGAAGGATGAAGAAGACATATCGGATATTTTCCTTTATTTTAATCAATATGCCTATGGCCGGGATGTTTTCGGACAAAAATCTCCTCAGGAACTGAAAACCAGTCTGGAGACCGTGGATGTGACCTACAACAAGGTGATCTCTGATGAGCACGACCTGTTTGGTTGCTGCTGTTATTTCAGCGGGCACGGGGGCATGACCGCAGCAGCCAGGACCTTAAAAGAAAGCAGAGTCAGGGCCTATTACGGGGACAGCCGGGAGCCGGAAAAGGTTGAGGTCAGGGACCTGGCCGACGAGATTCGCCGGGTGGTGCGGACCAAGCTTTTGAATCCCGGGTGGATCGAAGGCATGAAGCGTCACGGCTACAAAGGTGCCGGGGATATCTCCGCGCGGGTGGGCCGGATTTACGGCTGGGAGGCCTCCACACGGGAGGTGGATGACTGGATCTTTGACCATATCAGCAAGACCTTTGTCCTGGACGAAGAAAACCGGGAGTTTTTCAAACAGAATAATCCCTGGGCTCTGGAAGAGATGGGCCGCAGGCTCCTGGAGGCGGAGAGCCGCGGCCTGTGGCAGGCTGACCCCGGGGTCCTCGAGGAACTGAAACAGGCCTACCTGGAGATGGAAGGCTGGCTGGAAGGAGATATGGGCGAGGTCCGGGGGGATTTCCAGGGAGGCTCCGTGGATGTTTTTTCTGCTGAAGATGTTGAACAGTTCAATAATGCCCTGCAGCAGATGAAGAAAAAGATGAAATGACTAAAGGCGGTCCGGGTAATTTGATTGCCCCAGAACCACTTTCGGATGGGACGGTATTTCCCTTTTGGAAATTGACAGGCTGGCTTGTCCCTGTCCTTGAAATAGGCGCCCAAGTTCCGGGTGCCGGTCCAGCACCCCGTCCCTTTCTGTACCGGAACAGGTTCTTCGCAGCCTGGGTCCGTATTTAATTCCTCACCTTATCATTACAGGTTGTCCAGCGGACTGGAAATACGGGAGATATCCTTATCCATCACATGGGTATAACGTTCGGTGGTCTTAACGTCCGCATGACCCATAAGCTCCTGCAGCATCCGGATATTGATCCCGTTCTCCAGCATGGTGGTGGCAAAACTGTGGCGCAGGCCGGAACCATACAGGAGCTTGGCCATCAGGGCATGAGTCCCTTCAATACAGCGAAAAAAACCGTCTTATTTCCTCGCCTCCCAGTACTGTAGGCAGATTGGGCTTCTTCTTGGACCGAACAGCCTGAATCTCCCCATCCAGGGGCTGATCAAGCACCTCACGATAAAGGAAAACAAGGGCATTCAAGGCCTGGCGTTGTGTAGAGGCCGACACCTTCTCCTTCACCGCGAGTTCGGAAAGAAACCGTTCGACCTCACGGGCACCGAGGTCGCGGGGATGCTTTTTGCAGTCAAAAAAACGGATATAACGGAGAATCCACTGGCAGTAAGTCTGCTCGGTACGATAGGCGTAATGATGATAACGCAGGACCTCGCGAACCTGATCCATTAATTTGAGCTTTGAATTGGGCTGGAATTTTGATTTACTTTCCATCTTGCCAGTGATAGCATCATGATAAGTGGAAAAATAAAAGCAAAATATCAGGGGTGGAAATCACTTTCCATATTTTATAGTTCAATATCACAATAACCGGAAAATTACGGTATCTATTGTGATCAATATTATGGAAAATTTCCACTTATTATTACTGATAGGTCGGACCGCTTCGCGCTTCGACCTATCGACCGCCGGATGAGCTGACTGCGGTGGCTGACGGCCACAAACTGCTGCTTGCGACACCTCAGCCGTCCTCGCAGCTCATCCGGCGGTCGTTCGGCATACAGAGAGACAATATTCCCGATTGGTAATCTTTCTGCCAAAAAGGCTTGCGTGGGGAATAATGTTGCCGTTCGGTAATGTTTTATTTGACAGGCACTTCACGGCACGATATATTCCCAATCGGTAACATGAATACTAAAAATCCAGAGCAGCTTGGCGCTGCTATTCGCGCCAGGCGCAGACAGTTGAAAGTCACCCAAAAGGACCTGGCGATGACCTGTGGGACGGGTCTGCGCTTCATTATTGATCTTGAGAAGGGCAAGCCGACTTGCCAAATCGGAAAAATCCTGCAGGTTCTCCAAGCTCTGGGGCTCAAACTTCAGATTGTTAGCCCTGGCGTTGACACCGGCCAAGGCGAAAAGCCATGAATAACCTGATTGTTTATCTGAACACCGAGAGAGTCGGAAGCCTCAAACAAGATGATAGTGGCTTGCTGCAATTCTCCTATGATCAGACATGGCTTGAAAAGCCAAATGCCATGCCCCTCTCCCGTTCACTGCCACTCCAAAGCGAGGTGTTCTCGGGAAAAAGGACTCGGCCTTTCTTTGCCGGCATACTTCCTGAAGAGGGCCCACGAGAAAAGATAGCAGAGATACTCGGGATCAGTAGCACCAATGACTTTGCAATGCTGGAGAGAATAGGAGGCGAGTGCGCTGGTGCTGTCAGCCTGCTTCCTGAAGGCGTTGCTCCGACAGATACGAAGAATGCACGACCTCGCGAACTG
>JAWOFO010000039.1:0-30268 GCA_046497465.1 Desulfobia sp.
GTCATATAGGAGCCGAGTTCCTGGCGGATTGCGGCTGAGGATGTCTCATGAAATTTCCTGTTAAGGTGGTTTAACAGGCCATCAAAAACTTTCCTGCTTGTTCTGGTTCTGCCGCGGCGCTTATACTGAAAATGAAGAAACTGGCGACCGGTTCCGTTAAATATTATGTTTTTAACCTCATTGTTCAATTCATTAAAAGGGGTATCAAGACTGAAATTATATTCTTCAGCCAGTGCCTTAAGGAAACGGTCTTTATAAGAGCCAGGAGTTAAATTTTTCCAGGGGGCAATAGCTCCCTGTCTTAAAGAAAGAGTGGGATCAGGTACAAGTAAATCAGGATCAAAGAAGGCGTTACTGCCAAGTCCTCCGCATACCTGACAAGCCCCTTTGGGACTGTTAAAGGAAAAAAGCCGGGGCGAGAGATCCATCATGCTGACCCCGCAATGCCGACAGGAGGCCCGTTCACTGAAAAGTCTATCCTCGCCGGTATCAGGAAAGTTAGCCAAAAGCAGTCCCTCAGACAAATCAACAGCGGCGGCGACAGACTGGGACAACCTTTGTCCGGCCGAGGCCTTGATTACTAAACGGTCTACAACCGCCTCCAAGGTATGGGTTTTGGTCTTGGCCAATTTTATCTCCTGATCCAGACCAATTATTTCTCCATCAATCCGGGCCCGGACAAAGCCCATTCCCCGTATTTTGTTTATCACCTCTAGATGTTCCCCTTTGCGATTATCTATCACCGGGGCCAGTAAAATACAACGGGTCCCTTCTTTATAGGATAAAAGTACTTTTACCATATCCTCTATGGACTGGGGGCTTATTTCCAGGCCGCATTCCGGGCAATGTTGATGTCCGGTTCTGGCAAAAAGAAGACGAAGGTAGTCATAAATCTCCGTGATAGTGCCTACAGTTGAGCGGGGGTTACTGCTGGTTGTCCTCTGTTCTATAGAAACTGCCGGAGAGAGACCGTCCAGCAGATCAACCTTTGGTTTTTCCATCTGACCTAGAAATTGGCGGGCGTAAGTAGAGAGTGACTCAACATAGCGGCGCTGTCCTTCAGCATAAATGGTATCAAAAGCCAGGCTGGATTTTCCTGAACCACTTAAACCGGTGAATACCACCAGTGAATTTCGGGGAATATCCACATCTATATTAGCAAGATTATGCATCCGGGCACCCCGGATCCTGATTTGTTGCGGTTCCATGTTTAAGGTTTACTCCCTGATTCCCACCTTGTTTTTACCAGCCGGGCAGCAAAAAAACCGTCATGATACTTCCCCGGAATAAGTCTCAGAAATCCCTGCTCATCAAGCAGCCGCCCACAGCTTTCGGGCAACTCCGGGCACTCCGGTTTAAATTGGGGATTATGGTCAAGAAAACGGGCAACCACTTCTTCATTCTCTTCAGGCTCAGTACTGCAGGTAGCATAAACCAGGATGCCTCCGTCGACCAGAAGCCCGGCAGCCTCTTCTATCAACCCAGACTGTATTTCCTGATAATTCCTTAGGTCGATTGCTCCATTTATGAAATTCCACCGTATATCAGGATGACGACGGATTACTCCCAGTCCTGAACAGGGGGCATCTATAAGTATACTGTTATAACGTGCTTCTGTTTGTCTCCTTAAGTCCTGCAGGCTGATATTGTAAAGATTAATGACGGAAGCCAAGCCCATCCGTTGCAGATTTTCCTTCAGGAGATTAAACCTTTTCTGGTTAGGCTCTGAGGCGGATAAACGGCTGGCCCGAGGTACCAGAAAATTTAACTGGACAGTCTTGCCACCCACTCCGGCACAGGCATCAAGGTAGGAACCAGGCTGGAAGGGAGCCAGCATTCTGGTAATCATTTGAGCCCCTTCATCCTGCACCATAAACCAGCCGAGGTTATAACCGGGCAGCCCACTAATCCGGCCACTATATCCCGGGATAATTACTGCTTCTTGAACATACCGTCCCGGGATAGCCCTGATATCTCGGCTGGCCAGAATATCTATAAATCTTTCTCTACTTACGGCAGACAGGTTAAGACAGAGTGTAAGACAGGGCTGCCGATTATTATATTCACATATTTCCCTGGTCTTTTTGCTGCCATAATGTTTCAGGCAACGCTCATAAAACCAGTCAGGATGACTGAGCTTAACCGGAAGTGACCAATTGTCTTCACCCCATAAATCTGGCCTATAGCCATCCTTTGAAAGGGCCCGTAGAACTCCGTTAACATAACTGACCAGCCATTTGGGCTGGTAGGCGTTTCTGACCGCTTTTACTGTTTCATTGACCGCAGCAGAAATGGGTATACGATCCATAAAAAGCAACTGAAAAGCCCCCACCCGTAAAGCCTGAAGAGTAAACTCTTTCATTTTGCTTAAAGGATGCCGGGAATAGTAGCTGAGGACCGCATCAAGGTAGCGCTGGTGGCGCAGGACCCCGTAAACCAGGGCCATAATTAAATGGCTGTCTCTGGGGTCTATCAAGTCTATCCGGCTCAACATACGGTCCATTATAATGTCAACCGGTTCTATTCTTTGCTGGTTTTGACTAAGAATTCTGATGCTGAGGTATCTGGGATTGTTGTTGAAGTTCAAGGCTCAGGGTTTAACCTGCTAATAGGAACTAATTTTATCATTACTTACCGAGACCGATCAAGGTGCCAAATCGCCCGGTTTCACCTTCCCGGCGGTAGGAAAACCATTCCGAGTTACACTTGGTACAGATAGAGGAACAATGGATATTTTGCAGTTTTACCCCGGCCCTGCAGAGTTGATCCCTGCTGATAGCCCACAGATCAAAATAATCAGGTCGAACCTGGTAGTTGTAAAAGGCAGGGGGAAATTCCTGCCGCCAGTTCCTGAACTCAGCGCAACAAGGACCTAGAGAAGGACTGATTAAAACCAGTAAATCGGAAGGCTGACTCCGGAAACATCCTGTTATTTTGTTGATGGTCTTACCGATGATATCAGTCACATTGCCCCGCCAGCCGCAATGGATATTAGCCACCACTTTTTTGACCGGATCCAGAACCATTATCGACTGGCAGTCTGCGAGCTGGATCATAAGTGCTATGCCGACGACATTGGTGATCAGGGCGTCATATCCTTTAATCTCCATATCTTCTTCTGGTTCATCTCCAATGACCAGTATTTCACTGCCATGTACCTGGCCAATCGAAACCAGGGTATCAACTGCCAGGGCCTCTTTGACTTTATGTCTATTTGCCCGGACGTTGTCAGGGTGATCACCCGCATTAAAACTCAAGTTCAGAGAATCATATGGCAGTGGACTAACACCACCGTAACGATTGAAGATACCATAAATCAAACTGCAATCTGAATTTTCCGGAAATTTATGACCATCATTGCAGGGAAAAAGGGGAAAATGGCTATACCAACTGTCTGAAATCATAATAGTTTTCTCAAGCCGGAAAGTTGAATTGCTAACATTTTTACTGCACAATACCAAGGTTGTCAAACTTTTCAGCAATCTCTCTACGGTAAATTTTTCCTAATGTTATTTATACTGTTTACAGCTTGTGATTTTCGGTTTACATATTACAGTTTGAACTTTAACCTCTTGAAACCTGAAACCACATGTACTTCCAGGACATTATTTTAAAATTAAGTCGTTATTGGGCTGAGCAGGGATGCATCATTGAACAGCCCTATGACATGGAAGTTGGAGCCGGGACCTTTCATCCGGCCACAGTTTTACGGGCCCTGGGAACTAAGCCGTGGAGAGCAGCCTATGTACAACCATCCAGGCGCCCCACTGACGGCCGTTATGGTGAAAACCCCTATCGTCTCCAACGTTATTACCAGTTTCAAGTGGTACTAAAACCATCGCCTCCAGATTCTCAGGAACTTTTTCTAAACAGTCTCAAAAGTTTTAATCTAGAGCTGCCGGATCACGATATCCGGTTTGTGGAAGATGACTGGGAATCTCCCACCCTGGGGGCCAGCGGTCTGGGCTGGGAGGTTTGGCTGGACGGTATGGAAATCGCCCAGTTTACCTACTTTCAAATGGCAGGCAGCCAAGAACTTGATCCCATAACTGTCGAACTTACTTACGGTCTGGAGCGTATAGCCATGTATCTCCAGGGGAAAGAAAACGTCTATGATATAGAGTGGAACAGAGATGTCAGCTATGGAGACCTGGCACGGCAAAATGAAAGGGAGTTTTCAGCCTATAACTTTGAATATGCCGATGTTGATTTTCTCTCCCGGTTTTTCAACTCCTGCGAAAAAGAGGCCTTTAAAATGCTAAACAGGGGCCTGCCTTTACCTGCTTATGAACATTGCTTAAAGTGCTCCCATAGCTTTAATCTTCTGGATGCCAGAAAGACGATAAGTGTTGCAGAAAGGACAAGATATATCGGCCGGATAAGGAAAATTGCCAGGGAAGTGGCCAAGATAATTATAAAACGCGGAACAGTTTGATCCTTCAGCTCAATTCAATATCTAACTCTTGTTCAATTTTATTAAAGTAATGACCAGAGAGATAAGAGGGACAACCAAGAAGGCCAGAATAGAAAGGGTAATTCTCTGAAAGTCATAATCTGCAAAGATTTTACCCCATTTGTATTCACTAAGGGCAGGTTCCAATCCTAATCCTATAAAAAGTGATAAACTCATTAAAATAAATTCCAGAATAAAAAAACTCTTACCGAAAACCCAGATACCGTACAGAATAGTTCTCATCCAGATCATCCGGTTATAAGTGGACTTCAGTTCGGGAACACTCTGTTGTAAATCAAAAAAAATATCCAGGGCCTTTTTATAGGAAAACACGGTATTCTCGTTAACCAGCCTGCGAATAACAAGAAATTTTTTGGAGGCTGTAGCCAGATTATGTCCGAAACGGCTGAAAAAATGCGGGTACTTATAATCCCGCCAAAACGATTTGTATATTTTGAAATTTTTTTCTAATCTTCGAACCTTCCGCTGAAAGGCTTCTTTCTGGTCGAAGAATATATCTTGCCAGTGTCTAAGCATGAATTGGCTTTCTTTTACCAAAACAAGGAGATCATAGTATGCCTGATGCTTAAACAGGCCTTCTAATTCCTCCAATCCCTTTTTTCTCTCCTGCTGCTCCTCGTCTTCTTTGTCAAACCAGATCCCCAGCTTATCAAACTCACTGCTCAGGGAAATTAGAAATTTTTCAGCATCCTGTTTTATGTTTGAGAAGTGGTGGGAAGCAATATTTTCCACTACTTCCTGCTCAGGTACAAAGACAGGATCCATAAGGGCCGTCATAAAGTACTCCTTGCTTTCCTCCATCAGACCACGAAGTAAGTTCACACTGTTTTCATCAAGCCCGGTTTCTACTGCAAGCTGTATCTTGCGATAGGCTATCTGATCCGAGTAGTAAATACTTTTTTCGGCAATGGCCAGGGCGTTGCGACTACGCCAGACATCTTCATTTATCTGATGATAACGGGACAGGAGAAAGCCGATATAGATCCTTTCTTTTTCCAGGACAGCGAGAATTTCCGCTTTTTTGAGATAATGGACCATGTTATTGAAATCGCCCATCTCCAAGACGAGAAAGGCCAAGGCTACATTAGCACAAAAGCTTTTTCCCCTGGGATCTTCTGTTTCTTTTTTAAGAAGGGGCCAGGCCTCCTCATACTTTCCCACTCTTAAATAATCCAATCCCAGGTAAAGGTTACGCCGGTCAATATTCTTCTGGCCGGCCTTTTCCAGTTTCTGCCACTCCGGCTGTATGCTGAAAGCGATCTGAAAGAGAAAACGAAGCTGATAAAGGATATTGATATCAAGGAAGGACACCAGGACCAAGAGTTCTTGATCATGCGCCAGTTGTAAACTGGTGATGCCGGTATCCAGTCTTGCCACAGCTCCACTGTAATCCGGAAAAACAGTTTCGTATATGCTGTTCAATTCAGGGAATGATAACTTGCCCAGTCTGCTGAGCCCCCGGATATTCATGGTCAGCAGGCGGCTGGGACATTCGGAAGGATTATGACCTGTCATACTGCAATAAAAACAGGGGGGGCCTTCCAGGGATACCGGCAGTTCTCTGGCAGGAAGGAGGAAGTCTATCCCCGGCGCCTTATTGGCTTCGGTCTCAGCTTCTTCGTGTACTTCAGAAGATTTCAAATAATTATTATCCATCAAATCAAACCAGATAAAAAAGGCAGGTAACTGCAGCCAGGTAATTATCAACAAAAAAATCCAACATGATATTGTTTAGCTGAGTGCTGTTTGCTGACTGTTGAAGGATCTGTCCCAAGCTTTTCAATTTAAAGGGACCTGAACAGGTTTTTTACCTCCAAATTATCAGGATATAGCCTGAAGGCTTTTGAAACCCACTTGTCTGCCTGGACAGTTTTTCCCATATCAAAATAGGCCCTGGCCAGGGACAGAAGCACCTCCAGATCTCCGCTATACTCTTCAGCTGCTTTTTCCAGATGATTAACCGCTTCAATGTTTCTTTTTTTCCGTTGTAGGAGAATACCCAGCATCCTATGGCTGAACAACCTGTCAGGCTGCTTTTTTACCACCATCTGAAAGTACTTGATAGCCAGTTCGTCCAAATCGTTCTTGGCCGCCAGCTTACCGGCTTTATTTAGTAAATCAATATCATCCGGGTTGTTTTTTAATATACTGCTGAGAATCCGGCCTCCTTCCTCTTTCTGGTTTCTGTCTAACAAAAGAGAGGCAAAATCAAAGGCCCAATCCTGACGCCTCGGGTTAATTTCCAGGGCCCGGCTGAAATGTTGAACAGCCTGGTCCACCTTGTCTTCCTCTACAAAAATTCGCCCCAGATGGTAATGAGAGGATATATCAAGCTGATTAAGAGCAATGGATCTTTGAAAACATTTTATAGCCTCTTTTTTGTTGTTGCTTCCCAGGTACAGTTTACCTAGCTCCCGCAAAGGCCGGGAAGTATCGGGGTTGGCTGCTGCGGCCTTTTTGGTCTCCTTTATAGCCTCATATATCTTTCCCTCTTCCTTCAATTTCAGCGCGGCCCTGAGATGCACTATCATAGGTTCAGGGGACCTGGCCCTGGTCAAAATAGAATCAATGGTTTTGCCCAGTGTGGCTGAATCAAAAGGCAGGGCGAGATAACCGTCAACATCATATTCTGCCGCTTCCGCCACAACTTCCCTATTAGTTTCGGCCGTAATAATTAAAAAAAGAGTATCCCGTATTTCCTTATTGCCGCGTACGTTCCGCAGTAGTTCGACCCCATTCATCCCCGGCAAGTTATAATCGGCAATAATAAGATCGACTTTGTTTTTCTGGAGAAATTTCCAGGCTTCTTTACCGTTGCCTGTTTCCAGAATTTTCTGATCGTATCGCGCCATTCGGAGCATAGTTCGTACGGAACGACGCATAAAATCTCCTTTACCTGCAAGCAATATATTTATTTTAGTCGAGCTAATCAAAAAATTATCCTTTAATTAACAGAAAATTTAAAGATAAAAAATCTGAACAGATACTAATTAAAATCGATCAGAAAAAAACTTATCAGAGGGACTGGTACTGTTTTCCGTTTGGAGAAGTCTGATATTATGGGCCTCATACTTGTCTGAATCGCGGTCGTTCGGGGCTATCTGAAATTCAAAGATACTAGCGGGATTATGAAAAATCTGGGGCGAATTCTCAAAAGGAGACTGGGAACAATGAAAAAAAAGGCTCACACCTTCCAGCCCCCAGGCAGTCAGCCTGTAATAACGCATGAACCCAAAACCGCGATCAGGCTTATAACTGATCACTCTTCCCCGATACCAGTCTCGTAGATCCTGATCTCCTTGAATTGGCAAAAGCCCTGGTACCAGAAAGCCCGAGATAAAAAAATCAGCTGTCTCTCTCAAAGCTGCGCTGACATTATTAAAACCGATGACTTCAACCCGGCATCCTCTGTTCTGGATAGCTGTCACCAGACGGATAAAATCTCCATCACCTGTTACCAGGATAATACGATCCAGATTGCGGGACTGGAGCAGGGCGTCGATAGCCAGATCCATATCAGCGTTGGCTTTTGTGGTAACAATTCCCTCGTCATCAACATAGTGCTGGACATACTTTTTAATTACCTTAAAGCCGCAGTTACGGACAATGTCATGATAATTATATACCTTCTGGCGGTATTCAGGATCATTTTCAGTCCGTTCCCGGTCTTCGGCCAAATAGGAGTTAGCTCTTAATAATTGTGAATTACCTCTATTGGCAAGATCTACGAGGATATCGTAACGCATGCCATAGCCACCGCTCAACCGAATATTTTCCGCGTCAACGTATATGCCGGTTTTAAACATCAACAACTAACTGGTTTTTTTATATTTTCTTATTAACGCCTAAACAAATCACCAACCAAGTAAAGGCATCCTTAACACACTACTCCCATTCGATTGTTCCGGGCGGCTTGGATGAGATATCGTAAACTACCCGATTCACTCCCCGCACTTCATTTATCAAACGATTTGAAATACGACCCATTAACTCATAAGGCAACCTGGACCAGTCTGCGGTCATGGCATCAACACTGTCTATACAGCGAAAGGCTATAACATGTTCATAGGTTCTTTCATCACCCATTACACCTACGGTCTGAATAGGTAAAAGTACGGCAAATGATTGCCATACCTTATGATAATAACCGGAACTTTTCATCTCATCCAGAATAACATTATCAGACTGCCTGATAATCTTAAGACGCTCTTCTGTCACTTCCCCCATTATACGTATGGCCAGTCCGGGACCCGGAAAAGGCTGCCGGTAAACGGTTTCTCTGGGTAACTCCAGGGTAAGCCCCAACTCCCGCACTTCATCCTTAAAAAGTTCCCGCAAAGGCTCAATGAGCTCAAGCTGCATGATCTCCGGCAACCCCCCCACATTGTGATGGGATTTAATAGCCGCTGCCCCACGAAAAGATACAGATTCAATGACATCCGGATACAGGGTGCCCTGGGCCAGGAATTTGACATCTCCCAGTTTAGCGGCCTCCTGTTCAAATATTTTAATAAAGCCCCGGCCAATAAGCTTTCGTTTTTCTTCAGGATCTACTACAGAATTCAGTTGATCCAGAAAATACCTGGTTGCATTCACCTCAATAACCCGTAAATATTCCTGTTCCCGGAAAAAACGCATTAGCCGCTTTGTTTCTCCGGCCCGCATTAAACCGTTATTAACGTAGATACAGGTTAATTGTTCACCTACAGCCCGGTGTACCAGAGCGGCGGTTACTGAAGAATCCACCCCCCCGGAAAGGGCACAAATCACCTTCTCCTTGCCGATTTTTTCTTTTATAGCTGCAACCGTGGTATCCACAAAGGATTCCATGGTCCATATGGGCTGACAGTTACATATCCTGAAAATAAAATTGCTCAATACATCATTACCAATAAGGGTATGGGCAACCTCTGGGTGGAACTGTACCCCGTAAAGAGATTTTTCCCGGTGACGGACTGAGGCCAGAGGGCTGTATTCACTCCGGGCTGTAGCCTGAAACCCGGTCGGAACACGGTCGATTCTGTCACCGTGACTCATCCAGACCTGATAACTGGTCTCCTCGATTTCCAGTCCGGCAAAAATTCCGTCGTTGTGAAGGATTTCCAAATCAGCCTTACCGTATTCCCTTTTGGCAGCCCCGGCTACAGCTCCTCCTAACTGATAAATCATTAACTGGGCCCCGTAGCAGATACCAAGTACAGGGATTCCCAGTTCTAGAAGACCGGGATCAGTCATCGGGGCATCCTTGTCGTAGACACTGGCCGGTCCACCGGATAGAACAATGCCGGATGGCCTCATTTCCCGGAGTCTGTCAAGGGACAGGGTATAAGGATAAATTTCACTGTAAACTCTATATTCCCTGATCCGCCTTGCTATAAGCTGAGTGGTCTGGGAGCCGAAATCAAGGATAATTATTTTTTCCTGATGAATATCCATGGCAGGTTGCAAGGTTTAAAGATTAAGGATTCAGGGGAGTAAGGCATAAGCCTGAGGATATGGTGCCTTTAACCCTTAACTCATTCTGTAGTTAGGGGCCTCTTTGGTAATTATTACGTCATGGACGTGGCTTTCCTTGAAGCCGGCCTGACTGATCCGGACAAACTGTGCCTTTCTCTGAAGCTCAGCAATGTTTCGAGCACCCAGATATCCCATGCCGGAACGTAGCCCACCGGTAAGCTGGTAGATAGTATCACTTAAGGGACCGCGATAGGGTACCTTGCCCTCGATACCTTCAGGAACAAATTTTGCCGCAGAGTCCAGATCTGCCTGAGAATAACGATCAGCGCTTCCTTCACTCATAGCTCCCAGTGAGCCCATGCCTCGATAGCCCTTGTAGGTTCTGCCCTGATATAGAAAAATCTCGCCCGGTGTTTCTGCACAGCCGGCCAACAAACTGCCTATCATGATGGTATCCGCCCCTATGCCTATGGCCTTACTCAAATCACCGGACTGTTTAATCCCGCCATCACTGATTAAAGGGATCTCATACTTCTGAGCTATCTTCTTGCAGTCACGAATGGCAGTTAACTGGGGAACTCCCACGCCTGCCACTATCCTGGTGGTGCAGATAGAGCCGGGACCTACTCCAATCTTAAGACAGTCTGCGCCGGCCTTGATCAAATCTTCAGCCGCTTCAGCGGTGGCAATATTTCCCGCGATTATCTGAAAATCAGGAAAAGTTGTTTTAATTTTCTCCAGGCAGTTAATAATATTGGTGGAATGGCCATGGGCTGAATCCAAAACCAGGATATCAACTCCGACAGCCTGCAGATTTTCGACATATTCCAGGGTAACATCCGCTCCAATGGCTGCCCCGGCCAGCAGTCTTCCCATAGAGTCTTTGGCTGCCAGGGGATATCTCCTGATTTTTTCCAGGTCCTTGATAGTAATAAGGCCATGCAGCGTACCATCATCATTAACTACCAGCAATTTTTCGATCCGGTGTTCATGCAGTAAGGCCTTAGATTGCTCAAGGGTTATACCGGGTTTGGCAGTAACCAGATTTTTACTGGTCATTACATCCTTTACTTTGAGATCCTGATCGGAAACAAAGCGCATATCACGGTTGGTAACAATTCCGGCCAGCTTACCTGCCCTGAGCACCGGGACCCCGGAAATATTATAAGTGCTCATAATTTTCTCAACTTCAGCCACGGTTTGTTCTTCCTCAGCGGTAAACGGATCAACAATCATCCCCGACTCTGATTTCTTGACCCTCTCTACCTCAAGCAGTTGTTTTTCCAGTCCCATGTTTTTATGAATAATTCCTATTCCTCCTTCACGGGCCATGGCAATAGCGGTCCGATGTTCGGTTACCGTATCCATGGCAGCACTGATCAAAGGAATATTAAGAGAAATCTCCCTGGTCAACCGGGTGGAAAGATCTACTTCCGAAGGCAGTATTGCAGACTTCATGGGCACCATCAGAAGATCATCAAAAGTAAAGGCCTCTTTAATATCTTCGGGTAACATTTTTTTATTCCTTACAGTATGATAAAAATTTTATCTGGTCTTGCTTTTCCCCTGGACAGGTTCCTTCCAGTCAGGACGCAATTTTAATTCGGTAAGCTGCTTACGGTCCACCGGGGCCGGAGCTTCGGTCATGGGACAGGTAGCTTTCTGGGTTTTGGGAAAGGCAATCACATCCCTGATTGTCTCCCTGCCCGTAATAATCATCAATAATCTGTCCAGACCAAAAGCAATTCCGCCGTGGGGCGGGGCACCAAGTTCCAGGGCACGGAGCAGAAAACCGAATTTATTTTCTGCCTCTTCCCGGCTGATCCCCAAAACGCCAAAGACCTTGTCCTGAACCTCTTTCTGATGGATACGCAGACTGCCGCCACCAATCTCCGTACCGTTCAAAACCAGGTCATAGGCCCGGCTTTTAACCTGTCCCGGTGCAGATTCCAGCAATTCCAAATCTTCCTTCCTGGGGGCGGTAAACGGGTGATGGACTGCAGTATGTCGCCGGTCTTCGTGGTTATACTCCAGAAGTGGAAAGTCTGTTATCCACAGGAAACTGAAGACCTTGTCATCCAGTAGGCCGAGTCTGTTGGCCAATTCGAGTCTCAATTCCGCCAAGGCCTCGTGGACAATAGCACTTTTGTCAGCCACAAAAAAAAGAAGATCTCCCTCAGCGGCCTCCAGGGCCTCACTGATCCTGCCGCGTTCATCCGGAGTAAAAAATTTGGCAATAGGTGACTGCCACTCCCCTGCAGGCTTTACCTTAACCCAGGCCAGTCCCTTGGCCCCAAACTGGCCGGCAAATACGGTCAAATCATCTAAATCCTTGCGGGAGAAGTCGGCACAGTCTTTGGCATTGATGCTCTTCACCAGACCGCCGTTTTCCACGACATTTCTGAAGACTTTAAAACCGCAGTCCTGGATTATTTCGGTCAGATTTATAAGTTCCAGGCCGAAGCGGGTGTCAGGCCGGTCTGTCCCGAATCTGTCCATGGCCTCGTCATAGGTCAGACGAGGAAAGGGGGAATTTAAATCTATATTTCTGGTTTTTTTGAAAATTGCCTGCATTACTCCTTCAGACAGGGTGTAAATATCCTCTTCTGTAACAAAGGAAAGCTCCATATCCAACTGGGTAAACTCCGGCTGGCGGTCCGCCCGTAAATCTTCGTCCCGGAAGCACTTGACTATCTGGTAGTAGCGATCCATACCCGCAACCATAAGCAACTGTTTGAAGAGCTGTGGTGACTGGGGCAGGGCAAAGAACCGGCCGGCATTAACCCGGCTGGGGACCAGATAATCTCTGGCCCCTTCCGGAGTAGAGCGGGTAAGCACCGGCGTCTCAATCTCCAAAAAATCAGCATCATTTAAATAACTACGAATTGCCTGACAGGCTTTGTGGCGGGTTATAAGGTTGTCCGCCATACCAGGCCGGCGCAGATCGATATAACGATAGGCCAGCCGGAGATTGTCAGAGACCTCCAGTTCTTCATCCAAAGGGAAAGGCGGGGTTTTGCTGATGTTGAGTATCTTCAGTTCATCGGCAAAGACCTCTATCTCTCCGGTAACCAGCTTGTCATTAACCATTCCTTCCGGCCGGCGGGCAACTTTACCCCTCACGGCAATTACCCATTCATTCCGCAAGCCATGAGCCTTGGCGTGGACTTCCGGATTATGCTCCGGATTGAAAACCACCTGGGTCAGGCCCCAGCGATCCCGCAGGTCAATAAATATGACACCCCCGTGATCCCGCCTTCTCAACACCCAGCCCATCAGGACGGCTTCCTGCTTAAGATCGGCGAGACTAAGTTGATTGCAGTTATGACTACGTTTAAGTATCCCCATGGATTCCATAGGATCTCCTTATCAAAATTCAGAATTCAGAGTTCCCAGTTCCCACCTGATATCATCTCCCCATTCAGCTAAATCGGATTTAATGGTAAGTGGTTGCTGATTCTTGCTTCTCATATCGCGGAGCTGAGCCTGACCCTTTTCGAATTCTTCTTCGCCCAGGATCAGGACAAAATTGGCCCCGGCCCGGTCAGCCTGTTTCATCTGACTTTTTAAACTGCGGTCCATGACATCCATGGTTACAGATAAACCTTTTTCCCGTAAATAATGGCTTACCGGAAAAGCAACATTCTGGGCTTTGGGACCAAGGGCGGCGATAAACAGATCAGTCCAGGCCTTTTGTGATCCGTTATCCTGGCTTGCCAGAAGAAGGGCCAGGCGTTCAAGGCCCATGGCAAAACCCAGTCCCGGGACATCCGGACCACCCAGCTCCTTGACCAGGCCGTCATAACGTCCTCCCGCTCCCACAGCGTTCTGGGTCCCCAAGTCATCGCTTATAAGTTCAAAGGTGGTACGGCAGTAATAATCAAGCCCCCTGACCATAAAAGAATTAACGGTGTAAGGAATTCTCAGTAACTTAAGACCCTCCTTAACAGTCTGAAAGTGACCGTAACACTCCGGACAGAGATGCTGGATTATAAAAGGGGCCTTTTGGTAATGTTCCTGGCAGCTTTTATTCTTACAGTCGAGGACTCGAAGAGGATTGGTGTCTCTCCGCCGAAGACAATCATCACATAGACCCTGGCAATTGTCCAGAAAAAGGCGCAAGGCCTGATTAAATCCCGGCCTGCATTTTTGACACCCCAGGGAATTGATCTCCAGTCTGGCACTAAGGCCAAGACTGGTGAGCAGTAAATAGGCCATGGCCATTACTTCCGCATCTATCCGGGGATGATCAAGGCCGAGCACCTCAACACTGATCTGGTGAAATTGCCGAAGGCGCCCTTTCTGGGGTCTTTCATGCCTGAACATAGGGCCGATGGTGTAAAGTTTCTGTAAGGAACTGCTGGCATGCAGCCCCTGTTCTATATAGGCCCGCAAGACCGAGGCGGTTCCCTCCGGTCTCATGGTAACCGAGTCTCCATTACGATCGTCGAAGGTGTACATCTCTTTTTCTACAATATCAGTAGCTACTCCCAGAGATCGGACAAAGAGATCGGTTTTTTCCAGAACCGGAACCCTGATTTCCCGGAATCCGAAACGGTGGAAAATATCTCTGGAAATTTTTTCAATAAAACGATATATATCCACCTCATCCGGGATAATATCTTTAAATCCCTTTAGGGCTTTAATTTTCACAAATCCTCCACCTTTAGGTTATATTTAAAATAAAACTACTAAAAATAGCCTGTTCCGGAGGGTAAGTCAAGAAAATGATAAATTTAGACATTGAAGTAAATTGTCTGGTCAGATATCTTGTTGCCAGAACTCAAAAGGTAACCGTTCATAAAGATTAAGGTCTTACAAAAAACCTCAAAACTAATACATGCTTGCACTAAATTTTATCAGGAACAATATTGAGCTTGTCAAAGAAAAAACCAGCCTTCGAGGATTTTCCGCGGCCGGTCTTGATAATTTTATTGAGATTGACAGGAAAAGACGTGAAAAACTGGCTGAAGTAGAAGATCTGCGGAACCACAGGAAAAAAGTATCCCGGGAGATCGCCGAATTTAAGAAAAAAAATACAGCATCTGATGAGCTTATCTCAGAAATGCGCCTGGTCGGTGACAGAATCAAGGAACTTGAACAGGGTCTGAATGTTATAGAAAATGACCTTCAAAAGATTGTCATGGAGATTCCCAATATCTGCGATGATTCGGTTCCTGTGGGCAAGGATGACAGTGATAATACGGAAATCAGAAAATGGGGAGACCCCCCTGCCTTCTCATTCACCCCTAAAACCCACTGGGAATTAGGAGAGAAAAACGGCAGTCTTGATTTCAAAAGAGCAGCTAAATTGTCAGGGGCCCGCTTTACCCTGATGATGGATTTTGCCGCTCGTCTTGAGCGCGTCCTTATTAATTTTATGCTGGATCTCCATACCGGTGTACACGGCTATAAAGAAGTCTTGCCGCCCTTTCTGGTTAATTCCGCCACCATGACAGCTACGGGACAACTTCCCAAGTTTGCCGAGGATCTTTTCAAGGCAGAAGATTGGGATCTTTACCTTATTCCCACTGCTGAAGTCCCTGTTACCAATATTCACAGGGATGAAACCCTTTCCGCTGATAACCTGCCGGTCAAGTATTGCGCTTATACTCCCTGTTTCCGTTCCGAGGCCGGATCCTACGGCAAGGATACCAAGGGTGTTATCCGTCAGCATCAGTTTGACAAGGTTGAGTTGGTAAAATTAACTGAACCGTCACAGTCTGGACAGGAGCTGGAAAAATTACTGGCTGATGCTGAAGAAGTTCTGAGGCTTTTGAAGCTTCCCTACCGGGTAGTTACTCTGTGTACCGGAGACCTGGGGTTTTCCGCCACTAAAACCTATGATATTGAGGTTTGGATGCCGGGCCAGGAAAAGTACCGCGAGATATCATCCTGCAGTAATTTTCTCGATTTTCAGGCCAGGAGGGGAGGGATTCGCTACCGGCCGAAGACAGGGAAAAAAAGTGCTCTGGTCCATACCCTGAACGGCAGCGGCCTGGCTGTAGGCCGGACTCTGGCTGCTATCTACGAAAACTGCCAGCAGGCTGACGGCTCTATAAAACTGCCTGAAGTTCTGAACCCTTATTTTGAAAACCGTTTCAGCAGATAGTTGCTCCGGCGGACGAATTTTTATGTTCTGTACTCAATCGCCAGTTCTATGAGGCGATCGATCAGGGCGGAGAAACTAAGCCCGTATTCCTGGGCTGCCAAGGGAAAAAGACTGGTAGCAGCCATGCCCGGAATGGTATTGGTTTCCATGATAAATATTTCTCCTGTCTCCGAAACAATCATGTCGGTACGGCTGTATCCTCTGAGTCCCAAAGCCCGGTGGGCTTTAACTCCGTAATCACGCGCTTCAAAAGTTATCTCTTCAGGAAAATCAGCCGGGCATATCTCGCTGGTAGCCCCGGGAGTATATTTGGCTGTATAATCGAAAAAAGGATGCTGCTGGTCAGGAATAATTTCCACTACAGGCAAGGCGGTTAGTTTCTGGTTGCCAATAACACCGACTGTTATTTCTCTGCCTTTTATATAAGGCTCTACCAGAACCTCCCTGTCGATTTGAAAAGAGTTGCTTAAAGCCGGGCCGAATTCCGCAAGATTATGGATTATATTGAGCCCCAGGCTTGAACCCTGACTAACTGGTTTGATGACCAGCGGCAATCCCAGTTTTTCTGAGATTTCTTCACCTGCAGGGCCACTGTGCGGAGTAAGTAACACGGATTCAGCCGTTTTAAGTCCTGACTGCTGATACAATAATTTACTTAAATGTTTATTCATGGCCAGGGCGCTGCCCAGCAGTCCCGAACCCTGATAGGGAACGCCCAGAAGATCCAGGAAACCCTGTATAGAGCCGTCTTCTCCCATGGGGCCATGGAGAAGGATAAAGGCGACATCTGTCTTCGGAGCATCACCGGCAAGACGCTCAAGATCATGGACCGGATCGTACTGACGCACCTTATACTTGTTTGTGTTTAAAGCCTTTAACACCTCCCGGGCCCCTTTGAGGGAAATTTCCCGTTCTCCTGATTTTCCTCCCGCAATAAGGGCCAGCCTGAGTCTTTTTGACATTTGTTCTACACTGAGCTGAGGTTGATAATCCCCGAATTGAAATTTCTTAACTCAACTTTCCGACTTGATAAAACATAATGATTTTAAGCAGATGATATGCACCACAATCTTATGAAAATTTTTTACCTTATATCATACAGATAAATCAAGTCGAAAAATTGAATTCTCAATTAACCGCCTAGCTTGCCTGGAAAAATTTACGAATTATAATACAAGATTTATGGTTTCTTTGTGGTGATAGACAGTGTAATCTCTGCAGCAATTAAATCAAGATAAAATCAAGCTGACTGTTCCGGATAAATGGATAAAAAGATAATAAAAGCTCTGCAAAAAGCCCTTGGCAAAAAACAGGTTCTCACTTCTCAAGAAGAGCTGCTCTGTTATTCCTATGATGGCAGCGGCGGTAATTACAGCCCCGAGGCTGTTGTCTTCCCCAGTTCGACAGAAGAGGTTGCCCGGATTATGGAACTCGCCTCTTTCTTTGTTTTTCCTGTAATACCCAGGGGGGCCGGCAGTGGAATGACAGGAGGGGCTCTGGCTGTCTCCGGTGGTGTTGTTTTAGCTTTGAGCCGTTTGAATCGGATCCTGGAGATAGATGAAGAAAACCAAATAGCAGTAGTAGAGCCCGGGGTAATTACCGGAGATTTCCAGGAGGAGGTCAGGGCCCGGGGCCTTTATTATCCCCCGGATCCGGCCAGTTTAAAGTTCTGCACCATGGGAGGCAACGTTGCAGAATGTGCTGGTGGCCCCAGCGCCTTAAAATACGGGGTAACCCGGGAATACATACTGGGACTGGAAGTGGTTCTTCCAGACGGGCGGGTAATGGAGACCGGAGTCAGAACGGCCAAAGGAGTGGTCGGTTATGATTTTACCCGTCTCTTTACAGGTTCAGAGGGAACACTCGGCATAATAACCAAAATCATAGTCCGTTTAATTGCCAACCCTAAGAGCCGCGGGACCTTTTTGGCCCTTTTTACTTCCATGGATAAAGCAACATCTTTAATAGCCGGGCTTCTGAAAAAAATAACCCCGGCAGCCCTGGAATTTCTTGACCGCACCGCATTGGAGATTGTCAAAGATAAGCTGCCCTTTGCCTTACCAGAAAAAACAGGATCCCTGCTCCTCCTTGAAGTGGACGGAGATTCGGCCATGGTGGAACATCAGGCTGCTGTAATGCGAAAAACTCTGGCAACAGGAGAAGGGCTTCTGGAAGTAAAAGAGGCGAAAAATGAGGAAGAGGCTGCAGAATTATGGTCGGCCAGAAAGGCCCTTTCCCCCAGTTCTTTTATCTTGAAACCCGACAAAATGAGTGAAGACGTGGTTGTCCCCCGGACCAAAATTGCAGATCTAATCCGCTCTGCAAAAAAATTATCCCGGAAGTACGGGATAATTATCTTTACTTTCGGACATGCCGGAGACGGCAATATACATATCAATATAATGCTTGATAAGAAAAATGAAAATGAATACCGCCAGGCCCTGGACGCCAAAGAGAAGCTGTTCAGTGAGGTTCTTAGGCTGGGCGGGACTCTGTCAGGAGAACATGGAGTCGGTATAACCAAAATGGCCTTTCTTGACAGAGAGATCAGCGGCGTGGGTATTGATATGATGAAAAAGGTAAAATCAGTTTTTGATCCCCTTAATATCCTGAATCCAGGAAAAATTTTTATGATTGACAGTTGAAGATATAATTATTAATAGTTATTAGTTATGTTTCAACAACTGCATTGATTGCCTAATGATCAGCCTAAACCTAAAATAAAAAGGAGACTATTTATATGATTGAAGTCGAAGTTAAAGGAGATATTGAATACTCACTTCGTCAGTTAAAAAAGAAACTTCAGCTCGATGGCATTAAAAAAGAACTGAAAAGACGTGAACATTACGAAAAACCCAATGAAAAGAGGCGCCGCAAGAAAGCGGAAGCCCAGAGAAAACTGCGCAAGGCTATGTACCGGATGGCCCGCGAAGGCTGAACATGGAAAAAAGTCTGCCTTAAACTCCGCCGTGGATAATCAGGATAGAAATAATGCCGAAAGAATTAATTGTCAGGAGACACTCGCCGGTCTAAACAGTTTCCTGGAATATCTCACAGTGGAAAGAAGGCTTGCGGACAACACAATTACTTCATACCAGGCTGATCTTAAAGATTTCATTCTTTTTCTTGCCGGAAAAAATAAATCACTTTCCCAGGTAACCCCTTCTCTTATCCGCAAATTTCAGAATCATTTACAGGACCGCAATCTGGAAAGCCGGAGCCAGGCCAGACGTATCTCTTCTCTACGCAATTTTTTCCGGTTCCTGGCTGCTGAACATATTATAGAAAGTGATCCCACTTTACTACTGGAAACCCCCAGGTTAGGGGAGCGCCTGCCACAGGACCTTACTGTAGCCGAGGTTAATACTCTTTTAGAGGGAAAGTGCGACAGGTCTCCCTATACCAGCCGCAACCGGGCCATGCTTTATCTTCTTTATGCTACGGGTATGAGGGTTTCGGAACTGGTAAATCTGCCGTCTGCCGGGGTTAATCTAAAGTCCGGCTTTGTTCGCGTACTGGGCAAGGGCAGCAAAGAAAGACTTATCCCTTTCGGGGAGGAGGCTGGTGAAAATCTCGAACAGTACTTAAGGGAGGGACGGCCCAGACTTCTTAAGGGAAAAATCAGTGACTATCTGTTTATCAGCAACAGGGGTAGACCGCTGGGCCGTTTCAGGTTCTGGCAGATTATCCGGGAAAAGGCCTCAGCAGCGGGTATTGATAAACGTATTACCCCCCATATGCTGCGTCACTCTTTTGCCACTCACATGCTGGCCCATGGTGCTGATCTCCGTTCCCTTCAGCTTCTGCTGGGCCATTCCGATATATCTACCACCCAGGTCTACACCCATGTAGACAGAAGCCGGCTGCAGGCTATCCACCGGAAATTTCATCCCAGGTCTTGAAAAAGGCCTAAGCCCTATACTCTAAGCCTTATGGAAGTCATAACTAGCCATCTAAATGCCGATTTTGACAGCATGGCCTCGATGATCGCCGCCAAAAAACTATATCCTGAGGCAATTATGTCTTTTTCCGGCTCTCAGGAAAAAAATGTCCGCCGCTTTCTCAATAATTCAGATCTGATTTATGATTTCCAGCGCCAGAAAAATATAGACCTATCCCGGGTGGCCAGACTTATCGTTGTAGATACAAGACAGCCATCGCGGCTGGGCAATTTTATCAAGTGTCTTGATAATCCCGGAATTGAAGTCCATCTATATGATCACCATCCCGACAGTGAAGGAGATATTAAGGGCAGCCTGGAAGACGTCCGCCCAGTGGGAGCAACTGCCACAGTATTTGTGGAAATATTCCAGGAACGTAATCTTGATATCACGGAAGAGGAGGCGACTGCCCTGGCCATGGCCGAGTTTGAAGATACCGGCTCCTTCACCTTCAGCACCACCACCCCGCGTGACTTTGCCGCCATGGCTTGGCTACAGACCATGGGCGCCAACCTCGACACCGTTTCCCAGTATATTCATCAGGAACTGACCTCTAAAGAGATAGGCCTTTTAAACGAATTGATCAATTCAGCTGTAACCTACACTGTACATGGTGTAAAAATTGTTGTAGCCAAGATAAGTGCGGACCGCTACATTGATGAATTTTCTCTGATCGTCAGACGATTTGTGCAAATGGAAAACCTGAATGTTTTATTTGCCCTGGCCGCCATGGGAGAAAAAGTATATCTTATCTGCCGGAGCAGGATTCCTGAAGTAAATGTGGCCAGTATTGCCCTGGAATTTCACGGGGGTGGCCATGCCTCGGCTGCTTCTGCTACCATAAAAGACATGACCCTGGTCGAAGCAGAAGAAAAGCTGATCCGTATGTTTCATAAACATGTACAGCCCCGGCGCTATGCCCGGGATCTGATGTCTGCACCTCCTATCTTTACCGGGCCTGATACTACCATTGAAAAAGCCAACATCATACTGAGCCGTTACGGTATTACTGTTCTCCCCATTCTGGAAGATGGTAAAAAAGTAATCGGCTACCTATCCAGACGGGAAATTGGTAAGGCGATTTACCATAATCTGGGCAAAGTGCCGGTTACCGCCTTCATGACTTCTGAGTTTACCACCTTCTCCCCTGAAGCAAGCCTGGCAGAAATCCAGGAGCTTATCATAGACAACCGGCAACGTTTTATACCGGTCGTTGAAAAAGACGTTCTGGTTGGAGTTATCACCAGGACAGACCTTTTCAACCTTTTTGTACATGATCCCGCCTATGTCCCTGAACCTAGCGGTGAACAACATGACCGCAACTCTGAACGAAATCGGAATATCAGCAATCTTCTGACCAAAATACTTTCCAGAGAAATGGTTTTTCTGCTCCGCATTATAGGAGAGACAGCTGAGGCTTTACATTATACCAGCTTTGCTGTAGGTGGTTTTGTCCGGGACCTCCTTCTCCACACCCCCAATTTTGATCTGGACATAGTGGTGGAGGGAGACGGTATTTTCTTTGCCAAAGAACTGGCCCGGAAATTTAAAGGATATATCCGCTCCCATGCCAAATTCAACACGGCAGTGGTTATCATGCCGGACGGCTTCAAAATCGATGTAGCCACGGCCCGGACAGAGTACTACGAACGTCCGGCCTCCATGCCGATAGTTGAGCAGAGTTCCATCAAACTTGATCTTTATCGCCGTGATTTCAGCATAAACGCCATGGCTATTCACCTAAACCCGGACAAATTCGGCTTGCTGGTAGATTTCTTCAACTCCCAGAATGATCTGAAAGACAGAAAGCTGCGCATCCTTCACAATCTCAGCTTTGTGGATGACCCCACCCGGATTTTCCGGGCAATCAGGCTGGAACAGCGCCTTAATTTTTATATAGGTGCTTTTACGGAAAGACAGATCAAGAACGCAGTAAAGATGAATCTTTTTGATCGTAAACTGGGAAATCATTACTTCCAGGAGTTAAGGCTTATGCTCTCGGAAGAAAATCCCCTGCCCGCTATTAACAGACTGGCATACTTCGATCTCCTCAAGTTTATTCACCACTCTCTGCGACTGGATGAACGTCTTCAGGAGATCCTTTCCGAGGCCCGGCGCAGTATCGCCTGGCACAGACTTCTCTATCTGGAGGAAAGCTGCCGTCCCTGGATAGTCTATTTGATGACCCTTTTCGCCCGTATTCAGACCCGGGGGTTCTATACTTTCTGTCGCAAATTCGAAGTCCCTCACCGCTATACCCGGATCATAGTCAAAGAAAAAAAAGAATCACACAGGGTAGTCAGGACCCTGGAACGAAGGGCCAGATTCCGGCCCAGTGAGATATTCAACCTGCTGGATGGTTTCAGTCATGAAGGGCTGCTCTATATTATGGCACTTTGCCGGAACAAATCAGGCAAACAGGCGGTCTCTTCTTATGTGACCAGTTACCGTCATGTAAAGCCCCATATCAAGGGGACTGATCTGAAAGAACTGGGTTACAAACCCGGTCCTCTGTACAAAAAAATCCTTGATCATCTGCTGGAGGCGGTTCTGGATGGCAGACTTAAGTCCAGAGAGGATGAACTGGAATTTCTGAAGATCTATTATCCCTTGCAGGAACAATAGATCAGAGTAGAAGGCTGTCGACTGCACACAATCAAATAACTTGCAACATAAAACTAACTTAATATGACTATTATCCAACAGATAGCCATACTGGCACCACCTTTTCTGTTTGCTCTGACTATTCATGAATACTGCCATGGCTGGGTGGCGGCCCGTTTCGGCGATCCCACTGCCAGGGCCATGGGACGCCTGACCCTCAATCCTTTAAAACATCTGGACCCCCTTGGTATTCTGGCCTTTATCATTATGAAAATAGGTTGGGCCAAACCAGTACCGGTTGACCCCCGCTATTTTAAAAACCCAATGAAAGATATGATCTGGGTATCCCTGGCCGGCCCCGGAGCAAATATCCTGACCGCCATCGCCAGTGCTGTTCTGGCCTGGTTCGTTGCCCTGCTATCCCCTGTAATTCCCGGGTTCCTGCTGTTTCCGCTTTACCAGATGCTGGCCGCCAGTATCTGGATAAATATTGTCCTGGCGGTTTTTAATCTGCTTCCCATTCCTCCTCTGGACGGCAGTAAGGTACTGATGGGTCTTCTACCGCGTCGGCAAGCTGATCTGTTCAGCAAGCTGGAACCCTTCGGTTTCCTTATCCTGCTTGCCCTGTTTTACCTGGGGATACTGCAGAAGATTCTCAGCCCTATTATCGGATTTGCCCACAACATAATAGCCGGATAACAAACTTGAAACCAGTCAGTCCAGGTAACATAATTATGGGGAAGTCAGGTATTGTCCTGCTTACTCTTATTCTGATGGTTCAGTGTATGGCGGGCACTGCTCCGCAAGCCGCTGCCGAACCAGTTGTTGAAACCGGAATTGAAGTTCTGAGGCAACGGGACTTTGACCTGCTTAAAGACCTGCGAGTGGGGCTGATTACCAACCCCACCGGAGTGGATAGCCGCTTGAGATCAACGGTGGATATACTGAATCGGGCAGAAGAGGTCGAGCTGGTGGCCCTTTATGGTCCCGAACACGGGATCAGGGGGAATATACCGGCAGGAACCTCACCTGACAGGGAAACTGATCCGGTAACCGGTCTGCCTGTCTATTCCCTGTACGGTAAAACCAGAAAGCCGACTGCTCAAATGCTTGCCGGTGTTGAGGCCCTGGTCTTTGATCTCCAGGATATAGGCTGCCGGTCTTATACTTATATCTCCACCTTGGGCCTGGTAATGGAAGCCGCAGCTGAAAATAGAATTAAAGTGGTGATCCTGGACAGACCTAACCCCCTGGGGGGTAATCTGGTGGAGGGCATGCTTTGGGAAAAGGAGTTTAAATCCTTTGTCAGCCAGTTTAATATCCCTTATGTGCACGGCCTGACCGCGGGTGAGCTTGCCGGTCTGCTCAATGGTGAGAAGATGCTGAGCGGCGGGGTGCAGTGTGACCTGGAGGTGGTGAAGATGAAGGGCTGGAGACGCGACATGGTTTTTGCAGAAACCGGCCTGCCCTGGGTCCCGACCTCGCCCCATATACCCCGGGCTGATACCCCGTTTTACTACGCTGCGACCGGGATTGCCGGTGAATTAAATCCCAATCTGGCAGGAGTGGGTTATACCCTGCCTTTTCAGGTGCTGGCCGCTCCCTGGCTTAAGGCTGATAAACTTGCCGGCTATATGAATAATCTGGATCTGCCGGGTGTGGTATTCAGGCCCATCTGGTTTAAGCCTTTTTATAAAAAACAGCAGGACCGGAAGCTGCAGGGAGTTCAAATCCATTTCACCGATTATGACAAGGCCCGTCCCACCCTGATCCAGTTTCAGTTCCTGGACTATGCGGCCAGAAATTACCCGGAGCATAACCTGTTTGCGGTCAATCCGGACAGGCTGCGGATGTTTGATCTGGTCTGCGGTTCTGCCCAGGTAAGGAAACTCTTCTCCGGGAAGAACCCTGACTACGGAAAATTTGAGAAACTGTGGAAGAGTGGGATTAAAGATTTTAAAGGACTTGCCGCGCGCTACTACTTATATGAGTAAAAAGATAGGGAAAATCATGGTATAATTATTTACAGCCTGTACTTTCAGCAGGCTGCAACTGAACTCCTGAGAATCTTTCAGGCAGTCCTGGTTACAAAGTGGGGGGAATCACCCAGACCGTAACCCTTTTCACTGTAGCGGTTGAGCATCTTTTTGCCGACCCGGATTGTTTCCACCTCGGCCTGGATTTCCCGGTGCCGCCTGTCGGCCTGGAGCCTTAGCTCCTCTTCCCGGTCAAAAATGGACTTTAACTCTTCTTTTAAAAATTCAGGATCAGCAGAAGCGGCAGCCTTGGTCTCAAACCAGTTCTGCAGGCGCTGGAGCAGGGCCTGTCTTTCTTCCTGGAAGTTGCGGACAGATCCGGCTTCCCGGCCGCTCAAGACGGCCAGGTGGCGAGCCTGCATTTCCTTGAAATCCTTAAAGAGGGTGACGACTTCTTCCGGGAATTTTGAGGGCATATTAATAACCTGATTTGTTTTGTTAAGCCATACAGCAGACATTACTCGCCGAAAACCTGAGGAGACCGGGAATTAATCCTTACTGCCGACCCAGGCCTTGGAAATGCTGTCAAACTGAGAGGTCAGGAAATTGCTGGTCGAATCCATGGTATCCATATACTGGGAGAGGTTGATCATCTCCTGGGTCAGTCTTTCATACTTCTTGTCCAGGCGCTGGGTTTCCTGCTCAATACTGGCCTGCAGGTCTGCTATTCTGTCTTCAGCTGTGGTCTTTTCTCCGGCGATCTGGCCGGAAGAGCCGGTTATAACCCGCAGACTGTCATTGATTTTATCTGCCAGCCCCTCGATATCCTTATCAGGGTCTCCCAGAAAGAAGGCCTGGACACTGTCCGGGTTGTTGCTCATGACTTCATCCAGGGTGGATTCATCCAGGGTAATGGTGCCGTCCCTGTTGTAGTTCAGCCCCAGATCGAACATGGTGGTTACTTCCCCTTCCGTATCAGCGTTGAACTCGCTGGTCATAAGGTTGCGCATGGTATGGGGCAGGTCCCGGACGGTGGTCCGGGCCAGGGGGCCCAATTCTTCGTTCTCTTCGTCATAGGCGGTCTTGTCTTTTATATCCTGAACCGAGGTATTGTAATCTTCCACCAAGCCCTGAATATACTCCTTGATCTGGGTATTGTTGCCGCTAACCGTAACCGTAGAAATCCCGGTATCCTGGAGTTCCACGGTTACCCCGGAAATGACATCGTCAATAGTGTTGGAGGAGCGCTGATAACTGATGCCGTCCACGCTGAACTGGGCATTCAGGGAAGCGCCCCCGGCTCCGGCCTGTTCATTCATAGTCAGGTCGGGAAGCTGGCTGAGGAAATCTATCCGGCCGTTCTCTCCTTCGGTATCAGAGATCAGGCTTAACTTGTAAGGATTGGAGTCACTGCCGTCATCGATTACCGAGGCCGTCACCCCGGGATTGGCATAATCATCGTTGATCAGCGAAGCGAGACCGGAAATACTGGTATCCGCGGAAACGCTTACGGAGATAACATCTCCGCCATCGATCTGGTAGGACAGGGTCTTGTCCGGAGGCGAAAAATCAAGGGCAGCCAGATCTTCACTTATGGCAACCCGGTTATCTTCACCAGTGCCTCCTGCTACATCACTTTTAATCCGCATATATGTCTCGCCGCCGGAGCTGTAAGTCTCGGCTGTCACCAGACGGCCGGTGTCGCCCCCCCCGGTGTTGTCGTCATGGGTGTTGATCTGGTTGACTAGTTCATTCATGGTGGTGTCACCACCGATATTGACCGTAAAGGAGCTGCTGCCGCCGAAAGTGATGGTAATGGATTCCCCGTTCCGGGCAACAATGTCAGTTGCCGGATCAGCTACACCCGAAGTTGATTCCTGGGAAGTGGGGACATAGACACTGGTATCCGAGGCTGCCACCCCGGAAGAGAGCCAGGAACTTTTTAAAGCAAGCTGACTTACGTCCACACTTGCGCTTTTGGCTGAAGTGCCGGTGGTTACCGAGGCGGTCAGGACGTCTTCGTCGGAACTGGTTATGGAACGATCCAGGTAAGTACTCTCCAGGGAGAGATTCAGGGCATTGTTTTTCATGGCCAGGAGTTTCTGGCTTACCGTGTTTAATTCACTGATTCTCTCCTGGGCCTGGGTAATCTTTTTTTCCTTGCGGTTGATGACCCGTTCATCGATTTCCCGCAGTTGATCCAGCATGCCCTGCATGTCAATGTCTGATGTCATGCCGAGGTTTGTTACTGTCCCTACCATGATGTCATCCTTGAATATGAAAAATTAAAAATCAAATATGCGCTTACTGGCTTTTATTATGAAAATCTGAGTTATAATAGTACACGTCTGAACAAACTTTCCCTTTTATACATACATTAATCGACATTATTTTCTGAATCTTTAAACCTAAAATTTATTAAAATTTTTTTCTGCCGGAGTCAACCTTTACCGGACTCTGGTTTCCCTTCTCAAAGGCAATGAGCTCGGCTTTCTTAAAAAACCTAATGATATCCATGAGAACCCTGAAGCTGTTCTAAACTATCTGGAGAAACTGATAGTCCGAGTTCAGGGAATAAGACGGGCGGGTGCCGCGGCCATTGATCTCTGTTACGTGGCTGCGGGCAGACTGGATGGATTCTGGGAACAGGGGTTAAAGCCTTGGGATACGGCAGCAGGAAGCATTATTGTTCAGGAGGCCGGCGGGATTATCACCGATTATACCGGAAACCCATACAGACCCTCCGGAACAAGTATCCTGGCATCTAATCCTGCTATTCATGGTAAGATGCTGGAAGTGTTGAATAATACTGTTTAATAAATATGTCGGAAAAACGAAAACTCCCTCCTGTTTTCGCACTGTTTTTTACTTATTCCTTTTCTTTTCAGAACCATATATATCAGTATATCGAGAAGTAGCTCCCCAGTTCATGAAACGTGTATAGCCCCTCTTTTCTAATTTTTTGGCCACTAACTGTGCCCTTCCTCCGGTCTCGCAGGCCAAAATCAGGTATTTGGTTTCTGGAATTTCGTTAAGGCGGTTCATTATTTCGCCGGAAGGAAAATTTTTCGATGTAGGTATATACCCTTTCTTATAAGAGGCTTCGGGCCTGACATCAACAATCCAGATGTTTTCACGGGGATTATCGACAAGGGTCTTAAGGTCTTCCGGTTTCAAATACTGTTTCAGCATTTCTCCGTCTTTGCCAACATAACCCTCGAAGCAGCCGGATAAAAAGATCGGCATGCTTGAGAGAACTAAAAATAATATAATTCTTTTCATACAGCTGCTCCTGTCAACATTAAATTGTGATAAAGGTTTCACCTAGGTAAATACGGAGCCGCGTCTTCACCCCCGACAGATTTCAGATCATTAATACATCTGGGTACCTTGAAAAATTGGGAAACATTCCTTTTCCGTCATTCCCGCGCAGGCGGGAATCCAGTAATTCCATACATCTCCGGATCCCGGTTTTCACAGGGATGACGATTAGGGCAATTTTAAAAGGCAGCCATCTTAGATAATATCAAAATAGAGATACTTGAAAAACAAGTAATTGACCCCCATGTTATTTATCCCATAATTCCAAAAAGATGAAGGACAATAAACGCCTTTTTAATATTGACCTGTTCTCAGGGAAGTGATAATCCTAATATAAATACTGTTCACATTTTTTAAAGACCACCGCTTCTATTCCTGTAGGGCGGAAATATTTTTTGCTCTTTTTCCGTGAATGGTATTTTGACAATATAATTACCTGATTTTAGATTAAATTGCGCCCGTAGCTCAGCTGGATAGAGCATCGGACTTCGGATCCGAGGGCCGGGGGTTCGAATCCTCCCGGGCGCGCCAGTTAAATCAAAGACTTACCAAGATAGAGGGATAAAGACTTTCTTCTCGCGTAAGTGCATAGTAAGCAGTAGAAAAGGTTTTCAGATTTTCACCCTGCCAGGAAATTAGAGGTGGAATACTTTAATTCTCAGGGAATAGAGGCCTGGAAACCGTACCCTTTTTTTTTAAGGGTTAGAATAGGCGATAAACAAAAAGCCGGAAAGGATTGACGTGGTCCAGTAAAAATGGACACTTTTATTAAGCAGCTTCCCTAATGGACCAAATTTCTTCAAGCCATTTTTTGCTATCTGTTCTCCTGCTTTTGCTGCTTCCAGATGTCTTATTGCCATTAACTAAAATATACCTCTGCCGGGGTAGAATAATTGAGTGACTGATGGCATCTTTGATTGTTATAAAAGTCAAAGTATTCAGCTAATGACCGCCTGGCTTCTTTAACATTTTGATAATTTTTCAAATATACTTCCCCGTACTTAACGGTTCTCCAGAGTCTTTCTACAAAGACATTGTCCAGTGCCCGGCCTCTGGAAGTCCATGCTTATTATTAAGCCCGTTATCTGCCCCCCCCGGACAGGCCTGCCACAATTAAAATAAGGAACAGATTTTATTCATAGCCCACTTCCTGCAGGACCTCATCTGCCAGGTACTGGAATGACGGGACATTAGACTCGGATATTGACTATCTCGCCGTTCTGGGGGGACGGTTCGGCTGTACCGCCGGTCTGCTGTTGTTTGGCCCGGGCTTCCTGAAGGTTCCGGAGCGCCTGTCTTTTTTCCGCCCGGGCGGCCCGGAGTTTGCTCTCGGCCCGCTGCTCCTCTCTCCGGGCCTCCTGGAGGTTCCGCTCAGCCTGCCGGTTTTCATTCTCAGCCTGATGGACCTCTTCCCGGACCTCTATCTTTTCCCGGGTTTGGGCGGCCCGGCTTGACAGCGGGGTTGGCTGGTGTTGAATGACGGGCCTTATCTCCGATGCCATGATTATCCTCATTTCAGTTCAGGCAAGTATTTCCGCTTTACTACTGAATAAATTCTATAAAAAATATAAACACAAATCAAGAAAATGGCAACTTTCTAAAAAATGGTGCTTTCCCGCCTAGATAAAATCAATTGGCGGCATCGCCATTCGGACGGCTCGAAACACCTTGCCGCAAGTACCCAGGGAGCTGGTGCGCACGGCATACTGAATTAAAAATCATAAAGAAGGCCCATACCATTATAAAACAAAAACAGCAGGAGGCCTTGGGCCGCACCAGCGAGTTTACCGTCAAGTCTCCGGAAAAGAACCTGCGGCAGCGCCTGTTGTTGGATCAGGATCTGCCCTATGCCTCGTCCGCTTCTCTGGGGAGCAAGCATCTGGAGGAGATTGAGCACTGGCCGGAAACAACGGGGCGTCCTGCTCAAGGGTCCGAATGTTTAAAGGCCGAAACCGCCCTTGACATCCCTGCTAAAATCTCCCTGGTTGAAGCCCTGCAGATCGCGGCCGGCAACAGCCGGGAATACCAGAACCGCAAGGAGAAGCTTTTCCGCGAAGCACTTGCCCTTGACTTTGAAAGGAACGACTTCCGAACTATACTTTCGGGGTCAATAGACGGGGAATATACCGAAAACCGAACCGATGCCGATACCGAGGACGGTACTGTTTCCGGATGGAAAGCGTCCGGGACTGCCGCTCTTTCCCGCAAGCTGCTGAACGGCCTGACCTTTACGGCCCGGCTCGGGCTTGACCTGGTTCAGATGCTTGAGCCCGCAAGGTTTTTTACAAGGGGCCTTTTCGGTGATGCCAGCATTACCGTTCCCCTTCCGCGCGGCTCAGGCCGGCACATAGTCAGTGAACCACTGACCCGGGCAGAACGTGCG
>JAWOFO010000012.1:0-49263 GCA_046497465.1 Desulfobia sp.
TTAGAGGCGATGTCCTGCCGGTAGGAGGGATCAGGGACAAGGTTATTGCCGCGGTAAGAGCGGGAATAACCGAGGTAATCCTGCCCCGTTTGAATGAAAAGGATGTCAGGGAGTTAAGGGAAAATGTCCGCGAAAAGGTAACCTTTCACTATGTGGCCGGGATTAAGGAGCTCCTGGATATAGCCTTCTGAAGTATAAATATCGAATTTATATCAACAAGCCTCCCGCTTTTTTGCAGTTATCATGGTTCGTTCCGGGAGATTTTGATATACAAGACAAAAAAACACACCGGTGATTTTAAAAGGAAACAGATGAGGACCTATCTTGATTGCTACCCCTGTTTTTTAGCACAGGCGCTTAGAGCGGGAAGAATAGCTACGAATGATGAAAATAAAATCAAAAGGCTTCTGGACGAATTGGGAATGATGCTGAAGGACATCCCTCTTGAAAGTACACCTCCGGAAAACGGGAGGCTGATTTATAAGAAAGTAAGTGAAATTACTGGAAATTTAGACCCATACAAGGAAATAAAAAAAGAGAGCACCAACAAGGCCCTGGCACTCTATCCCTCTTTGAAAACACATCTGGAAAAATCAAACGCTGACCTGCTGACTGCAATTAAAATCGCCATAGCCGGAAACGTGATAGATTTCGGTGCGAATTGGGACTTTAATCTAGAGGAAGAAATAGAAGATATCCTGCGAAAAAATTTTGCCGTATACGATTACGGGGATTTTAAATACCGCCTGGATAAGGCCGGTGAAATTCTTTATATTGCGGATAATGCAGGCGAATGCGTCTTTGATAGGATATTAATAGAGCAGATGAAAAAACCAGTTATATATGCAGTCAGGGGTAAACCGATCATTAATGATGCGACATATGAAGACGCCTTAGAAGCCGGTATTCATGAGGTCGCGACTATATTTTCTTCAGGTGCGGATGGCCCCGGGGCTATTCTGGAAACATGCAGTGCAGAGTTTAATGAAATTTATAATAAGGCCGAATTTATAATAAGTAAAGGACAGGGAAATTATGAAGCGCTTTCCAATGAAAGGCGCCCTATATTTTTTCTTTTAAAAGTGAAGTGCAAAGTCATTGCCGATGATATCGGTGTTGATCAAGGTGATATTGTTTTAAAAGGGGTGGATCTTTGAGAATTCTTGACGATTTAATGTCAACACTGGATTTTAATGCCGGCGTTGAAGATATCCGCCAGGGTATATTTCATACCGCGGTCGTAACCAGGAATTGTGGACTGGCGGCAACCCTGCCGCGTGATGTTTTGCGACAGAAGCCACCGATGATCAAGGAACCAGGAACCCTTCTAGACAAAAAAACCCGGGAACTTGCTGAAATGGCCCATTCCCAAAGACTGCTTGAAGCGGCTATCGGTATGGCAACAATTAATTCCCTGCTTAAGATTGCAGAAGATTCATGTATTGAATTAAATGCCGCGGAGCTTATTCTGGAAAAAGGTGAGGGCAAAAGGGTCGCCATAGTTGGCCATTTTCCCTTCATAGATAAAGTCCGCGACCGGGCAAAAAAGCTGTGGGTTATTGAAAAAAATCCAAGAGAAAAAGATCTAGCAGAGACCGAGGCCCATGATCTCATTCCCAGGGCCCAAGTAGTTGCTATTACAGGGACCGCATTGACCAACCACACTATAGAACATCTCCTTGAACTCTGCAACCCGGGGGCCTATGTGATCCTGTTGGGAGATTCAGCGCCCTTGTCTACCGTGCTGTTCGATTACGGCCTGGATGCCGTATCAGGCACAAAGGTGATCAGCACTGACCTTGCCCTACGGTCTGTGAGCCAAGGGGCCAACTTCAGGCAGATCAAAGGAACAAGGCGCCTGACCATGATGAAATAACAGTAAACAACTCAACCTTTTTTACAAGAATCCCGGGATCCTGAAATATCACCGTAAAGCTTTTCTATGCATTCAGGGCAAATGCCATGCGAAAATCGAGATGATGTTTTATTGGAAATATACGATTCAATGTGCTCCCAGGATTCCATTTTTTCCGGGTCAGAATCCGGCTTTCTTACTCTTTTACAGTTTGAACAGATCGGCAAAAAACTTTCCAGTGTATTTAGACGCTGCCGGAGTTCTGCATTAAGTTTCCCGACCCTGAACACGTAACTTCCCACAACAGCTCCTGAAAGGCCGCCAAATAAAAACGGCACCAAATATCCCTTCAATATAAATGGATCATATCCTGCAATGACTTTCTGAATGAACGACAAAAGCATTAACAGTACTGAACCACACAAAAATGCGGCGCCGGTTTTCAGGATATACCTATTTCGATTAATTGTCTCCTTTACCATTTCATTTTATTCAGAAAATCCGGACATATCCTGCTTTTAACCTAAAGCATTTCTTACTTTGTGGGACAACTCTTTAATGGTAAAGGGTTTCTGAATAAAATCATTTGCCCCTTTACTCATAATTTCCGAAGCTTCGCCGTTAATACTGTACCCGCTTGACAGAATGACTATTATATCCTGGTCTATCTTTTTTAAAGCATCATAAGTTTCACTGCCGTTCATAACCGGCATAATCATATCCAGGATCACCAAATCAATCCAGTCCTTGTTCTCCTTATATATCTCAACCGCTTCCTTACCTTGAGAGGCCTTTAAGACCCTGTATCCAAGACTGGTCAACATCTTCTCTCCAACCTCTAAAATTATCTTCTCATCATCAATTAACAGGACAGTGCCGCTTCCTTTTTCAATATCCCTTTCATGGCCTGGAACACTCTTATCCGCCACAGGTTTTTCTGATGCCGGCAAATAGATATTAAAAGTAGTTCCCTTTCCTTTTTCACTGTAAACGTGAATCACTCCACCATGATTGCTTACAATACCATAGACAGAAGCAAGACCTAGTCCTGTTCCTTTTCCCACATCTTTTGTTGTAAAGAAAGGATCAAATATCTTCTTTTTTGTCTCCTCATCCATGCCGATGCCTGTATCGGTTATCGAAACCTTTACATAGTTTCCAGGCTTAATCTCTGAACTAAAGGCATGGTCCAGACTGAAAACAACATTACTGGTCTCAATGTCAAGATCTCCCGAACTCAACATTGCCTGCCAGGCATTAACAAAAATATTTAAAAGCGTCTGCTCGATCTGACCCCGATCTACTTCCACTGTCCACAGATCTGATGCATATTTTTCTTTTATACTTATTTCTTTTTTGGTTCTCCCAAACATCTCAACGCTGCTTTTGATTAGCTCGTTAAGGTCAATTGCTTCAACCTGGTATTTCCCTTTCATGGCAAATCCCAGTAACTGGCCGGAAAGCTCTGATCCGCTTTTAAGCTGCCTTTCCATAGCTTTCAGCATGTTGTAATGATAATCTTTAGAATTAAAATCATCCAGCATCAAAGAAACATACCCCTGGATCCCCATCAAAAGATTGTTAAAATCATGAGCTATCCCTCCTGCCAGGGTGCCGATGGATTCCATCTTCTGTGCCTGTTGCAGGTGGCCTTCCAGTCGTCTCTTTTCAGTAATGTCAATAAAGGCCCCCTCTATGTAACCATTTTCAGGAAACAATCTGGCGGTTATCATAAGATCTATCTTTTCTCCGTCTTTCCGGGTGACTTTTATTTCAAAACTTGACACACCCCGGCTCTCCAGTCTTTTTAATATCCCGAATCTTATTTTCTGAGAATAAGCCTCTGAAAATTTAAATTCTTTAAGCAGCTCCTCTACAGAATCATAACCCAGTATTTCGGCAGCAACATGGTTTGCCATCAGCATTTTTCCGTCGCTTATGCGGCTTCGATATAGTCCTGATAAGGCATTTTCATAAAGGTTACGATATCTTTCTTCTGATTCCTTAAGCGCCTTTTCCACCTTTTTTTTCTCGGTAATGTCATGAAAGACCAGGACAGCACCGGTAATGTTGCCGTCATCATCCTTTACCGGCGCGCCGCTGTCATCAATAGGTATCTCGCTCCCATCTTTTGTAATTAGCATGGTATGATTGGCAAGGCCTATAACTTTTCCCTCTTTAATAACTCTCTTTACAGGATTTTCTACTTTTTCACGGGTTATCTCATTAACAATAACAAACACATCCGATAGATGCCTTCCGGTAGCATCATCTTTGGCCCAGCCGGTAAGCGAACTGGCGACATCATTCATAAAACTGATATTCCCCTTTGGATCCGTGACTATCACTGCATCGCCGATGCTTTTCAAAATCGTGGAAAGCCATTGTTCTCTTTTCTTTAATTTGTTCTCAATTTCTGACTTGTACAGGGCCATATCTACAGCAATATGCAGCTCCCTGTCTTCAAAAGGCTTGACAATGTAACCGAAAGGCCTGGTCGATTTTGCCCTTTCCAGTGTTTTATCATCGGAAAATGCTGTAATATAAACTATGGGAATATTAAATCGGGAACTTATCTCTCCGGCAGCCTCTATTCCGTCTATTTCACCCTTTAATACGATATCCATAAGGACGAGATCCGGCCGCTTTTCCCCGGCCAGTTCAATGGCTTCCTCTCCTGAGGGGACCACGGCGGATATTGAATATCCCAACATCTGCAAACTGCTCTGGAGATCTTCTGCCACAATAGCCTCATCTTCTACAATTAGAATTTTTATATTGCTTTCGAACATATCCTGTTCCCTTCTCCTATCTACTGACTATCCAGAAATTGATAATTTCAGGACGCATTAAATACAAAACGCACAAAGTCACGGAGACGCATAGAACAGTGAATAAATGCCCTTGTGGCTTTGTGACTTCATGCGCAAAAATAAATCTATTGTATTTTAAATATGATCTTAAACTTAGTTCCTTCTTCCCGTTCTATTTCCAGTCTGCCCCCTAACTGCTCCGTCAAGATATTGACCAGCTTCAAGCCCAGACTTGCTGTATTGTTAAAATCGAAATCCTCCGGCATTCCCGGACCATTATCACTGACCGCAAGCTCCATCTCGTTTTCATTAAACAAATGCAGAGTTACCTTTATTTCCCCTTCCCTGTCATCAGTAAATGCATACTTTAGTGAGTTAACAATCAACTCGTTAACAATCAACCCGCAGGGAATGGCATTGTCGATTTTAAGCATTACCTTTTCCACATTGACCTTCATCTTAATATTTTTAGAGATTCCGTAAGATTTCAACAGCATATGAAGCAAGTCTTCAATATATTCCCTGAAGTCAACGTTCGATAAATCTTCTGTTTCATAAAGCTTTTCATGGACCAGGGCCATTGATTTTATCCTGTCCCGGCTCTCTTCAAGCATATCAACCGCTTTTCTATCCTCTATATGTCTCGACTGAAGTTTAAGCAGGCTGGAGATAACCTGCATGTTATTCTTTACCCTGTGATGGATTTCTCTAAGCAGAACCTCTTTTTCTGCCAATGAGGCTCTTAATTCCTTCTCTGCCAGTTTAATTTCCTTAATATCTGCATTTACTTCTGCTACCAGCCAGTCACCCTCTTCATTTTGAAACGGTAAAGTGCTAACCAGGACAGGCCTCCTCCCTTCTTTAATTAAAAGATGTTCACTGGTTTGCACCTTTTTTGTCTCCAAGGCCTGCGGGATTTTACAGTCATGGCACATCTCCGTCCTATCCATGAAGTACTCATAACACTTTCTGCCGGCCGGATCGCCGTATACTTTTCTCCATTCCGGATCTATATACCTGATATTAAATTCAGAATCAATTATATCCAGGCCTGTCTTTGTGGCTCCCAGGATGAACTCAATCTGCCTTTTCAGAGTCTCGATCTCTCTTTTGGCATTTTTGCGGTCTGTAATATCCCGCAAGGATTCAACAACCTTTTTCGGCCTGCCGTCTTCGTGCCGGGAAGCAACACTTACAGTACACCAGAAAGTGCGCCAGCCATGATCCCGAACGGTTATACTGGTCTCAAAATCATGGACCCCGCCGTCTTGGAAACAATGCTTAGCCAGGCATTGGCTGCAGATTGATTCATCGCCATGCAAGACAGAATGGCACTTCCTGCCGATCATATCTTCGCCGAACAGATCTTTTGCTATATCATTGGTCCAGACTATATTAAACTGTTCATCAATCATAAACATGGCATCGACAACCGACTCCACAATACCCGCAAACTTCTGCTCGCTCTCACGAACCGCCTTCTCCGTCTTTACCTTTTCAGTCACGTTCCTGGCAATCTCAATAACGCCAGTAACCTTACCCGTTTCATCTTTTACCGGCACTCCATAATCTTCCCAGTAAGATTCGCCGACCGTATCCATGGCGGGCTGGTACATAATAGCGCTTTCGATCCGGCCCGTTTCAAACGGCTTTTTACAGGGGCAGCCCGGACAGGGTTCATCAAGGTTTTGAAAAAACTTGTGGCAGGTGTGGCCTATCAAGTCATCAGGCTTTTTGTTAACAACCAAGCCAGCCATTTTGTTCGCCCATATTATTCTCATATTCCGGTCAACCAGCATGATCATATCCACAGAAGCGTCAAGAATAGCCTGTTTCTGGGTCTCGCTCCTGATCAGGGCTTCCTCCGCCTTCAAACGTTCCGCTGCCTCTTTCGTTAACTCCCTGTTACTTTTTTCAAACTCTTCAGACTTTCGTTTTTCCATCCAGTAAAAGATAAAACCGCCTGCTATGAGCAGTATCATCACTAAGCCGGTAACACTAACGTGTTCTACCGCGTGGCTGTATATAGGTCCGGCAATTCTCTCATAATTCATTGATACCCCGATCGACCATAACCTGTTATCTAAAAAACGAACAGGACAGTAGGCGATCAGTTTTTCCCCCGATGAAAGTCCTTCTGCTCCATGGATAGGGGCGTAATAACTACCCGTTCCTTCCCGGCCTTTTATCATTTTCCCGATAATATTTTCCAGGTCGGAACAGCAATGATCCGGAGACTTATCGTAATTGTATGGAATTACATGATGACCTATATATTCCTGATCGGAATGGATTAAAATTTTTCCATTTCTATCTATAACATATATAGAGTTTTTCTCTTCCCCCGAGTTCTGGATGGGTTTGATAAAACGATTAGTAAAGTTTTTCAGATTTATCATCCATCGAACAATCCCTATAAACTCATTTTTATGAAATACGGGTTCTGAAATGGATATAGCCGGCTGTCCTGAATTATTGACAAAAACTTCACTGGTATACGGCTCATGTTCTTCTACAACGTAGGCGACACCGGGTTTATCCGTCAAATCATTGCCAACCCTGCCCCCCCTGTTATCCTTACAGAACGATTGCCGGTAAAGTACAGATCCTTGGCAGTCGAGAGCGGTAAAAGCATCCACCACATCTTGATGAGACTTGTAAAATATCCTGATGGGATAATCATGAAGTACAGAAAAATCGGACCGTTTGAGGATCTCATCCTGAACAGCCCCTTCCTCGGCAATAATTTTCAGTTGTCCTGAAAGGTCAGAGACAAGGTCTTGGAGTCTGCCGGCATTTATCCTGGCAATGGTCAAAAGATGCTGCTCTGTTTGAAAGGTTATTGTTTTCCGAAACTCCTTTTGCCCATAGTAAGCAAAGACAACAAAAATTATAGTGGCCGCCAGGATTAAAATGACCACTATTACCGCTTTCTCAGCCGTCTTTAGATTTTTCCCTTGACTAAACTTCATATATGTTTACCTGTTTCCATCTCATGGCCCGGAAAAGTATTTTCCTGTTTCACTTTCAGGCTCAGCTGTTAAACATACCATCCTTTACAGTGTCAGGCTAATACTTTTTAGTATCATACCGCACAAGGATACAGAGACACAGATAATAATAATTGAATAAAATCTTTGAGTTAAACCAGAATCATCATAAAACCGACCCCGACAAGCATACAGAGAATAAGCCGAATATAGACCTTCTGAGGTATGCGGTCGTACATCAGCGCCCCGGCAGCTACCCCACTGACAACAAAAGGGAGTGAATAGGGCAGCGCTGCCAGGACCTGCCGGGTGATAAGACCGCAGAGGGTGTGACCAAGGACAATAAAGACACCGGTAACAAAAAAAAATAAGGACAACGTTGCCTTGATTTCGTTCTTGTCCCAGCCAGTGAGAGTAACGTAGATTATGGTGGGAGGACCTCCAGCACTGAAAGCACTGCCAATCACTCCGGTTCCGAAACCGGCCAGCACAGGCCAGACCGGATGCATTCGCCGGGGTCTGGGTGAAAAAATAAGGGAAAAAAGGGAATAAGATATCACCAGAAGACCCAGGCTAACTTCCAGGAGACGGTTATCCGCGCCCCGAAGAAACAAGGCTCCCAGGGCTATTCCCGGTAAACATCCCCAAAACATCGGCCTAACCTTGACCCATTGCACCGATTTTCTGAGCTGTAGTGATAGTATCAGGGTGATTGCCAATCCATTCAACATGCAGAAGGGAACCGCCTCTCTGGCTTCCATGAAAAGAAGCAAAAAAGGCATGGCAACCAGTCCTGCCCCGAATCCGGACACCCCCTGGGTGAAGCCTGCCAGCAGAAAGATCGCACCTATCCAGAAAGGATGAGCCAAGGTGACCACCGATCAAAAATTACTTTTTTTACCTTGAGAGCAAGGCGCCTCAGGGCCTGAACTGAACTCTACAAACGACCCTTTGCGTAACTTGAGACCTTCTTATTGTCAAGCAAAATAAAATTCCTTATAATTTATTCATCTTGCAACCTGTAAGTTTTTTTTATAAAATAATGAATAAGTTAAATCGGCTTTCAATATCCATTCTCTTCACTGACCCCCAAACTGTATAAATAACCTCATGAACAACCGGAAATACAGAGAAAAAATTGAAGAAATTCTTGCACCAACTGAAATTAAAATAAACGGAAATCAACCCTGGGATCCCCAGGTGTACAACAATAATTTCTATCCGCGGGTTCTGGCCAAGGGCTCTATGGCCCTGGGAGAGACGTATATGGACGGCTGGTGGGATGCCGGGCAATTGGATGAATTCTTTCACCGGATTCTCCGGGCAAATATAGAAAAGTCCTTCCGCAGCTTTTCCGAGATCTTCAACTGTCTGTTGGCCAAATTCTACAATTTCCAGAAAATCTCCCGGGCCTATCAGATTGGAGAACATCACTATAATATCAGCAACGAACTTTATAAAAGGATGCTGGATAAACGAATGACTTACAGCTGCGGATACTGGAAAAACGCCGAAAATCTTGATGATGCCCAGAAAGCTAAACTTGATCTCATCTGCCGCAAACTCAAAATAGGACCCGAAATGAAGATCCTGGATATAGGTTGCGGCTGGGGAGGGGCAGCCCGGTTCATTGCCAGGCGCTATAAGGCCGAAGTAGTCGGAGTCACTATTTCGAAAGAACAGGCTGAACTGGCCAGAGAGAGATGCAAAGGCCTTCCTGTTACCATACAGCTGCAGGATTACCGCGAGCTTGAAGGTAAATTCAACCGTATTTTCTCAATAGGCATGTTTGAACATGTAGGCTATAAGAACTACAAAACTTATATGAAGACAGTCAGAAATCTCCTAAAAGAAGACGGAATATTTCTTCTCCACACCATAGGAGGTAACCATTCTAATGTGAAGATAGATCCCTGGATTAACAAGTACATATTTCCCAACTCCATGCTTCCTTCAGCCAAACAGATTTCTGAAGCAATTGAAGGCAGGTTTGTAATCGAAGACTGGCAGAATTTCGGGGCTGATTATGACACCACCCTTATGACCTGGTATCAGAACTTTGAAAACAACTGGGACAAGCTCAAGCAGGGCTATAGTAAACGGTTTTACCGGATGTGGAAGTACTACCTTCTCTGTTGCGCCGGCTCTTTCCGGGCCAGAAAAAACCAGCTCTGGCAGATCGTTCTGAGCCCCAAAGGAATTGCAGGTGGTTATCAGGCGCCGCGGTGAGAATTAAAAAGACGGGCGTTCACCTGGACCCGAGAGGTTTTTGTAAAACTTGAACCCTGGTGAACGGTTCCAAAATTACGAGTCAATAATGAATGATCTCCTTTAATTCATGATCAGCAATTTTTTTAAAAAACTGAGCAACTATCACACATTCAAGACCAAAAGGCAGGTAACCGGCATAACCAAGAATAGGCATTTCAAACAAATGAAAACGCTGGACAAAAGAAATGGAATACTCCCAATGGGCCAGGCTCTGCCAGTTCCACATCTCCCAGAAAAAACCACAGATAAGGGCGGCAAGGGTCGAGGAGACAATGATTCGCCAGTCTCCCTTTTTCAGAGGAGCAAAGATAGTTTTTTCTCCTCTCAGGACCTGAAAACCGCTGAGAATAAAAAGCGGAGATATCCAGAGGAAAGGGAAAAGGTATTCCGGCAGAAGCGGAAGCAGGACAAGGGCAAGGACGATAATTATAAAGATTAATCCGGCAATTTTTCTTCCCCGGGACTCCTTGAATAGATCAAAAGGGATCCAGGTCTCGAAAGGCCTGAGAAGAGCTGGAAAACCCTCAAGAAGTTCTTTAGTTGACAGCACCGCAGGAAGAACTGTGGAAAAACATACTGTGGCATGAATTACATATTCAGTAGTAGAAAAATCAGCAATCCCCAGATAGTGCCAGTTCTGGACAAAACGGTTCAGATATTCAAAATACCACCAGAAAACACCGCTGAGCGGGAAAAGCGCCAGAAAAAAAGCGGGATTTCGGCTGAGCAGGCTTTCAGAGGTGCGGGACTGACATAAGCCATTTACCGTCAAGATATAGCCTAACCAGAGAGGGAAATAGGTATAAGGCTGCAAGGGGCTGAACCAGGAGAAACGGTTCCAGGCCAATAGCCAGGAAACCATGATCAAAAAGAGACCGGCCCAGCCCCACCAGGGAAACTTTGACCTCTCAGACTGAACAGAATCAGAAATCAGCCTGTTTGTTCGCTTTTGGTAACGTAAAAAACGCAGAACAAAGGGTGCAAGAACCGCCAGGATAAAAAAGGCAAGAAAAAAAAACAAAGGCCAGGAAAAAGGGGCATGTTCTACATAACTGGTTGCAGGAGGAAACTCCAGGTATCGTCTTAACGGCTCCCCGGCCAGAAACACACCGATTAAAGGCAGTAGAATAAGGCTTGAGACGACAATAACTGAGGTGAGGCTGATTTTGATCAAAAATAAATATCTTGGCAACATCTTTCTCGATTCCAATATGCAGAGCCCGAACAACTCCTTTTACTTTCAGTCTAAATCCTTGAAAAATTAGCTGCAATAATTTATCTTAGCAACTAAAAATAAAAAAGTTAATAAACTTAAAATAGTACGCAGACTTTACCAGATAGTTGGTCATGAAAATAGCAGCCTTAAGAGAGACCTTGCCAGAAGAAAAGCGGGTGCCACTCGTTCCTTCATCCGTAGAAAAACTCGTCAAAAATGGAGGGCAAATTACTGTGGAGTCAGGTATCGGTGATACCTGCCGCTATTCAGACGAGAGATATAAAGAGGAAGGGGCCGCAGTCGAAACAGACCGGAAGAAATTGCTGGGCTCAGCTGATATGATCCTGAGACTGCGCAAGCCCCCAGTGGAAGAGGTCAAGCTCATGAAAAAAGGGACAGTCCATATCAGTTATCTGGACCCTTTCAATGAGAAGGAAATTGTTGAACAATTTACCGCCTGCGGGGTAGAGGCGATAAGTCTGGAGATGATTCCCCGTTCCACGGTGGCCCAGAAAATGGATGCCCTGAGTTCCCAGGCCAACCTGGGAGGATACGTTGCTGTTATTGAGGCGGCCCGGGAGCTTAACCAGATCCTTCCCATGCTCACCACCCCTGCAGGGACCATTAAGCCGGCCCGGGTCTTCATAATCGGAGCCGGAGTTGCCGGGCTGCAGGCCATTGCCACGGCCAGGCGGCTCGGAGCCCGGGTTGAAGCTTTTGACACCCGCTCTGTCGTGGCAGAGCAGGTGGAATCGCTGGGAGCAAAATTCGTTAAAATCGACCTTGGCGAGACCGGTCAGACAAAAGACGGCTATGCCAAGGCCTTAACCGATGAACAGTTAAAAAAACAGCAGGAAGGCATGGCCAAATCCTGCGCCGCAGCAGACATAGTTATCACTACCGCTCAGGTCTTTGGCAAACCCGCCCCCCGTATTATCAGCGATGATATAATCCAGAGGATGCGGCCGGGCAGTGTGATAGTGGATATGGCGGTGGAGACCGGCGGCAATGTGAAAGGTTCGGAACTGGACAAAGTGGTTGAAGTCCACGGCGTTAAAATTATCGGTTACGGCAACCTCCCCGGCAGGGTTGCGGTCCATGCCAGCCAGATGTATTCCGCCAACCTGACCAATTTCATCAGCCATTTCTGGGACAGGGAAAAGAAGACATTCAAACTCGACCCGGAGGACGATATCTTCAAAGGCTGCCTTATAACCCATAACGGCCAGATTTACAGCGAAACCTATAAAAACATTGTTAACAAGTGAGGATAATATGACAGCCGTATTTCTTACCTTTGTACTTCTACTTTCCATTTTTCTTGGTTTTGAAGTTATATCCAAAGTGCCCTCGACCCTGCATACTCCTTTAATGTCGGGAGCTAATGCTATTTCCGGGATAACCCTGGTAGGAACGATTGCCGCCCTCACGACAGGTCAATCAGCCATGGGAATTATTCTCGGTACTGCCGCGGTATGCATGGCAAGCATTAATGTTTTCGGCGGCTATCTCGTCACTGACCGCATGCTCTCCATGTTCAAAAAAAGAGAGAAAGGTGGTAAATGAGCCTCAACCTAATTATAAACTTCAGCTATGTGATATCAGCGGCCCTGTTCATCTTCGGCCTTAAGATGCTCAGTTCTCCGGCAACTGCCCGCAAAGGCAATATAATCTCCGCCCTGGGCATGCTGATAGCCGTGGTCATGGTCCTGTTTTCCCAGGGACTGGACTACAAATGGATCCTGCTGGGAATGGCTGTCGGGGCTGCTATCGGCATAGTGGCGGCCAAGAGGGTGGCAATGACTGCCATGCCGGAAATGGTTGCCGTATTCAACGGTTTCGGCGGGGGTGCCAGCCTGCTCCTGGCCTGGTTCGCATATGTCAGCCAATATAACGGCGCTGCGGCGGCTCCTCTTTTTACCGCCGTAGTAATACTCCTGTCCATCATGATCGGGGGGACAACCTTTTCCGGCAGCCTGGTTGCCTATGGTAAGCTCAGCGAAAAAATTCCCGGTAATCCTTATCTTTTTAAAGGTCAACAGCTGGCCAATATTACCGTTCTTCTAGGGGCCCTGCTGCTGGCAGTCCTCTTCGCCCAGGATCCGGGAACGGGGTATCCCTGGCTTTTAGGCCTGATAATGATAGCCCTGGTCTTCGGCATCCTCTTTGTCATTCCCATCGGCGGTGCTGATATGCCGGTGGTTATCGCCCTGCTTAACAGCTATTCAGGTCTTGCTGCCTGTGCCGCCGGCTTTGTTATCAATAACAACATTCTTATCGTGGCTGGTTCTCTGGTCGGCGCTGCCGGACTGATCCTGACCAAAATCATGTGCAAGGCCATGAACCGTTCCCTGAACAACGTTCTTTTCAGCGGTTTTGGAGCGGTTTCGGGCAAGGCCGGCGGAAGGGAACAGCATGGTGAAGTTAAGGCAGCCAGTGCCGAGGATGTTTACTATATATTGGAGGCGGCTGATAGCGTGGTCTTTGTTCCCGGTTATGGTCTGGCGGTAGCCCAGGCCCAGCATCAGGTCAGGGAACTCGGCGAACTGCTGGAAGAAAACGGTACTGAAGTACAATACGCTATTCATCCGGTGGCCGGCAGGATGCCGGGTCATATGAACGTCCTTCTGGCCGAGGCCAATGTCCCTTATGACCAGCTCATCGAAATGGATGACATCAACCCCAAGATGGATACCGTGGATGTGGCTATGGTGATTGGAGCCAACGACGTGGTAAATCCGGCTGCGCTTGAGGATGAATCAAGTGCGATATACGGTATGCCCATAATCGAGGCTTACAGGGCCAAAAATGTTATCGTTCTTAAGCGTTCCATGAATCCCGGTTTTGCAGGTATTGAAAATGAGCTGTTCTTTGGTGAAAATACCAGGATGCTTTTCGGAGATGCCAAAGAAAGCATTACTGCTCTGATAAGCGAATTCAAGGGATAACAAGTCCTTCCCCTTTTAGCCTTATCCATATGCCTTCAGCCTTTCAAAAGATAGAACCCCCTCTCTGAGTAACACCAGTTCATCATCCTTATATCCCACCAGGGTTGAAGGTGCCCCTCCGGTTGTTGTTCCACCCTTCAGGAGATAATCAAGCCGTCTGCCAAAGTACTCTTTTACCACTGCCGCCTCAGTTGCCGGCTGTCTCCCTGAAGGATTGGCGCTGGTTGCGGTAATCGGCCGGCCCACCTGTTTTACCAGGGAAGCGGCCAGCGGGTGAGGAGATATGCGGACCCCGACAGTGCCGGTGCCGGCGGTGAGGCTGGAAGAGAGAGTCGACCGGGCTTTAAAAACCAGAGTCAGAGGGGCAGGCCAAAGCCCGAAAAGAGGGCGAAAAACAGGAGGAATCTTTTCTACCAACAACTTAAGCTGATCCAGATTGGAAATAAGAAGCGGTACCGGTTTTTTCTCCGGTCTGTTCTTGAGCTGAAATAGCCTGTCTAGAGCACAGGAATTGAAAGGATCTACTGCCAGCCCGTAATAAGTCTCGGTGGGGAAGGCCGCCACTCCTCCTCGCCTTATAATTTCAGCCGCCTCTTTAACCACTCTATCTTTATTCAATGTAAGGCCTTAAACCTGGAGATTCTTGTCGGCCATCTCCACCTGCCGGGCCATCTCCTCTTTATAATTGCCAAGTTTCTCCTCCAGTCCCTCATCAGATAAGGCAAGTATCTGGGCAGCCAGGATGGCCGCATTTTGGGCTCCGGGTTTACCAATTCCCATAGTGGCTACAGGAATACCCGGCGGCATCTGTACAGTGGAAAGCAGGGCATCCAGTCCTTTCAGGCCGGAGGCCTCCATGGGCACACCTATCACCGGCAGAGTAGTGCGGGAGGCCAGAACTCCGGCGAGATGGGCAGCCAGACCTGCTCCGGCAATAATAACCTGCAGGCCCCGTTTTCTGGCATTTTCAGCATAAGAAGCTGTGCGCCCGGGAGTACGATGGGCTGAAGCTACTAAAATTTCATAAGGTATAGCCATATATTTTAAAAAATCAACGGCCGCATTCATAGACGATAGATCAGAATCACTGCCCATAACTATACCAACAAGAGGCGTACTTTCCGGCTCAGAAGAAATTTTTCTGCCGATATCCTTACGGAAATAACAGCCCTGCCAGTGAATCTCGCCAACAACATCATATGCCTTGTCCACCGCCTCATTTAAATCCCCTCCCAGAGCAGTAACACCCAGAACCCGGCCACCGTTGGTAACCAAAGCCTTGTCTTTTATCGCAGTGCCGGCATGAAAAACAATAACATCTTCCTGTTCAGTGACCTGATCAAGGCCACTGATCTTTTTCCCCTTTTCATAGGAGCCCGGATATCCTCCTGAGGCCATAACCACACAGACCGAAGGCCTGGGATCAATTTCCAGATTTACCTCGTTTAGACGTTCGTCAATGACCGCCTCAAAGATATCCACCAGATCGTTCTGCAGTCGCATCAGAAGAGGCTGGGCCTCGGGATCTCCTAAACGGCAGTTGTATTCCAGAACAGTTGGATTACCCTCATCTATCATGAGCCCGGCATAAAGTATGCCTTTGAAAGGGGTATTTTCATTGGCCAGGGCCCGGACTGTGGGAATCATTATTTCGTCAAGAATACGCCGCTCCAGGACTTCATCTATAAGAGGAGACGGGGAGAAAGCTCCCATACCCCCGGTATTAGGCCCCCTGCCTCCTTCGTAAGCTGCCTTGTGATCCTGAGATGAGGGTAACGGCAGAACCGTTTTACCATCAGTAAAGACGATAAAAGAAGCCTCCCGCCCTTTGATAAACTCTTCCAGTACAACAGTCCTGCCCGCATCCCCGAATTCCCTGTCAGCCATAATCTTATCAATCGCCTTCCGGGCCTCTGACTCGCTGTGAGCCACAATCACCCCTTTCCCGGCAGCCAGGCCGTCAGCCTTGATAACCAAGGGCAACCCCATGTATTTTAGACCGGCAAAGGCCTCCTCCCGGCTTTTGCGTATCAGGTATTTCCCGGTAGGAATGCCGTATTTCTTCATAAGGTCCTTGCTGAACACTTTACTGCCTTCCAGGCGGGCCGCCTTCCTGCCAGGCCCGAAAATACGCATTCCCCTTTCCGTAAAAGCATCAACAATACCATCCACCAAGGGGGCCTCAGGACCAACTACAGTCAGGTCTATAGCGTTTGTTTCCACAAAACCGAGCAACCTGGGGATATCCCGGTCACTGATATCAATACAATTGGCCTGACCGGCAATTCCTCCATTACCCGGGGCACAGAAAATCTTATCCACTTTACTGCTCCGGGAAAGTTTCCACACTAAAGCATGCTCTCTACCACCGGAACCGACAACCAGCACCTGCATTGCAAAGCCACTCCTTTAATCTGTTTTTTCTTGACATTAATGAGACTAAAACCTATCATTAAATGAATGATACTTCATTCATTTAATGTAACCTATCTAATTTAAAAAATCGAATCTGAACCTTACAACTTAAAATTAATATAACAAAAAACGCGGGGCTTCCGTCTTTGAGTTGAAAAACATATAATCAAGACGTGGGCCATCTTACAGCAAGTTAAAACAAGCAGAAAAATTAAATTCAAATGAAATCAGCTGATAAACACGAAAAAATCATCAAAGCTGCAATCAAAGTCTTTGCCAGTAAAGGCTTCTTCAACGCCAGAATTGCTGATATCGCTAAAGAGGCAGGGGTTGCTGACGGCACCATCTACCTGTATTTCAACAACAAATATGATATCCTCCTCTCTCTTTTTGAAGAAGAAATAGGAAAAATTATTTCTGACGTTAAAAATCTACTAGATCAGGAGTCAGACCCGGAAAAAATGCTGGCCATCTTTGCCAACCACTATCTAAGTCTCTTAAGAAAAAATAAAGAACTTGTTGAAGTATTACAGATGGAGCTCAGACAGAGCACAAGCTCCATTAAGGAGTACAGGAAAACTAAATTTGCCGAATATATAGATATAATCTCAGAAATCATTGCTAAGGGACAGGATAAAGGGCAATTCCGGAAAAAAGTGGCCCCTGGTATTGCCAAAAGAGCATATTTTGGGGCACTTGATGAAATGGCCCGTCATTGGATACTGCAAGCCAAATCCCGCTATACCCTGGAAGAAGCAGCTGAGCAGATCTGTTCCATTTTTCTGAAAGGTTTAAGCAAAAAATAATTTTTATCAGACAATCTTACCTTTATTAATCTCTATGACCTCTAATTGACGTACTCCTCCGGGCGTCTTGACCTGCACCTCATCACCTGGCTTTTTACCAAGCATGGCCCTTCCCCAGGGAGATAATACAGAAACAGTCCCCTGCTTTATATCTGCTTCTTCAGGACCCAACAACTGATAGCTCATCTCTTCATCCGTATCAATATCAATCACAGTCACCGCGACCCCAAAGACTACATTATCTCCGGCAACTTGAGAACAGTCTATCACTTCAGCTCTGCCCAACTTATCTTTCAGTTCCATGATCCGTGATTCAACATATCCCTGTCGCTCCTTGGCAGCATGATACTCGGCATTCTCTTTGAGGTCGCCATGGCCTCTGGCCTCTTTTATAGCATCTATAACCTCTATCCGATCTTTTCTCTCAAGACGGACCAGCTCCTCCCGGAGTTTGTTATGACCCGTTTTAGACATTGGCACACGTTCAACCATAATTCTACCCTTATTTAACCTGGTCTTGTTTATTCAAACGGTTATCATCACAATAGCCTGTTAGGCTGAAGGAACTTTCCGCAATTTCCCTTTCCTGATAATTTACCAGCGGTAGATGGCCTTCAATAAAAATTCCCGGACATCGTAATTTTCCGAGGCACTGTATTTAATAGAAGACCTGCCGATAAGATGATGTCCCCATTCCAAGTAAATACCGCCTTCTACCGTCTGCCTTACCTGTCCCCTCTCGTCATAATCAATGGTATAGGAGGCGCAATAATAACTTGGAGAATCATGCTCCATAAAAAACCGGGAGATCGATTGCTGCCAATTAAGGGAAAAACTGTTTTCCCAATAGTCCTGAGGGGCCCAGTAGGGATGGTCATCAACCCGAAAACCATCCGGAAGCATTGGGCCTGATTTAATCTCAGGCTCTTCCGCATCCCTAAATGAGTACTGATAAGTCAAAGTCAGATAAGAGGGTTTACCAAAAACATGGTACTTTGTCCAGAAAGAATACTCATCGACCTCATTAGAATCAGAATAACTGATCAGGCCATAATCTCCACCAGCGCTGAAAAATGGATAAATATCCCAGGAAATGGAAGCGCGGCAATTATCTGCAACCACATTTCTTGTCAGACTGGCATAGGTATCAGTAACAACGTCTCTCTCATAACTTAAACCTACAACAAAATCATCGGCAAACTTCCGGTCTATCTGACATAGCAATAGTCCAGTACTGCTGTTATCATGATTGAGAAACTCCACGCCGGCCCCAAGCTTAAAAGCGGCCTTGCTAAAAAAACTGCCTTTTGAAGAAAGGAACAGGCGTTTTGCGGAAAGAGAATCACCCTCTTCTCCTACAGGATCGTAACGAATATCAGCTGCAGAAATCTCTAATTGTTCCCGGGGACTGAATACAAACCGCGAACTGGCTTCCCCCTCATTCCGCTTCATGGCCTTATAGCCATCCCAGCCTTCCTCTTGTCGATACCGGTAGGTCAAAGCGAAACGGGGACTTAACTGAAGCTGATTTCTCTTGATCTGCTCAGAAAGACCTGGAAAATCTGGATCAATTCTCTTAATCTGTTTATAAAAAAGGGCTTCATCTTCAAGCCTTCTCAACTTGCCATATACCTGGGCCAGATCAAAAAGAAGTGAAGTATCGGTAGATTTCTGATAAGCTAACAGGTTGGAAAAATGATAAGCGGCCCGGAAATATCTGCCCCTCATAACCGCCTGCCTGGCATAGGCTTCCTCGGTAAACTGTTGCTGCCAGCGATAACGCGAATAATACTGATAAACAACAGGAAAGATGTCCTCTCTTTCCGAGCCTATCAAAAAATCAGGCGCCATGATTGTATCAAGATATGTCTTTCTGCTTTCCTCCGGCCTTATAATTCTGTCCCTGTACTTCTTCCAGAAAGACTTTTCCGGGCGGGAAGGCAGGGAAAGACCTTTTTCGGCAGCAGCAGCCTTAACCAGCTCTTCAGCTGATTCCTTGAGATAATTTTTAATTATTGCCAGACCTTTCTCTCTGTCAGAACGCCATACGATTCTGGCCTTAAGAAGCAGCATCTCAGCTCTTTGGTTATTTTCATCAAGTACCTTATTGCAATAAGACAAGGCCTGATCTTCCATGTGAAGCCGATAATACAGAAGAGCTGCAAGACTCTGCATATGTGTACTGCCAGGAAAACGCCTTAAGAACTCCCGGCATAAAACCAGGGCTTTTTTGTGCTCTTGTTTTGCCATTGACGACCGGCAAAGCAGAACTGCTGCCCCAAGATTCTCTTTATTCTTATGCAATATGGCATGCCTGACCCGGTCAGCAAAATCATTCTGGAGTCGTCCAAAACCAAACCCTTTCAGGGAGATTAATATATTATGAAGGTTGTCCAAAAGCCCCAAATCATAATCAGCTTCTGACATTAAAGAGTTAAAAGCCTCACTATACTCCCCCCCCCTCTCCTTAACCATTATCATTTTCAGGGTATCTGAAAGCAAAGACAACGGTTCTGTACTCTCCAGTTCAGCAATCAATTTTTCTGCCTGCTCAAAATCTTTAAGATAAATATAGGCAACAGCCAATAACTTTTTCAATCTACCCAATAACTGTAGATCCCGGTTATCCTTGCCTTCAATACCATACCTACTGACAGGACCGCTCTCTTCAACGATTTTTTTAACCAGAACCTCCCCCCTAGCAACAGCATCATGAAAAGATCCTCTGGCAATACCCAGTTTTACAGCCAGAAAGGAACTGTACCAGCGTGAGGCTTCGCCTCTGTCCACATAACTCATGAGAGAAAGCCAGGTTGCAGCTTTTTCAAAATTACCGGTCTTAAGGCATGTCTCTACAAGACGACCCATAACCTGATAGCTGTTGCCCGAAACAGCCATTGCCATCCGGTAGGCCTCTTCAGTTTTATAGGCACGCTCTTCCTGACCATAAAGTTCCGCCAAACCACAGAAAGCCCGAAAGCGAACATTTCTGGAAACCCCCGGCTTATCAATAATAAACTGGTACATTGCCCTGCTGGTATCATGAAGAAAAGCTTCTCTCCAAGCCTCGGCAAGGCCAAGATAATCAATCGCCCCTATCTCCCGCAAAACCTGGTCTTTAAGAAGATCTCTATCTACAGTATGCCTGTCACCGATACTCAAGCCGGTGCTTTTCCTCAGGTAAAGAGCAGTATAACGCTTAAGTTGAGAAACAAGACCCAGACGACCTGCTAGCATGGTACAGCTAAAACACACCTCCCGGTCATACTGCATTTCCAGAAATCTCGAATAATCCTGCAGGCCATGCCTCTGCAAACCCAAAATAAGCGCAAACCGGCCACGTTTTCTTAGTAGACCGGGTGAGGCCAGAAGTTTATCTGCTATTTCCCTGTATAAAGCCCTCGCCCTCTTTTTATCATTCTTTTTTATATACAGTGAAATAAGTTTGAGTACAGTCTCCGGATTATCAGGATTCTTGATATGGAGTCTCTCCAAAACCGTAATCAGTTCATCATGCCGGCCCAGCTTCTCCAGAAGATCGGCCATGGCCTGGTATATTCCCCGGTCAAAGGAAATTGTCGCCAGCTGATTTAAAATATGCAGGGCCCCCTCATCTTCCCCTATGGCCAGGAGGTCTTCAGCAAGGGTCTTAAGCAAGCGGCTGTCGTCAGGATTATTCTTGATCAGTTTCTTATACAGAGGAATGGCCTCCTCATATCTCCCGCGGGCATCATAGAGACGGGCAGCCTGTCTCAGCTTTTCAGGTGGTGGCTCTGGTTCTACAGCAAAATAGCGGTTAAGTGCAGCAAGTGTCTGGTCTTCTCTACCCAGAGAAGCATTGATATTAACCAGAAAACGCAAGGCTTCCTTACTGTGGGGACGATGGTTGAGATAGAGTTTGACAAATTCGAGTCCATTTTCAGGTTCATTCAGTCTGAGATAACAACGGGCTATCCGCAGAAAAAGACTCTTGTCTTCCGGCAGGATGTCATAAAGGGCAAGCAAATGACCAAGGGCAGCCAGCCAGTTTTGTTCTTCTTCATAATAACCGGCCAACCAGCGGCGGGCTTCCTTGTTCAGGCCGTCCAGCTTTAACAGCTTCTTCCAATAGACAGAGGCTTCATGCCTGTTCCCCAGGAAAACTTCAGATTTTGCAGCAAGCAGCAGCTCCTTACTTGTGGCAGACTTACTGCTAATAAGAGGTCTGAGTACCGACAGGGCTTTCTTATAAAACCCCAGATCAAAATAAAACCCAGCCAGTATTCCAGCTACCTTTCTATCCTGATCGCACATCTCGTATAACTTTTTAAGATAGGGTAAGGCATTCCTGTCTTTTTTCTCGGCAATCAGGCATCGATACATTCCACTGAGAGCATACTTGTTGCCTTTCTCGATATTCAAAACCTTTTTGTAAAATCTTATGGCTCTCTCCCGGTGCCCTAATTTTTCCTGGACCTGGGCCATAACAATCAAAACTTCCAAACGTTGCTCATACTCAGGCAAAATGTCTTCTAAAAGATCGGCTGCCATATTATAATTACCCTGAACCACTCTGATCTTAGCCAACTCCCAATATGCTTCGCCAATATCCGCTTTCCGGCTTATCAAACGTTGATACTCTCGAACAGCTTCGGCGAAATCTCCTTCTCTGGCAGTTGATCGCGCCTTCTTCCAGATAGACAGCCAGCCGGGTGCCTCTGAGCCTGATTGTAATTCGATCCTATCCGGGACCACGGACCCGGGCAGAGCAGGCTCCATTATTCCGGCATGGGAGACAGCAGGGACAATAAAGGCATTACAGATAGTGAGAAAAAAAATAATTCTATTCAAAACCATATAATACTGATCTCAATGCCGACAATCACAGGTTTATTTTTTATTCCCGCACAAAAATACCAAGCCACGAAGATCCTCTGGACCGTTCTCTGGTGACCACAGCTTTTAACGAATTTATTGATTTTAGTTCTTGCCGGAACTTATGGGTCTCAAGCCTGAGCAGAATAAAACCCTCTAATGCAGTCAACGACATATTCGATCATCTCCGGAGTAAGTCCTGGGTAAATAGGAAGAGCCAGGGTCTCGGCAGCCGCCTTTTCCGCTTCAGGATAATGCTGATCAAAAGAATCAAGATGGGCAACACATTTTTGCTGATGTAAAGGAACTGGATAATAAATAGCCACTCCGATACCTTTAGAAACAAGATAATCTCTTAATTTATCCCGTTTGACAGCCCTTATTACAAATTGGTTGAAAACATGATAATCATCAATGCCTACAGACAGGGACTGTTCCTCATATACAGCCTCAGGAAGCTTGATATGACCAGAGCCGGGCAGGGCGGTATCCTGGAACAGTTGCCGATAGCGGCCGGCATTGGCCCGCCGTGCCTTATGCCAGACAGGAAGCTGCTTGAGTTTAACATTCAGGATTGCAGCCTGTATGGCGTCTAATCGAAAATTACCGCCGATTATAGAATGATGATACCTGGTTAGCCCTCCGTGAACCCTCAGAGCACGCAGTTCTTCAGCCAGGCTCGAATCATTGGTCACTATCATACCGCCATCCCCCATACAACCAAGGTTTTTACTCGGGAAAAAAGAGAAACAGCCGGCATCTCCCATACTGCCGGCCCTTTTCCAGTAGGCGCCGCTATCGGTTCGATCGGGATATAAGGCCCCGATTGCCTGGGCGGCATCCTCCAGAACAGCAATATCGTATAGTCTCGCCAACTTCAGCAGAGGTTCCATATCGGCACACTGACCAAAAAGGTGAACAGGAACAATAGCCTTGATCCTCTTTCTGAGGGCGGAATCAGCCAGTATTTCCTCAACTCCGGCCGGATCAATATTAAAGGTGACCGGATCTATATCAGCAAAAACCGGTTCAGCTCCCAGGCGCAGGATCGAGCCCATGGTGGCAAAAAAAGTATATGGACTGGTAATAACCTTATCCCCCTGCCCTACCCCCAAAGCCATTAAACTGGACAAGAGGGCATCGGTACCGCTAGAAACCCCGACCCCATAAGACGTATCACAGTAATTGCTTATATTTTCTTCCAGTCTTTCCACCTCGGGTCCCAGGATATATCTGGTGGAATCTACATTAGTTATGACGGCATCAATTATTTCCTGGCGCAACTCCTGGAGCTGAACGCCCAAATCAAGCAGTGGTACATTCATAAGTCAATAATTGGTTAAGGGTTGAGATTTAATGGACTAATCAATCATATATTCCTGGATATCAGGCATTTCATTTTCTAAATGTTTTTTAATCTTTTTTAAAACATTACCTTCAATCTGCCTGACCCTCTCCCGGGAAATATGGAAATAATCGGCAATATCCTGCAGGGTAAGAGGTTCATCACTTAAGAGCCTGTCTGAAAGGATCTTGAGTTCTTTCTCGTTCAAATATTTTTTCAAAGAATCAAGAGTGGTATTGAGATGTTCCTTTAATTCGTCGCCGGCAACGACTTCCTCCACGGTAAGCCCTTCCCCGGAGATAAAATTTTTCTGTTCATCATCAGATCCCTCACGGACCGGACTTTCCAGGGAGAGATCCCAGGAATCCATACGCTGCCCTATTTCAATTACTTCGGATTCTTTAACCCCGAGACGTTCAGCCAAAAGTTTTGTCTCAGGCTTAAAGCCATTGGCTTCGAGTAGTTTTTTCTCCTTATTAAGACTAAAAAAAAGCTTCCTCTGGGCCTGAGTAGTGCCAATCTTTACCAGCCTCCAGTTATCCATTATAAATTTAAGGATATAGGCCCTTATCCAGTAGGCGGCATAATAAGAAAACTTAACACCACGATAAGGATCAAACTTTTTCACAGCCTGGATCAGGCCCACATTTCCCTCCTGAATCAGATCAAGAAAATTGTGCATCCAGTATTTCTGAAAATCCATGGCAACCTTGACCACCAGTCTTAAATTTGAAGTGGCCAGTTGGTAGGCAGCGTCAGGATCGTTATTTTCCCTGACACGAATAGCCAGTTCTTTGGTCTCTTCTCGACTAAGTAACTTATGATGACTAATCTCCCGAAGATAGTGATGCAGGCCCGGCTGGCTGACTACAGGCAGATTATTGTAATCTTGCAAAGGCTCCAGACCATCAATCGGCCTTTCTTGATGTTTTTCCTTTTTGTCAGACAAGGCGCCTTTTTTCTTTACAGACATTTATAGGGTTCAGGGTTCAGGGTTCAGGGTTCAGGGCATAAGAAGCAGGGTGTATATGACTTTCTCCTTGTGGTCCTGACACCTTAACCCCTCTCTTGCTGTTTAATTAAAAATAGAATATTATAACCTATTTTACTACTTCATGCCAGATATTACTAGAGAGGTTAATTACCCATCAACAATGAAAATAAATAACATACGTAATTTCAGCATAATAGCTCATATAGACCATGGCAAATCAACACTTGCCGACCGATTTATCCAGAAATGCCGGCTGGTCAGTGACCGGGAGTTTACCGACCAGCTCCTGGATACCATGGACATTGAAAAAGAACGCGGTATAACCATAAAAAGCCAGACGATATCACTTCCATACAAAACAGCAGACGGCAGGAATTATACACTTAACCTGGTGGACACTCCCGGCCATGTCGATTTCAGCTACGAGGTATCCAGATCTCTTGCTTCCTGCGAAGGCACCCTGCTCCTCATCGATGCAGCTCAGGGCGTGGAGGCACAGACTCTGGCAAACCTTTACCTTGCCATGGAAAACGAACTTGAGATTATCCCGGTCATTAACAAGATAGATTTACCGGCTGCCGATCCTGAGAGGTTAGCCCTGCAGATAGAAGAAGACCTGGGGCTTGAGGCGAAAACCATTCAGATGTGCTCAGCCAAAACCGGCGAAGGTACGGAAGAAATATTAGAGGCTATAGTCAACTATCTGCCGCCGCCGGAAGGTGACCCGGAGGCACCCCTGGAAGCCCTCATCTTTGATGCCACATACGATCCTTACCAGGGCACCATTGTCTCCTGCAGAATATTCAATGGCCGGGTCAAATCCGGTGACACCATCAAATTCCTGCATAATCAGACAACCCATAAAGTTGAAGAGGTTGGCGTTTTTCATCTTAAACGGCAAAAACAAAAAGAACTCGCTGCCGGTCAGGTCGGCTATATCCTGGCCGGAATAAAAAGGGTAACCGATGCCAAAGTGGGTGACACGGTAACATTGAAGGATAAACCATGTTCCCGGGCCCTACCCGGCTTTAAAGAAGCGTTGCCAATGGTGTTTTCTTCAATTTATCCGGTCTCGGCAGAAAATTATGAAAACCTGACAAATGCCCTGGAGAAACTTTCTTTAAACGACGCATCCCTCACCTTTCAAAAAGATTCCTCAGCCGCCCTCGGTTTCGGTTTCCGCTGCGGTTTCCTGGGTCTGCTTCACATGGAAGTAATCCAGGAAAGATTGGAAAGAGAATTTGACATATCACTCATAATTACCGTCCCATCGGTAAACTATCACTGTTACCTCACTGACGGTGAGATGATAGAGGTGGATAACCCCTCCTATTATCCGGAACCGGCTAATATCGAAAGGACAGAAGAACCCTTTATCAAGGCTACCATACACATTCCGGAAAAATATATGGGAATAGTGATGAATCTCTGTATGGAACGGAGAGGAGTGAATACAAGTTACCACTATCCAATGCAGGGCAGAATAGAATTTACTTGCGAATTACCGCTGGCTGAGGTGATTTATGACTTCTATGATAAACTCAAGTCCATCACTCAGGGATATGGTTCTTTTGATTATGACATGCTGGATTACCGGCAGACAGATCTGGTTAAACTGGATATGCTGGTAAACGGGGAAAAACTGGGGGCCCTTTCCCAGCTGGTTCACCGCTCTAAAGCCAGAGAACGCGGCTTACATGTCTGTGAAAAACTGAAAGAGAAAATCCCCCGCCAGATGTTCAAAATTGCTATCCAGGGGGCAATTGGGGGCACCATTATTTCCAGGGCCACTGTACCTGCCCTGCGCAAAGACGTGACCGCCAAATGCTACGGCGGAGATATTACCAGGAAACGCAAGCTCCTCGAAAAACAGAAAGCAGGCAAAAAGAAAATGAAAACTGTCGGCAATGTAGAAATTCCCCAGAAAGCTTTCCTGGCGGTCCTGAAATCAGACTCAAGCTAAATTGAAATCAGGTAACCTATCATCTTCATTCGTAATTCATAACTCCCTGAACTGCTTCCATCCCTTCCGAGTAGGGGGATAAATATTCAGAAGGCATGTTGCGAAGCCTTTTCTGCTCCCAGATATGATTAATCTCATCTTCAGTCAGAGAAGAGTTGTTTTTGCCAGACAAGGCTATATAAACAAAACAGTCTTCACACACGTTTAAGGTCGACTGATAGTTCATCATCTCCCTGGCAACTTCCCAACAGGGTTTATCCTCATATCTACTAACCGGACAGCTCCTCCTGTTCTGGCATTGCGTAATATCCCAACATTTAAATGACTGCGGCTTTGACATAATATCACCCCCTAACTTTTATCTTTTCATTACTCTCTTCCATACATGTTTAATCACCTGAATTATCAATTATACTTATTTCAACTTTCCGACTTGAGAAAACTATCATGATTTCAGACGGTTGGTATAGCCATTCAGAAACGGCTTCGTGTTTGAGTACTCTCAAGGCTCGCTTCACTAAAATTTCAAAACCCGCTCGTGCCTCGCTCAAATGGATGATTCGTCATTTTCCTTGCCATGACGTACCGGAGGTACGGTCAACAGTTGAAATTCTAAACGTTTCGTTTCGCCAAGAACTACTAACAAACACTGCACAATGTTCCTGAATAAACATACCAGCCGTCAAGTACCCCTTGTCTCACTAAAAAATTTGCATGTTATATCATACCAGATAAATCAGTCCGGAAAGTTGAATCAATGATTTTCACAATTCTTATCCCCTCTCATAATGACAAATAAAACACTAACTGACGGCAAAATCAAGAAATGATACAAGTTTTTCCCTGCCTTCCCCGGTCATAACAGAAAATATAACTCTATCTTCAACAGTTATTCCCAGTCCTTTATCAAGGATCGCCGCCTGCCTGTTCTTCTTGTTTACGGACAGTTTATCAGATTTGGTATAAACTACAACAAAAGGAATCCCCTCTTCCGTCAGCCAGTCAAGGAGATCTATATCCAGGACCTTGGCCTCATGACGGATATCAACGATAACCACTAACAGGCGCAGTGAACGCCTGGTAGAGAGATAAGAGGTGATAAGCCTCTGCCATTCCTCCTGCATCTTTTTAGGTACCTTGGCATAACCATAACCAGGGAGATCAACCAGGTACACCTGACCGGCCTCAAAAAAGTTCAGGCACCTGGTTTTACCCGGCTGGGAACTTGTTTTGACCAGTTTTTTGGAACCCACCAGTTTATTGATAAGGCTGGATTTACCAACGTTGGATCGTCCGGCAAAGGCAACCTCAGGATAACCCTCCTCGGGAAGATCAGCCAGATTGTACACGCTTTTTAAAAAATTAACTTTGTGCAGATTTAATCGGTCCAATTAAGTGGAAAAGTCCCCTTGGCTCTCAAATGACCTTATTCAAAGAGTACTCAACAATTCCCTCAGCCCCCTCCCTTAAAAGGGCCGGAACAAGCACTCTCACCTTATGTTCCGGGATAACTGTCTCCAGAGAAAACCATTTCTTATCATAAAGCGGGGATATTGTCGGACTGTTCATGCTGGGCAGGAGCCCGGTAACCGCCTGGAGCCTCTCTTCCGGGACATTCATCTTAAGACCCACAATCTTATCGGCCCGCAGGGCCCCCTGCATCAACATGGCAATATTCTCAATCCTGGCCCTTTTCCAGGGATCCTGCCAGGCCTCTTTATTGGCGATAAACTGGGGATTTGAAGTCATTAACTCCTGGATAATTTTCAAGTCATGGGCCCGGATCGTGTTTTCGGTCTCGGTTACTTCAACAATCGCATCGGCTAAACCGGAAACCACCTTTGCCTCTGTAGCACCCCAGGAAAATTCAATATCAACCTTGATATTTCTTTCAGCAAAATAACGTCTGGTAAAATTAACCATTTCCGTAGCGATTTTCTTGCCATTGAGGTCTTCGAGGCATTTAATTTCAGAATCAGCCGGAACAGCCAGCACCCAGCGGGTAGGTCTACGGCTGTCTTTGGAATATATCAGATCCTCGACCTCCACTACGTCTGAACCGTTCTCCAGGGTCCAGTCCCGTCCGGTTATACCGGCGTCAAGAACACCGCTCTCTATATAACGAGACATCTCCTGGGGACGGCAGATGGAACAGAACAACTCCTCGTCATCCACTTCCGGAAAATAATTACGAGAAGATATTTTAATCTGCCAGCCCGACCTTTCCAGAAGTCTGATAGTTGCCTTTTCCAGACTGCCTTTAGGGACGCCCAGTCTTAACTTCTTCATTTTTTATATACCTCTGCAGGATCAAAAACCATCTCGTCCTTAATAGTCAATCCATCTCTGTCAGCCCGCCTGAAAAAACAGCTGCGGTAACCTTTGTGGCAGGCCGCACCTCCCAGTTGCTCTACCTTGAACACTACCGTATCTTCATCACAGTCAACCAGAATATCCTTAACAAGCTGAACATTGTTGGAAGATTCTCCCTTAAGCCAGATCTTGTTGCGGGAACGGCTCCAGTAATGGGCCTTACCGCTTTCCAGAGTCTTCTGCCAGGTTTCTTCGTTTATATAGGCAAGCATAAGCACTTCACCGGAATCAAAATCCTGAACTATAGCCGGCAGAAGCCCTCCTCCTTTGTCAAAATTAAGATCAACCATTATTCTTTTTTCTGTTCTTTTTCTTTTTTATGTTTTTTATGAAATTTCTGTTCTTCTTTCCACCTGAAACAGACAATGCAGGACTCACGCCATTTACAATAATCATCAGGATGAGGACAACGAATATTTCCCGGCTCTAACTCCTCCTTATACTTCTCGCATATTAACTTCATGCTGATTCCTATACCCTCAACACCCGTCCTGTCAAGTTTTAGTTTTTTCCCAGACCGTTATTTGAAAACCAGCCTGCCGCCAAATTCCCGGCCTGGAAGACTCCGGACCGGTCAATTGGTCAGGGGGCTGAAAAAGAGTAGAACGGCCCTCAACCATTAAAAAAGGAAAATCCGCCAGGATGTTCTGCCAATAACTCCCCTCATAAAAAGAGGCATATCTATAAAAAGGATGGCTCTTCTCTTTTTTGGCCTGTAGGTATTGACCCCAGGGACCGGAAGACGGGATAATACCCAAGATTAAATGACCGTGAAGGCCCAGGACCCGGTAACTCTCTTCCAGGACCTTAAAAGGGGCGGCAAGAAAGCAGAGGGTAAACAAAATAAAAACAGCAGCCATAGAACCGGAGGCAAAAGGTAAAAATTCACCTCTGGCCTGAACAGTTTTCACTCCGCGCTTATTGGCCATAAGAAGAGGAGTAAAAGCCGGATCAAGCCCGTAATCAATCAACAGTTCCCGGGCAAACCTTCCCGGCCCCACCCCTATTTCCAGTCCCGGATGGCCGAATTCTGTCTCCAGATCCTGCAGGCCGGAGAGTTCTATGTCAAAAAGGAGGCTGTTTTCAAACCAATGGTCATACTCCTCGGCCCGGCGGTCAAATACTCCGACAACACCTTCCTTGTCTTTCTCAGTTTTCATTTCCCGCTTTATAGTCCATAATTCGTAAATCCCTCATAGCCTGAGGGCTGGGGCTTCTTACAGCTGCTCCAAGCTGTCTTTTGACCTCCTTTACCCCTGCAAAAGTCTTTTCACCCGGTGGGAAAGCGGGGGATGACTGTAGTATAAAGCGATGTACCAGGGATGGGGATGAAGATTAGCCAAATTGTCGCGTCCCAGCTTTATCAGGGCCCGGGTCAGGGCCTTGGGTGAATCGGAGAGTTCCACTCCGAACCGGTCAGCCTCCCATTCATGCTTTCTGGAGAACCAGGCAAAAAGGGGTTTGAAAGGAAAAATAACCAGCATCAGGCAAAAACTGATCAACAGCAGTTTAACAAACAGGGTCGGCTGGGAGATATTAAAAACCCCGGTCAAATAGTCACCCTGGACCAACCACCAGACAAGAAAAAAAACCGGCAGGGACAGGGCTTCAGTTATAATCAGCCGTTTGGCGATATGTTTTTTTTTCCAGTGTCCTGCCTCATGGGCCAGAATCGCCAGGATCTCTTCCCTGGTGTTTTTCTCCAGCAGGGTGTCATAGAGGACAATCCTTTTAACCCGCCCTATACCGCTGAAATAGGCATTACCATGGCCACTGCGTCTGGAGGCGTCCATGACAAAAACCCTGTTAATGGTAAGACCCGCCCTGGCCATCAATTCTTTTATACTGCCAACCAGGTCTTCGTCTTCTACCGGCCTGAATTTATTAAACAGGGGTTCAAGGACATGAGGTGAAATAAAAAGCATGAACAACTTAAAAAACAACATGAACAACCAGACCACCAGCCACCACCAGGTTGGAGTTATTCTAATCAACCAGAAAATAATGAGAAGAACCAGGACTGTGATTATGGTGGTAAGCAATAAACCCTTAAGGGTATCAAGCAGCCAGAGCCTGAAAGTCTGTTTGTTGAAGCCGTACTTTTCCTCTATCCTGAAGTTACTGTAAAGATCAAAAGGGACCTGGATAATAATAGAAGCATAGACCAGCAGAAGGAAAAAAACTGTCCCGGTCTGATAGAACGACCAGCCCTGCTCGACCAGAAAAGAATTATACCAGTCCAGAACACCTCCAAATACAAATAAGACTACAAGCAGAGTATTAATAACGTAGGATAACATCTCCAGACGGCTGTTTTCCAGGCTGTAATCGCGCATAGTGGCCAGGGTATCCTTATCCAGCCAACCCTCGAAGCCCTGGGGAATAAATCCTCCATACCTGTCAAGATGGTGCCGGTTTACCAGGCTGACGGTGTATTCCAAACCTCTTATGAAGAGATAGATAAAAAGTATCAACCACATAGGTAATGCATAAATGAGGTTTAAGATTTAAGGTTTAAGGTTGATCTTAAAATCTTTACCGGCTTCGGGACGCTCCTTGCTCTCACAAATAAAACATCCGGCAATCTAACACAACATGAGGTTTAGCAACAAGGTAAATTTAGCCCGTCCCTTTCTGCAAGGCGTCGCCAATACTGACAACTTTAAAAAATTTCAGGCCACAACCATTTCCTCATCCTTCTCGATATCGAATTGCAAAGCAGTAAGAGCCTCATCATACTTATCAAGAATATCACTTTGATCCCGGCCGCCGATATAAACACTGGCTATCTCATAACTGTACATATCCTGGCCCTGCAGATCGCTGAGGTGCTGACCAGGTCTGACCTTGATTATAACATCGGTGCCGGGCTGGCGCTGTTTTAATTTCTCGATGGCCTGTTCACTGGGTACCCGGGTAATCCGGCCGCTTTCAGAAGTTCTCAACATAAAGTGGGCGCCCAGGTTGAACCTGCCCCTGCGTTCCATGGGCTTGGGTTTGCGGCCCAAGGCAAGATCCGCCATCACAGAAAAATGAGAAACCCCGTGGACCATCTCAAAAATATCGGAATGCGACTGGGAGAGACGGGGATTAATTTCCAACAGCCAGATCTGATCCGAGGTCTGATCATAAAAAAACTCAATATTAAAGGGAGAGTTGTCCAGGCCGATCTGAGTCACAACCAGACGGGCCAGATCCATCATCCGATGCTGGATCTCCAAGGGGAGAAATGAGGGATACTGATAACGGGAAAAAGAGCTGATATTCTGCTCTCGCAGGGAATCGACAACTCCATAAACAGTCACCTGACCATCATAGACATAGCCCTCCAAGGTACACTGAGATCCGCCAATGGAAGATTCGGCGATAAAACTATCCGATATCTGAGAAATCTCCTGGGGCATATCAAAGTTCTCCATCAGGTAATGAAAAGGCTCAGCCATTAAGCCTATTTTCTCACGGCAGACAGACATTACCTCCGCAAACTGATGGCAGCTGTTAATCTGAAAGGCCAAAAATGACCTGAAAGATTTTATGGGCTTGATCCAGAAAGGCGGTAAAAGATCCACCTTGCTATAGGCCTCCTCATCAAAAGGATCAAATATCCGGAACTGAGGGATATGCTCGGCAACAACTTTTTTCTGCTCCAGGCGGCTCCAGTACTTGTTTTCACACTTCATAACAGCTTCCAGACTGGCACCCGGCAGACCGAATTTCCGGGCCAGAATAGGGACAAGGCTTGTGCAGGGAAAATCATAGTAACAAGCTACTCCGTCTACCGTTCCCTGAAAATTTTCCATTACCCTGGTTGCCTTGTCAATCAGGGCCTCTATATCATAGCCTTCCATATTCCGTATTTCTTTGATGTAAAGGAGCGGATGAAACTCGCACTCTACTGCCTGAGAAGGTGAATTACTGAATAATCTATTCAGCGCTTTTGCATTGTAATCATCATAACCTACAATAAAGATATTCTTTTTCGCCATTAAGGTTCTCCTGAATAAACTTATTTCAACTTACAAATAGTCACGGGGAACAGACTCATCCCAGGTTTTACTGTAAAAACGGACGTCTCCCTCGTAGGCATCAAGGGTAGCCCGGATCAGGAAATGGGTCCTGGTTGAAGTAAGAACCGTCCTGGTGATGGTATAAAGCTGCCAGTCTCCCCGTTCAAAAAGCCGCTCATGCACCGCTTCACCGCGTAAGGTGTCATACCGGTTATTGAAATAACCGTACTTCTCCCTTACTTTGCGACCAAAGGTAATACCAATCTCATCAAGATGGACTTTGGCATCATTATTAATCACATTCAAGACTACTTCATTGCTGGCCAGATTATGCGTAACAGTCCATTCCCGTTCAGACGGGGCCAGCAGGGTGGTAGTAAGTCCGGGTCCCTCCCGGGGACGGCCCAGATCCCTCAAGTTTTGGTCCTCAGGCCGGAAAGGACGAACCGGTAAGCGCAGACAGCAGCCCCCGGTATAAATGATCTGCCGTACAGGTTCCGGAGGGGGCCAGGCCAGCGGCCAGTAAGAACTTGAGATGCCGAGACGAATACGGTGACCGGCCGGGAAACACTGCCCTACATAGTTTAACTGGACCCTGACCTGATACCTGCGGCCCGGTTCCAATATAACAGGTTCTTCATGACTCTTGTAATGTGTCAGATTCAATATGCCGAAGGTTACCCTGGTAGCCCGGTCATTGGGAGCAACGTCGGACAGGCGAACGGCGACCATGGCAACAGGCTTGTCAACACTTAATTCCAGGTCAACCTTGACATTTCCCAGAATTTCCAGATCTTCAGCCAGAGGCTCGGTATCAAAGATCAAGGCCCCTCCGTCTTCTTCCCTCTGATCCCAGGGCAAATCGGTATCCTCGGCGTATGAACACCACTTGCCGGCAAAAAGACCAACATTCAAAGGACTTTGAATACTGAGCTCCTCACTTTCTATCTCCTGCCCTTCATTGGGGACCAAAAGACGCCTGCTGATAAAAAACTCCCTCTCCTTTATACGGGCCGAAGGCCACCTGTCTTCCGCCACCCAGCGCCCCGGCCTTTCAGGAAGGAGGGGATTCACCGTATCCTGCATCCAGGCCCGTAACATGGGATCTTTTTCCACACCGCGATCTATTCCTTTTAACCAATGATCCCACCAGCGCAGACATTCTCCAAGAAAATCTATGGTCGGCCCTGGTCCACCGAGGTGAGGATACTTATGGCCCCAGGGGCCGACCAGACCCCGGCACGGCACTTTCAAATTTTCAAGCAAACGGAATACCGTATTGGAATAACCGTCAACCCAACCGCTGACCAACATTACCGGTACCTTGATAGCACTGTAGTCTTCACAAATTGAACCGTGCTTCCAGAAGTCATCCCGCCGCTGGTGCTCCAGCCACTTTCTTATCCAGAGCCCACTGCCCTCCAGACGATCAAGCCACATCTGCCGCCATCTTTCTCCGACCACCTGGGGATCAGGAGGGCAGGAATTAAAACCGAACATAGTGGAAGCCCAGGAAAGATTATCGGTAAGCAGACACCCCCCCATATAATGAACATCATCGGCATAACGATCGTCTGAGGAAGATACTGAGATAACAGCACCCAGTTCTGGAGGCTGAAGGGCCGCGATCTGTAAACCGTTAAATCCACCCCAGGAGATACCGAACATGCCTATTCTGCCGTTGCACCAGGGCTGGCTGGCTATCCATTTCAGGATCTCCAGCCCGTCACTCAGCTCCTGCTGAAGATATTCATCATAGAGTACCCCTTCAGAATCACCACTGCCCCTGATGTCTACTCTTACTCCGGCATAGGCATGGCTGGCAAAAAAACCGTGGCTCTGGGCATCACGCATTGCCTTATGATCCCGCTTTCTATAGGGAATATACTCCAAAATGGCCGGAACCGGCTTCTGCTCGGCCTCCGGGGGCAACCAGATTTTAGCGGCCAGGGAACAGCCGTCTGACATGGGTATCCATACATTATCAAAAACTACCGGTTCGACACGGTTGCTGTTTTCATCCATTGTTTTCACTGCTGATCAATCAATATTAGGTCAAATTCCTTTCTGTTAAAACACTAAAGGCTTCTCCTCACCTGCTAATTTTTAAACCTCAACTTTCCGACTTATAAGGTTGCCTTGAAAAATTGCCCTAATCGTCATCCCGGTGAATCCCGGATCGGGGTCCAGGACAGGCACCGGGATCCAGAGACATATGGGATTACTGGATTCCCGCCTGCGCGGGAATGACAGAAAAGGGTTGTTCCCCAATTTTTCAAGGTACCCTTAATTTATTTATATGATATAACGTGAAAATTTCCCGTGTCAGACAGTGGTCTTAGCGGTGGAGATGTCTATTCAGGAACATTGTGCAGTGTTTGTTAGTGGCTTTTGGCGAAGCGAAACGCTAAAAATTTCAACTGCCTGAGCGAGGTACGAGCGAGTTTTGAAATTTTAGTGAAGCGAGCCTTAGAGCCACTCAAACACGAAGCCGTTCCTGAATAGACATGCCAACCTCATAAAATCCTGCTGTTTTTCTTAAGTCGGCAAGTTGAGTTTAAACTATCTAAATATTTAGGAAAAAACCGATAAACATAAACCGGCGTCCTGTAAATGTCTCCCAGCCGAATAACTCTTTCCGGTTGATATGAAGCCATGGCAAACGTATTACTTACTATAACAAAGTCCTCGAGCTGCTCTTCTTCAATTTTTTTCTGGAGAAGAAACATGCCCTCCGGGGAAAGATAGCAAAAAAGCAGGGCCGCTTTTGACAGATCAGCATCAAGAAAATCCCTGTAATAAACAGAAAGATTTCTCAGGCAAAAAACATGCTTGAGTCCAAGTGAAACCAGCCAGGGCACAAATGACAGTTCATAACCAATTACCTGACGTCCCGGATACTTTCTGGCAAGAGCTGTAGTAAGTGTCCCCCATCCTGACCCCAGATCTATTATCTGTCCTTCTCCTTTAACCTCCGCAGATGCCAGTATTGCCTGCAGGGCTTTTCTAGAGCTGGGCATCGGGACAATCCCGGTTTTTAGAGAACCCCAGACAACCGATACCACGGCAATAACAGTACAGGCAATAAGAATAATTTTAAAGACCAACATAGAAACATCTGCTCAGAAAAGATCCCAAATCATGATTAACTTTGCCAGATTGGCGCCCAAATTAAACTTTTTTCTCCTGGTGCCGATAAGACTAGTAAAACCAAGTTCTAGCCTGACAAACAAAGCTCTGATTATAAAAACTGATCATGATTCCCTTTATAGAAAATATCTCCTCTTTTCTTCAAAATAAGCCCAAAAAAAGGCCCTCTTTTCTTAAAGGCGGCAAAGCCGGTCGAAGAAAAGCCACCAGGGACAGGCGCCGGTCGGTTAATGATGGAATTATCGTCAACCTGACTTCCAGAAAAGAACGCAGGTCAGGATATGACCGCAGAAAAGCTTGAAAATCAACTAACAACAGACCCTCAAAACAGTTCAGCAAGCCATTCCCTGATCCCTTTTTCCAGCAATCCAAGAAACAGGTCCGGGCCACCCAGTCCCCGGGTGCCAAAACAATAATTGATCTCCAGAAGAAGAGGCCGGGGATCATTCTCTTCGACGGAAAAAAGAAAATCAAAACCCGCCAGGTTTATGCCGGTAGCCCGGCAAAAAAGGCGTAGCTCGTCTATAGCCTTATTCTCCAGGTTTTTAAAGGAATTATTACAGACTACAGCTCCCTTGGAAAGATTGGAATAAAATCCCCCTTGTTGATTAATACGCCAATAGGAATAAAACTTGCGCCCAATTACAACTACTCTAAGACTTTTGCCTCCGGCGGGTACATACTCCTGAGCCAGGCAACCACCGTTCTTTATCCAGGCATAAATCTTCCCCCTGCTTGCCTCAAATTCCTCTTTATTTTTGACTAAAATAACATTATTACCTGCTCCTCCCCAGGCACCTTTTATCACAAAAGGATAAGAAAAAGGCAGAGAACCGGCAGAATAAGCCGTGTCCTCTTCCAGTACTATTTGTTCCGGACTGGGAGTCATCAACTCAGAAAAAAGCCGGGACTGCCCGGTCTTACCGGGATACTGGAAACGAACCCCGTAATTGGGAAAAACATAACAGCAATGCTCTCTGGCCAGCATGTACAGTTCCTTTCTGCATCCCTGGGGAAGAATAACTGCATCAGCCCTGTCCAAGGCCTTAAGATCATCCTTACCCGGCAGACCTTGAGATAGCAATCTATTCCAGCCGGTTTCAATGAGCATATGAAAAGAAAGTACTTTAGGCAATTTTCAAGCAGGAAATGGTGGCACGAATTGATCTTTTTAATTAGAATACTATTATTAATTGTTTTCAATATATAGTTTATATACTCCGCTTTTTGACTTGGACTACCATACAATATAACACAAATAAAATTTGCAAGTTCATACTTGGCCAAGGCCGGATAAAATTTTCGAAACATTAAAATATTATCTAACCATTTGGCATCATAACAATTTTATCAAGTCAAAAAGTTGAACTATATATATTACGGTTGTCCCTGGTAACTATATTCCCGATAATTTTAATATATAAATATACAAAAACAACCTGAAGTGAAAGAAGGAGAAGTTATGTCCCGAAAAATCAGCACCATTGATGGTAACCAGGCCTGCACCCATGTCGCGTACTCAACAAGTGAAATTATAACTATCTATCCCATAACTCCCTCTTCCCCTATGGCTGCCGAGGCTGATGCCAAGGCTGCCGCCGGTCAAAAAAATATATGGGGATCAGTACCCCATGTCTCTCAAATGCAGTCAGAAGGCGGGGTTGCCGGTGCCCTGCATGGTTCTTTAACCACCGGTTCTATCTGCACCACCTTTACCGCTTCCCAGGGCCTTCTCCTCATGATTCCCAATATGTACAAAATTGCCGGAGAACTGAGCCCCACGGTTTTCCACATCTCTGCCCGCTCTCTGGCAGTCCAGGGGCTCTCGATCTTTGGAGACCACAGTGATGTCATGGCAGCCCGGCAGACCGGCTGGGGTATGCTCTGTTCCCAGAATGTGCAGGAATCCCAGGACATGTCCCTGATCGCCACCCAGGCCTCTCTTAAATCGCGGATACCCTTCATGCACTTCTTTGACGGCTTCCGAACCTCCCACGAGATCGAAAAGGTAGAACAGCTCTCTGATGATGATATGCGGGAGATGATTGATGAAGACCTGATTATCCAACACCGGAAACGGGGTCTTACCCCGGACCGGCCCAGCATGAGGGGTACGGCCCAGAATCCTGATGTATACTTCACCGGCCGGGAAACGGTAAACAAGTATTATAAAGCCACACCAGCCATTGTCGCCGAAACCATGGACAAATTCGCCGGGCTGACCGGCCGTAGATATAACCTTTTCGACTACCACGGCTCCCCTGACGCTGAAAATATTATCGTAATGATGGGTTCAGGCGCGGAAACTGCCGCCGCAACCATTGACTATCTGGTGTCCCGGGGGAAAAAAGTGGGGCTGGTTATTGTCCGCCTTTACCGGCCATTTGATACCAGGGCCATGGTCAATGCCATGCCTGCCACGGTCAAAAAGATAACTGTGCTTGACCGCACCAAAGAACCGGGGTCCGTTGGTGAACCTCTTTACCTTGATATCCTCGCCGCTATAACCGAAACCATTGCATCCCACAAAGTCCAGCCGGCTATCCTCTCCGGCCGTTACGGTCTCGGTTCAGCCGAATTCACCCCTGCCATGATCAAAGCGGTCTTTGATAATATGGAGGCCTGGGCTCCCAAAAACCATTTCTGCGTGGGTCCTGACGACGATGTCTCCTTCACCAGCCTGGATTACGACCCAAGTTTCAACATTGAAAGCAAGGACGTCTTCAGGGCCATGTTCTTTGGTCTTGGCTCCGACGGTACGGTAGGCGCCAACAAAAACAGTATCAAGATCATCGGCACGGAAACCGATAACGCGGCCCAGGGATACTTTGTCTACGACTCCAAGAAAGCAGGTTCGGTAACTATAAGCCATCTCCGCTTCGGCAAGAACCAGGTCCTGGCCCCTTACCTGATCAACAAAGCCAACTTTATTGCCTGTCACAACTTTACCTTCCTGGACAAGTACGACATACTCGAAAACCTTGAGGAGGGAGGCACCTTCCTGCTGACTACCAGTTACAGCAAGGACGAGGTCTGGAAACATCTTCCTGCTTCTATACAGAAACAACTGCTTGACAAAAATGCCAAGTTCTACATCATAGATGCCATTTCCCTGGCTGAAGCCATAGGCCTGGGCGGCCGGATCAATATGATCATGCAGACCGCCTTTTTCCTGATTTCCGGCATCATAAGCAAAGAAAAAGCTATCAAGGACATCAAGGATGCCATCAAGAAAACTTACGGCAAAAAAGGTGAAAAAGTCGTGCAGATGAACTATGAAGCAGTGGATGCCGCAGTCAACAACATCCAGGAGGTCAAAGTCCCCAAAAAGGTAACCGGCCACCAGAAGCCCCCGGTTGTCCCGGACGAGGCCCCGGATTTTGTCAAAAACATTACCGCCCGGATGATCGAGGGCAAGGGAGACCTGCTCAAAGTCTCTCAAATCCCGGCTGACGGGACCTGGCCCACTGCTACATCCCAGTACGAAAAAAGGAATGTGGCGGTAAATGTCCCCGAATGGATTCCGGAGAACTGCATCCAGTGCGGCCGCTGCTCACTGGTCTGCCCGCATGCTGCTATCAGAATGAAGATAGTGAAGGAGAAAGATCTCAAAAGACCCCCCAAGAGCCTGAAGGTAGCCGAGGCCACCGGCAAGCAATATGAGGGAAGGAAAACTATTGTCCAGGTCTTTACCGAAGACTGCTGCGGCTGCACTCTCTGTGTAGATGTCTGCCCGGCCAAAACCAAAGCCCTGGAGATGAAAAAAAATACCGAGGATATCCGGAAAACTGAAAAGAAAAACGTGAAATATTTTCTAAATCTCCCGGACATGGAAGCCTCTGAGATCAATCCGTCCACAGTCAAAGGCAGTCAGCTGCTCAGACCGCTGTTCGAGTTTTCCGGAGCCTGTCCGGGCTGCGGGGAAACCCCCTACGTCAAGCTGGCTACCCAGATGTTCGGAGACAGAATGATGATCGGCAACGCCACTGGCTGCTCCTCTATCTACGGCGGCAACCTGCCCATCACTCCTTACTGTAAAAATGCCCAAGGCCGTGGACCGGTCTGGTCAAACTCCCTGTTCGAAGACAACGCCGAATTCGGCCTTGGTATGCGGCAGACCGTAAACAAGCTCAAAAGTCAGGCCATGGAACTTCTGAAAGAGGCCTGCTCAGCCAGAATAGGGGTCACCAGAAAAATGGTGGATGATATCCTGAACGCCCCCCAGAATAACCAGCAGGAAATTGATGCCCAGCGGGACCGGGTTGACAAGCTCAAGAAAAAAATTGAAAACAGTGACAATATCATTGCCAAACGGCTGTTGAATGCTGCCGGCCACCTGGTCAAAAGATCCGTCTGGATCATAGGGGGAGATGGCTGGGCCTATGATATCGGCTACGGCGGGCTCGACCATGTCCTGGCTTCAGGAGAGAACGTCAACGTCCTGGTCCTGGATACCGAGGTTTATTCCAACACCGGCGGCCAGATGTCCAAGTCCACACCCAGAGCAGCTACCGCCCAGTTCGCCGCCGGCGGCAAAAAACTGCCCAAAAAAGATATGGGCATGATTTTTGCAACCTATGGTAATGTCTATGTTGCCCGGGTCGCTGTGGGGGCCAACCCCGGTCAGACCGTGAAAGCCTTTGCCGAGGCTGAAGCCTATGAAGGGCCTTCTCTGATTATCGCTTACGCCCATTGTATTAATCATGGGCTGAATCTGGCCCTGGGGCTGCAGCAGCAGAAAAAGGCAGTTAAATGCGGCCACTGGCCACTTTACCGCTACAATCCGGAACTGGAAAATCAGGGTAAAAACCCCCTGCACATTGACAGCAAAGAGCCTTCTATTTCTTTCGAGGAATATGCCATGGGAGAAAACCGCTACCGGGCCCTGGAACTGACCAACCCCGACCATGCCGAGCAGCTGATGGCTGCCTCCCAGAAGGATGTACAGAGAAGCTGGAAGAACCTGGTAAATATGGCTAAGGCCCTGGAGCCGGAAGAGTAATTTATAGGAACAAGACTATAATATATAAGGTAAAGATATGGACTCTGAATCACTCAATATGATTACCTGCATTGTCCAGCGCGGAGAGGCGGACAAGGTTGTAGATGCGGCTCTGGAGGCCGGGGCTGAGGGAGCTACGATCTACTACGCCAGAGGCCGAGGTGTCCGCGAAAAGCTGGGAATCGCTAAATGGTTGATTAAACCCGAGAAAGAGGTTATTATCATCGTTACCCGCCCGGAAGAAACTAATGCGGTCTTTGATGCCATTATCAAGGTAGGTCATCTGAACAGGAAAGGAATGGGTTTTGCCTTCCTGCACAAGGTTGACCGGGCAATCGGTTTCATATCCTAAAAAGGCGCCGGAAATATCATGTGGAAGCACCTTATATTACTGTGCGCAATGCTGGGTACGGCCAAGTTCTATGGAGTGGACATCAGCACCTATTACCAAGACTTGGCCGACTCAACCAAAGACTTTCCAATTCTTTCCTACACGGTTCTGTCTGCCCTGATTCTGATCATCTTTACCTTTTTTCTAAAAAATTCCTCCCTTATATTGGGCATAATCCGTCTCATTATCAGATTAATACAGGAAATCAGCCTGTTTGCAGTCAGTCTTATTTCCTTTGGTTCAATATACTGGGCCATATGGGAAGACGGCAATCCCTGGCAGGATTTTCAGTCGATCCTCCCAATTCCGGCAATTTTTCTCCTGACTGTTGTTATCTGTACAAACATCATCGATTTTAATCAACCAATTATAAAAATTTTTATACCTTACATAGCACTGGCCGCAATCTCTTTTCTGGTCGTCAATCTGGCTCCAATTTAATTTTTAATCGGGCGTCTCGATTTGCACTTTTTTTATCGAAATAAAAATTTTTATATCTTATATCACTGCTGTCCCAACGTTTAACGCTGGTTGCTTTGTAAGTTATTAATTTTTCCTAATAATATGCTAAAAACTCCTGTTACCGATTTGAATTTTGATTATCCTCCAAATCCAAAAAATTTGGAGGGAGGATACTCATATGCACACGGGCAGGCTCATTTTTTCTCAAGTTATGGACTACCTGCCGAAACACATCTTTCGGCAATGCGTCAACCGGTATCAAGGCAACCGCAAAGTAAAAAATTTTACATGCCTCGACCAGTTTCTATGTATGGCTTTTGCTCAACTCACTTACAGAAAAAGCCTTCAAGACATCGAGGTATGTTTGCGAGCCCAGCAATCAAAACTCTATCACATGGGTATTCGTGGAGGAATAGCCAGAAATACCCTTGCAAATGCAAACCAGGCCCGGGACTGGAGGATCTATGCCGACTTGGCACAATCTCTCATCGCTACCGCCCGAGAACTTTATATCAACGAAGATCTCGGAATCGAATTCGACAACACCGTTTACGCTCTCGACGCCTCGACAATAGACTTATGTTTTCAGTGTTTCCATGGGCCACATTCCGCCAAGCCAAAGCTGCGGTCAAGTTACACACTCTATTGGATCTTCGCGGCAACATACCGACATTCATCCACATCTCCGACGGCAAACTGCACGATGTCAATGTCCTCGACATATTAATTCCGGAGCCAGGGGCTTTTTATGTTATGGACAGAGGATACCTCGATTTCAAACGTCTATATGCGATGAACATGGCCGGAGCATTTTTTCTGATTCGAGCCAAAAGCAATACCAAATTCAAACGAAGGTATTCCCACAAGGCAGACACCTCAGGTGGTGTTATCTGCGATCAAACCATAGTACTGACAGGTGTAAGCTCCTCTGTGGATTATCCTCAAGCCTTACGCCGTGTAAAGTATCACGACTCAGCCTCCGGGAAAATACTCAATTTTTTAACCAACAATTTCATATTGCCGGCACAAGCAGTGGCAGACCTTTATCAGCAGCGCTGGCAAGTGGAATTATTCTTCAAATGGATCAAGCAGCACCTCAGGATCAAGGCATTCTATGGGACATCAGAGAATGCAGTGAAGACTCAAATTTGGATCGCTGTATCCGTTTATGTGCTGATAGCAATTATCAAAAAGCGGCTCATGATTAAAGAAAATCTCTACACAATCTTACAGGTGTTGAGTGTTACTGTTTTTGAAAAAACATCGTTAGTTCAGGCTGTTACAGGATCAGGATACAGCAGCCAAAAGCCCCCTGAAGGTAAGTAGCTGAAATTATCCAATTAAACGTTGGGGCATTAGTGAGGTAAGTAATATAAATAACAGTCAATTCAGAAAAATGGGAAAAGCTGTTGCGCGATCGAAAAAAACAGGATGAACAAAGTATTGGCGGAAGCAAGGAGGCACAAAATGCGTAAATACATTACGGTTTTCTTTATTGCCCTTGGTTTTATCCTCGCATCTTCGGCGGCAAACGCCTTTGATTACCAGGACTGGATCCCGTTGCTGCCCGAAAGCATCGGCGGGCTGGACAAACAGGGCGAACCCGAGGGCATGAACATGGAGAAAAGCGGGCAGTCCATGTCCACTCTGAAACAGGAATATTCCGATGGCAGCGGAAATGATGCCCGCCTTACTATTGTCACCGGTACGAACGCCCCGGGCGTAAGAGAGTTTAAAACCCTGCAGAAATTCAATATGGAAACCGGGGAAAGAAAAGTAAAAACGCTTGAGATTTCAGGGTATAAAGCAGTTCTTGACTTCAACAAGAAAGGCGGCAGAAGCAACCTGATGATCGCCCCGCAGGAAAAAATACTCGTGGTCATTGAGACCCGCTCCTTTGACACCGAAGATGCACTGATTTCAATGGGAAATGATGTCCCGCTTGCCGAGCTCGCGGATTCCGTCGAATAAAGGCATGATGTCGCTGCTTTAAAAGCAAACCCCTTGAGGGAGGCTGTTTTGAAAAAAGAATCCAGGTCAGAGAAAAAGGGCTGCCTGTCCGGATGTCTACTGGTATTTGTCATAATCATTGTATTGCTGGCAGTGTTGGTTGTGGTCGGCTATCTCAACAGGCACACGGTTGTGCCGTTTGTAACGGATAAACTGGGCGTGGAGGTTTCCTCGGTAATACACCATGTCAGCACCGAGGCAAAAACCGGCATGCCCCCCGAATTTCTGGACGATGCCTATAAAATTGACATGCCGCAGGGTGACAAAACCGTTAAGGTCACCACCTCGGATACGCCTGCAGATCAAACCTATGACGAATTTATTCAATATTTCAAGCAGGAAGGCTGGGAAGTTGAAAAGGAAATGGAAGCCCTGGAAATGGCGCCCGAACAGGTTGCCTCGGCTTCCGGATACATGGAGGAAGAAATAAGGGCTGCCGAGCTGGCCAGAAACGGCCGGCAGATGGGCCTGGCAGTGACTAGGTATAATGACGAGACTGTTGCCGCGGTGTGGCATACGCCAGGCTCGGCTGCTACGGAGTCAGACTCCGAGCCCGCGCGTTCCGAACCTGAAAAATCCGATGAGGCCAAAGATCAGCCCGAAGAAGTCTCGGGCTCCGATCCTGAAGATGTACCGGTTTATCCCGGATCCGTACGCACCGCCTATCAGAAGGTGGAAAAAGGCGGCAGCGTCTCCCACGCGGTTTCTTACGCCGCAGACGCGGATAAAGATAAGGTGCTGGCATTCTATGAAACGGCAATGGAAAACAAGAACTGGGAAATCGTGAAAAGAGCCGAAACCGGGGAGGAAACATATTTAGAGGCCACAAAAGCCGAAGGCAAAGTGCGCATCATCATACGGCCGAGCGATGATTACGCGGGTTATACAGAAATGGAGATGGCGGCAAAATATCCCGAAAAACAATAGGGGGTAAAGCTGTCGCCCCCACCATCTTTTTTTTCTCAAAATCCCGGGCCCTGACCTGCAGGCGGGTCAGGGCTCCGGGCTATAGCCAAAATTCCGGATAACGGCGGCACGGTGCGATGTTGTTGACCAGCAGGGCCACTGCCAGCATCAGGGCCGCACCCAGTCCCGCGGGCACAAGCACATACCAGAAGCCCAGGGCATGGATTTTTGCACTGCCGATCACCGCGATCAGGGCGGTGGCGCCGTAGATCAATACCGCGGATGCGCCGAATGATCCGATGATCATCACTAGGTGATATTAAGATTTCAAGGCAACAGGGCCTCGAAATCTTCCACCGTTTCTGCGAGAGGGAGGTTGCCGAAATTTTTAGCGTAGGTAGCAGTTAAGTTCCAGGTTATTGGTCTTGGCTGTTTCAATTAGGCTATAGTGAGCGGTCCTGGCGGCGATGCGAAGCCGCCAGGACCCGCCAAGGCGTCAGTCCATAAGGGACAGAGCGGCATCCATTTCCCCTCCAGTGGCGAAAGCGGCGGCGACCATGTTAGTTTCAAAACTGCGATTCAGGGTTTTGATGAAATTAATCAACAGCATCATTCAATCCTCCAATCAATGAAAGGTTTTGGTTATCTAAAAACTTCACGTTAAAATTTACCTACATTGATTATCAAGAAATATGCCAATCTAATATAATTAATAATTTCAAATAGTTAAACTATCATCGGCATTAAGAATAAAGGGAGTGTTGAAAAATGCAACTGGCGACCCAAACAAGGTGGGGGTCTCCCTGGGACATGGGGCACCGGTATCCGGTATCTCCGCGATGACGCCGTATAGCATCAACTCACCGAAATAAATGGATTTCAACCCTTTCGGGACTGGTTTTGGCGTGACGCGGAAATAGCGTTGACAGGATTTATTGGCTGCATGCGACTGAACGTTGTATTTTGCAACCTATTGCAGAATACAACTATTCATTTACCTCAATCTTTTTGAGCTTGCGCCAGAGCGAACTGCGGTCGATGCCCAGGATGCGGGCGGCCTCGGCCTTGTTGCCGTTGGTGGCCGCCAATACCTCGCGGATGTAGTCGGCCTCCATCTGAGCCAGGGTCGGCAGGGTCTGCCGCGGCTCGATGCAGGCGGAGTCCTCTTGCAGCAACCGGGGTGGCAGGTGTTCGGTAAGGATCTCCTCGCCGTCGCAGAGCACCACCGCCCGTTCGATGACGTTCTTCAGCTCACGGATGTTGCCCGGGAAGGGATAGCTCATGAACACCGCCATCACCTCCCGGGATACGGACAGGGCCTTCTTGTCGAACTGCTTGCGGAACTGGTCGATGAAAAAGCGACAAAACAACGGTATGTCGTCCCGCCGGTCGCGCAAGGGCGGCATCCGCAAGGTAAAAGAGTTGAGCCGGTAGAAGAGGTCCTCCCGGAAGGTGCCGGCGGCCACCGCTTCACGCAGGTTCTTGTGCGTGGCAGCCAGGACGCGCACGTCCACAGGTATTTCCTGCGTTCCGCCGACCCGCAGGATGCAGCGCTCCTGCAGAACACGCAGGAGCTTGACCTGCATGGACAGGGTGGTATCGCCGATCTCGTCCAGCAGCAGGGTACCTTGGGTGGCGGCTTCGAAGATGCCCTTCTTCATGAAATTGGCGCCGGTGAAGGCCCCCTTTTCGTGGCCGAAGAGCTCGTTGCTCAGCAACTCTTCGGTCAACGCCCCGCAGTTGATGGCCAAAAACTTGCGGTCGGCCCGGTGGCTCATGGCGTGGATCGTGTGGGCCACCAGTTCCTTGCCGGTCCCGGTCTCGCCGTAAATGAGGATGTTGCAGTCGATGTTGGCGATGCGCTTGACGGTCTTCTTCAACTCCTGGATCGCGGGGCTTTCGCCGATAATCTGTTTGTTGCTGTAGCCCCGGATGATTTCGCGCAGTTCGTTGACTTCGGTGGCCAGCAAGTGCTTCTCGAGCGCCTTGTCGACCAGCAAGGAAATCCTTTCCAGCGACGACAGCGAAGGCAGGTAGTAGAAGGCGCCGTGCTTGATGGCCTCCACGGCGGTCTCCACCGTGGGCCGTTCAGAGGCGACGATGACCTCCGCACGGGGCTGCAGGCTTTTGGAACGCTCCAGCAGATCCAGCACCGTGTCCGAGGTGCCGGCGTAAAAGGCCAGATCGACAAGCCTCTTCTGCAGGCCCTCGATCGCCGCCGTGCGGCTGCCCATAGTGTGAACCTCGTGGCCCTGATCGGCAAGAAAGCGGCCGATCCGCCGCCGCCGCTCCGGCTGGTTGTCATATAACAGGATAATACCGCGCATGGTGAATGCTCCGTTCCGAAAAGTCAGGCCGCCCGCCGCCCTTAACCAGCACATTCCCTCCCAAAGCCTTGACTTACGAGCCTGATGATGGCTGGCCGGGTTACGGGGAGCTATATATCACCGTAGATTGAACTTTCCGCAACTACTGAGATGGTGGCAACAGGACTGGTGCGCTGATTTTATCCATAAATCACGGTAAATTCCGCCCAACTCTGCCCTCCCGACTCAATCTTGACTCGATTTTACCTTGACAAATAAGTTTTCAGAGGACTAGGATAATAACTACTGAGGATTCTGGTGACCTAACAGGGTTGGACAAACAAAATTCTCCCCTGTCGGGCCAATCGCCGAAAAAGCAAATTCTTATCATTCAGTATTCCAATTTAATCGTCAGATTAAGATTCTGCCCGTCGTAATGGAAGCCGGCGGCAGAGAACGCAGGAGCGCCGAATTCGTCAATGGTCGTATTTGAAAAGCCGTAGCCTTCCGTGGGGATACCAAACCAATTGGTGTCGAGCTCGCCGTTCATGTTCTCATCATGGATGACGCCGATCGCATAGGTTCCCGGCGGGATATCCGAAAAGTCGCATTGCGCTTTTGTCTTCTGAATTTTCTTTATTATAATTGCCTTTGCCGAACACAAAAATTTATTGGGAAAACCCTCTGGTGATTCGAAAATTCCACAAGCTATATTTCCAGTACTGTTTTTTATGTTCGGAATTTTCACGTGAATTCCCGGGCATGATGATTGGGCGAAAGCGATGACGGGAAGATTCACAAACACCAGCACTGCACACAAAGCCACACACCGAACTACCATGGAGACCCGCGTCACCGGATAACTGACCATGGAGGCCAACGCGGACTTCCGATGAGTTGATTCGCTCATGATCTTCCTCATGGTTTCCGATCTCCGTAGCTTGGTTGAATCCGCCATTAGACGTAACTAACCGCTCGGCATAAGGCGCGGCGGCTTTTTGCGATCCGCTGAAAAAGCGTGGTTGACAGCTACTTTTTCAAATATCGAGTGCAAATCGAATTGCTCGTCCGACCTCTAACATCTTCGTCCGGGGGAGAGATGCGATCAATGGGCCGATTTTCCCTTTTGAAACAGTCTGCAAGTGGTCACAATTGACAGCACAATCCTTGGGCACACCGTCGACCGTCGAGAGAAACACTTCTGATGGAATATCGCGCACAGTAGTTGTGATAGGCGCGATAGCAACCTCCTCCAGATACTCTAACACGGAATCACGCGTCAGGATGAGGACTGGCCGTTTTTTATCTGGTGCCACAAATTTATACCAGCGTATTTCCCCGTGCTTCATTCATCCCCCCATGCCTGCTCGGCTTCCCAAACCGAAAACTCATCGCTGGCAATCGGATTTTGTTCGTAACCACGACGATGCTTTAGCTCTAGTTGCTCAATTTTATAACGGGCCAGCGCATCCTGCAGGGCTTTCCTTGTAAAAGCGGACCGACTTGTGTGGAGTTCCTTTGAAACACGATCGACCGCCTTGACGAGATTATCATCAAGGGTCATCTGAATTGTCCTCATAACGCACCTCCATAATGCGGATATTTATATCTATAATAATCCACATTGCGGGCAATGTCAAAACAAATCGATCTGCCAACGACCTGCTCACCTGCCGGTGTGAAGCGGCAGCGAAACACCGGTCAGCGTGAAGCAGGAAGGTTATCTTTTCATATTATTTCAAGCGTTTAAGGCCAAAATGTTTTTCAATAGGAATAAAATCCTTATCATTGTGAAGAAGAGGTATCTTATGTTCTATAGCTACTGCAGCAATCATACAATCAACAGACTTTCCTATCGTGATGCCTTTTCGACGTAGTGCGCGATAAATTTCTGCTGAACTTAAATAAACGGAATAGGACATGGGGAGAAAAACAAGATTGGCCAGTAAATCTCTGGTTTTTTTGAATTCAGCGTCATCTCTAATTCCCTGAAGGATTTCAGTCAGAATGACACCACAAAGGCAAATATCTTCTCTTTCAGCAATGAGCTTTTCAAGGGCTTCTACATGAGGGTGAGGGTTTGCTGAAAAAAAATCTATCCAGACAGTAGTATCAACCAAAACCATCATGCGCTTCGCCCCTGACGCCACTCATCCAAGTTGCCACTCCAATTGATTTTGCCCTTA
>JAWOFO010000019.1:0-23913 GCA_046497465.1 Desulfobia sp.
CCGGCCAGATAGGTTTCCGCCCGGGAAATATAAAGGTCCCTCTTCTCCTCGGGCCCCATCTCCAGTTTCATGGCCCGCCAATAAACTACCGACGCCTTGTCATACAGAGAAAGCCGCTCCAGGGCTGTGCCCACCTTAATCCTGACCGAAGGTGTTTGGCATCTTTTGATATAAGGATATGCCTCCTTATATATCTGATAGATATCTTTATACTTCTCTTCGGTCAGCAACTCCCCGAAGCGGTTATCCAGGATCCGGCAGATCATGTGTTCAACTTTTATCCTGTCTGACTCCTCACTTTCATAATTGAGATAGATCCTGCCCAGATCATAAACTTTGTCAATCTCCTGACTATCCCAATAATACTCTATCAGTTCCAGACGAGCACCTTGAATCACCTCACCAGTACTGCCATGCTCAAGAACGGCTTCCCTGATCTTTACGAATTTCTCTTCAGAAACCCCGCCATCACCACCGGTCCCGACTTTCTCCTTTTTTTTCTCAAGCCGGCTTAAACGGTAACGGCTGAAACTATAAATCCGGGTACCTTTATCACTGGCAGCCAAAGCCTTCTCGTAAAACCTGGCGGCAAGTCCCTCTCTTGCTTCCTCAAGATAAATCTCACCGATTCGAAACAAGACATCCCCTCTATGACTCCCTGAGTTAAGGTTCAGATAATGCTCCAACCTCCTGCATCCCTCTTCTGTCTGCCCTGTCTGCAGATAACATTCAGCCATAATCCTGAGAATATCCGCTTCCTTCAAATAAAAAGACGGGTCTCTTTTAAGGATCTTTAAAAAAGAACCCAAGGCATCATGATACCTTTCTTCCCTGAAATATTTGTAGCCGTTGGCCAGCCTCTCGTAATTCTTATCCAGTGTCTGCCCCAGTTCTTTGTAAATACTGACAGCTTCATTTACCCTGCCGGTCCTGTAAAGAGCCCGGCCTTTTAATATGCTGGCTTCTTCGACCAGATCTTTTTCCGGAAAGCGCCGGATGATCATGCCGAAATAAGGAACAGCCTCCCTGAAATATCCCATTTCCATATAGGCTTTACCCACCTCCATATAAGCCAGGGGCAGGTATTCCGAATCGGGAAAGGCAACAGTAAATTCCCGATAGAGATCCTTTACCTTATCCCAATTAACTATCTTGCCAACAAGAGATAGCTGTTTATAAAGCCGTGCCGCATTCCACAGGGCCTCTTCCGCCTTTTTCGAGTCAAAATAACGTTCATAATAAAGCCGAAAAAGGGGGGCTGCTTCCTTCTTATTGCCATCCCCGAGAAAAGCTATGGCCCTATTCCACAGTTCTTGCTGTTTCTGGAGGTCCTGAACCCTTTCAGTTTCAACATGTCCGGACTCCGGCCCTTTGTCCCGAGCCTGAGCGTTGACCTGAAAAAAACAGAATAAAATAATCAGCCCCAGGGAAAGTAAACATCTTTTATATTGCCGTTTTATCATAATGAAAAGATTTTATATTCAAATGCCGGGTTTCAGTTGTAATATCGCCCTTCAAATCTTAATTGCTCAACTTTCCGGATTGAGAAAACTATAAGGCATGCCAACCGTCAAGTACCCCCCTTACTAAAAAATTTGCACGTTATATCTACCAGATAAATCAATCCGGAAAGTTGAATTGATTGGTTATTCCCGCCCGTTTCATTTTCTCCAACAGGGTGGTCCTATTGACATTCAGAAGTTTAGCCGCCCGTTTCTTTACCCAGCCGGTCTGCTTCAATGCCTGAATAATCAGACTATTCTCATACTCTGCCACGGCCTCCTGCAAAATAAAACCCTTATCAGGTATTTCTTCCATCCCCTGCCGAATCTCTTGCCTGTTTTCCTTGCCTCCCACTTTCTTGATATGTTCAGGCAGGTCTTCGATCCTGACTATATCTCCGGCCGCCAGGATAACAATTCTCTCTATCAGATTCTCCAGCTCACGTACATTCCCCGGCCAGGAATAAGATAGCAAACAGTCCAGGGACTGATCATCTATCCCTTTAATTTTCCGCCCCTTTGATTCATTAAACCGGTCTATAAAACTATTGATAAGAAGATGAATGTCGCCCTGGCGATCCCGTAGTGGAGGAACATTAACAGGAATTACACTCAAGCGGTAATAAAGATCCTCTCGGAATTTTCCCTGTCGGACCTCTTCTTCCAGATTACGGTTGGTGGCAGCTATAACCCGGAAATCAGAACTTATAGTGGTTGTGCCTCCAATCCTCTCGAACTGCTTTTCCTGTAAGACCCTAAGCAGCTTAACCTGAAGCATGGGACTCATATCACCTATCTCATCCAGAAATGCTGTCCCGCCATTGGCCATTTCAAAACGTCCGGGCCGGGCTCGATAGGCATTGGTAAATGCCCCTTTTTCATGACCGAACAATTCACTTTCAAGGAGCTCAGCCGGTATTGCCCCGCAATTTACCGGAATAAACCTGGCCTTTTCCCTATTACTGTTGTAATGCAACGCCCGGGCAATCAATTCCTTACCTGTCCCGGACTCTCCCTTAATCAGGACAGTGGTATCAATATTGCTTACTTTTTCTATTAAAGAAAAAAGCTCTTGCATAGCCGGGCTCTCGCCGATTATGCTTGAATTAAAAGAATCGTTCATTTTAATAAAAGGTGCTGGATTTCATAGTTTATTTTATATCCTACACCTTATATAATCTATGTGTCAATTTTTTTACACCATATTCTTAACAGTCTATAAATTTATGGTAATAAACTATGGAAAATCATTTTAATAATGACACTGCCCTGCTTGAACTGATTAAAGTTACCAAGATATATCCACCAGACATAGTTGCCCTCCAGGATATCTCTTTTTCCGCTCATAGAGGTGAGATGATTTTTCTAACCGGAACCAGCGGAGCAGGGAAAACTACACTCCTAAAGCTCATCTGCCGTCAGGGCCGGCCCAGCCGGGGATTGATCGAAATCGGCGGTAATGATCTTAACAGGCTCAACTCCGGCGCCATTCAGCAATTACGCCAAAAAATAGGAGTAGCCTACCAGGATTTCCGCCTTCTCCCAAACAAGACAGTTTTCCGCAACATTGCCATGGCAATGGAAGTCTGTTACACAGGATCCAGAGAAATACAGCAGCGGGTTAATAGTCTGCTTCAACAGTTGGATATCAATAATAAAAAAGACAAGCCCGTCAATACCCTGTCCAGAGGAGAACAACAGAAGGTCGCTATTGCCAGGGCAGCCGCTAATACCCCCCCGCTTGTTCTTGCCGATGAGCCCACCGGCAACCTTGACTCCGAGAGTACTTCACTGGTCATGAATTTTTTCAGAAGCCTGAATGAAAATGGTTCCACTACAATTATTGCCTCCCATGACGAAAATATTTATAAAAATAGTAAGCACAGGGTTCTTACCCTCCGGAATGGAAAACTATATCAGAATCAATAAATTAAACTGCCATGAGATACCTTTCCTTTATTTTCAGTCAAACCTCCCGTAACATCCTTTCCTCTTGGACCATGCAGCTTATGACTATGCTGACCGTCGCCCTGTCTGTCCTGATTTTTTCTTTCTTCTACTTCTTATACAGCAATATGCTTCAGTCAGGAGACCGGTTGACCAGTGATATAAAATTAATTGTTTATTTAAACGATAAGCCTTCTCCGGTTATAAAAGATGAAATTGAAAAAAAAATAATAGAATTTAATCCGGTAAAAAAAATAGAATTTATCTCTCCCGGCCGGGCCTTTAAGGAACTTGAATCCCAACTGGGTTCCGAAAAAGATATACTTACCGGACTTAACCCTGATTTTCTGCCTTATTCCATCAAAATAAGTCCTCATAAGGACCTCAAGCACCTGAGCCAGATCAGGAAATTCGCTGAATATCTGGAGGGGCTTCCCGCAACCAGAAAGGTCCAATACGGCCGGGACTGGCTGGAACGTTTTGATCAATTTGCCAGGCTGCTCCGTCTTATTGTTTTCCTGAGCGGAGCCTTACTTATTCTGACCACAATGTTCATGGTATCCTATACAATCAGGCTCACCCTTGTGTCCCGCCAGGATGAACTAAAAATCCTCAGATACCTTGGAGCCAGCAACAGTTATATAAAAACACCTATCCTGATTGAAGGATTTTTGCTGGGATTGACCGGGACCTTAACAGGCTTGGGGGCCCTGTATCTTCTGTTCAAATGGATGCAGAATAATTTTACCGGAGAAGGGCTGCTGAATTTCTTTCAACTAAGCTTCCTGCCCTGGTCTCATACCTTTGCCATCCTTCTGGCCGCAGTTCTCCTCTGCTCCTCAGGCAGTCTGCTTTCCATAAAAAAACTGCTGAAAATCTGATGACCAATAAGACCCAACTCATACTCTTCCCAATTACACTCTTACTGAAAATCTGGTTGATCACCTGTTTTCTCTTGATCTCCGGTCTCTTTAATGGAACGGCCAGTGCCTCTGACAAGGCAAACTCCGATCAACAGCTGAAAAAAATCAGCAGGGTCAAGGAATCAATTCTGGACCACCAGGAAAAGTTAAGGCAGAATGGTAAAAAAGAAAAAAACCTGGTACAGAAGCTAAAAAAAATAGACCGCCGGATTTTCCTGGAAAGCAAGAAATACGTACATCTGGAACAGCAGATCCAGGAACTCGAAGACCTGATCGGTAAAAAAAAACAAACACTTAAAAAACTAAGAAATGAAAAGAAAAACCTAAAAAATCAGATCCAGAAAAGACTTATCGCCTATTACCAGATGGGGGACCTGGGAGTAATCAACGCTGTTTTCTCTGCCTCATCTCTGCCCGAGCTCCTTAACTTCCGGGAAATGTACAGGCAGATGCTTAAACATGACCGGCAAATATTTAGCGACTTCAAAAATAAAATAGAAGATATTGCCAGAACCAGAAAATACCTGGAAAAAGAAGGACAAAAACTGGCAGCAGCAGTCTCCAAAATCAGGGAGCAGCAGAAAATCCTTGCTGAAAAAAGAAAAGAAAGGGAAAGTCTCTTAAAAAAAGTCAAGACCAGGAAAGCACTTTATCAAAAAGCCTTGGTAGATATGAAAGCCGCCTCCAGGGAACTGCAGATGACCCTTGTCGACCTGGAGGGCACAACGCCGCCGGCAAATCAAGATAAAACAGGGCCGATTACAGATTCCAAAAAAATAAGACCACCCTTAAAAAAAGGTTTTGCCGGCCAGAAAGGCCGCCTCATCCCGCCGGTTTCCGGTAATGTTATTAAGAAATTCGAATTCCACAAGAATTCAAAAAGTGAAGAGGAACCTATTTTTTCCGAGGGTATTAATATCAAGACAGAGCCAGGGGATAAAATCAGGGCGGTATATAAAGGAAAAATAATCTATACCGGCATACTGCCCGGCTACGGTAAGATAATTATCATCGATCACGGCGATCATTACGTTTCCCTGGTAAGCGGGGTCGGTAATTTTATGAAAGAGGTGGGAGATAAGGTTGAAAAAGGGGAAGTCATTGCCAGCGCCAGCCTTCACAGCGGACTTCTTCAGGAGGGTATACACTTTGAGATAAGACACAAAACCAAGGCTATGGATCCCCATGCCTGGCTTGCCCCTTAAAACCCGGCATTATCTGAATAATGAAAACTTAACTCTCCGACTTGAAAAAACTGTTATGATTTAAGACGCTTGGTATGTTTATTCAAGAATGGCTTCGTGTTTGAGTGGTGCTAAGACCCACCTCACTAAAAAATTTCACGTTATATCATACCAGCAGATAAATCAATCCGGAAAATTGAAATAGAAAAAACTTATACGATTATATAAAAGATAATCGGTTGCAATATAATTTTTTTTCTGTTTATGTTAGATTGTACTGAAACCTGTCTGGCACATTCTGTAAAAAGATGTGCCCCAAATAGGGGAATTAGATATTTTTTAATTATTTCAGGCAATTAAAAGGACTATAAATGGGATTTAAAAAGAATCTGATAAAAAAACTTGTTATAATATTCATAATCTGCCTGCCCTTCTTTACTTTGCTTTTCTGGGGCCAGAACTCGTGTGTCAAAGCAAACTCTCAGGACGTATACGAGAATCTTGAGACCTTTTCCAATGTCCTTCATCTCCTGGAAACGAACTATGTCGAAGACATTGATACCAAAAAAGTTATAGAAGGAGCAATCAAAGGAATGCTTTCCTCCCTTGATCCGCACTCTTCATACATGAAACCCGAACAATATAAAGAGTTAAAAATCGAGACCAAGGGCAGTTTCAGCGGCATTGGTATCGAAATCACCCTTAAAGACGGCATCCTGACTGTTGTCTCCCCGATTGAAGGAACTCCTGCCTATAAACAAGGGCTGCAGGCCCAGGATAAAATCCTGAAGATAAATGGTGAATTAACCAAGGATCTCAGCCTCATGGAAGCGGTCAAAAAACTGCGGGGGCCTAAGGGGTCCGAAGTCACCATATCAATTCATCGGGAAGGACTTAACGAATTGAAAGAAATCACGATTGTCCGGGATGTTATCCCCCTGACCAGCGTCAAATCAAAAATGATCGAACCTGGCTACGGCTATATCCGTATCCGAAACTTTCAGGCTAAAACTACCAAGGAATTTAAAGAGGGGCTTAAGGAACTGGAAGAAAAAACACCACTCAAGGGGTTACTTATTGATGTGCGCAGTAACCCGGGCGGCCTTCTTGACCAGGCTATCAAAATTTCGGATATATTCCTGGATAAAGGAATGATAGTATCTACCAAAGGTAGACTGGAAGACCAGAATATGGAATTCGAAGCCCATAAAAACGGTAATAAATACTCCTTCCCTATTGTTGTTCTGGTTAATGAGGGTAGTGCCAGTGCCTCAGAGATTATTGCCGGAGCCCTGCAAGACCACAAAAGAGCCATTATCCTGGGCACCAAAACTTTTGGCAAAGGATCGGTTCAGACTGTTATCCCCATGAAGAACGGGGCGGCACTGCGCCTTACAACCGCCCGTTATTACACTCCTGACGGTACTTCCATCCAGGCTACCGGAATAACACCTGATATAAATGTCCCATCGATAACCCTTTCCCCGGAAAGTCTCCAGGGGGGGGGGAATGCGACGATGAAATTTCTACGGGAAAAAGACCTGCGGCATCACTTCTCCAATGGAGAAAACGAGAAGGATTCAGAAAAAAAGACGGATGAAAAAGAAACCGGAGACGAAACCGATAGTGAAGTGGAAAACAGATCTGAAACAGATACTGACAATGAAGAAAAAAGTACTGAGCAGGAAAAGGATAAGGATGGTTTTGACGAAATAATGAAAAAAGACTATCAGCTCCAGCAGGCCCTCCTCCTACTGAAAGGCATCAACGTATTCAGCAAGATGCAGTAGTTTCACCATATTTTACCATGCTGTAATAGTCCCGGCCCTGCACATCGTTAATAACCAGGGCCGGGAATCTTTCCACCCGGAAACGGTACAGGGCCTCAGGCCCGGCCTCGGGAAAAGCTACCAGTTCAGACTTCTTTATACACCTGGAAAGGTAAGCCCCGGCCCCGCCAAAGGCGGCAAAATAAACAGCACCACAGTTCTGCATTTTTTGACGCAGCATTTCCGACCTCTGCCCCTTGCCCATGGTAGCCTTCAAACCCAACTCGAGCAGCCTGGGAGTATAACTGTCCATCCGGTAACTGGTGGTTGGGCCGGCCGCACCAATAACCTTACCCGGCCGGGCCGGGGAGGGGCCCACATAATAAAGCATTTCTCCGGCAAATTCCACAGGAAGCCTTTCTCCCTTATCAAGGAGATCAAGCATAAGCCTGTGAGTATGATCCCGACCGGTATAAAGGGTACCTGTCAACAGCACCATGTCTCCAGCATCAAGCGAGTGGACAATCCCTTCAGTAAAAGGGATCTTAATCTCTCTAACCTTTTCCAGGAATGATTTATTTTTCAAAAAAGACATTCAGATAACAATCTCCTTGTGACGATGGGCATGACACTGGATATTAACAGCAACCGGCAGACTGGCTATATGGGAAGGAAAAATCTCCAAATGAACGGCAAGCGCTGTATTACAACCCCCGATACCCTGGACCCCCTGACCCTTTTCATTTATCTCGGCCAGGATCTTCCCCTCCAGTTCTGCCACGTCCCGGCGCTCAGCCGATTCACCCAGAGGACGCAGCAGGGCCTTTTTGGCCAGAAAAGCCGCCTTTTCAAAGGATCCACCCATTCCAACCCCCACCAAAAGGGGAGGACAGGGATTAGGGCCAGCATCGACCACCGTCTTTACCACAAAGTCAACTGCCCCTCTTATGCCGGCTGAAGGTGGCAGCATGATCAGGCCGCTCATGTTTTCACTACCGCAGCCTTTCGGCAGCATTCTTATTATGAGCCGGTCACCGGAAACCATTTCCACATGAAGCACAGCCGGGGTATTGGTTCCGGTGTTTACCCGGGTAAGGGAATCGCATACCGATTTACGCAGATACCCCTGCTCATAGGCCTGGCAGATCCCATCCTGAACAGCCTCCCGGAGATCACCCCGGACATGTACATCTGTGCCCAATTCCACGAAAACTACTGCCAGGCCGGTATCCTGACAGACCGGAATCTTTTCCCGGCTGGCAATATCGGCATTCACCAGTAAAATTTCCAGAATTTCCCGGGCCAGGCCGGATGTTTCCCGGTCTCTGGCCCGGAGCAGGCCGTTAAGAATATCAGGCTCCAGGTCATGGGCGGCGGCAACAGCAATTTCTTTTACCGCCTCAGTAATCGCCTCCTGCTCTATCACTCTCATAAAACTATCTCTGCTAAAGGTCCCTGACCGATCACCCTATCTCCGGAGTCTTTGCCGGCGTAGCACCCTGCTTTGTTTGTTGAAATTATATTTAATTATGGTCTCCCTGTCTTCATCAGTAATAAGCAGAAATTCTACTGAATTACGGTAAAACTTCTCCCCATACTCTGTGAGAGGTTGACTCCCAACTGCCTTGCCCAGGGAATAGATATAAACGTAATCCGGCAAAAGCAAAATATGCAACTCTATAACCTGTCCCGGGGCAAGACTTTCTTCGGACTGAAAGCCCACCCCCTTGGCACTTATACTGATATCCTGCATCTGCAGGGTATCTAAAATACTCTGCCTGCCTTCCACCTTGTTTAACAGAAAATTAATCTTAGTATCTAAATGAGAAAGAAAATCAGCCAGATCAGGATCTTTTTCTCTTATACCGGCCAAGGCATTCCTGGCTCCGGTGACCATCTGGATATCAGCCAGTTTTTCCTGACTGTAAAGAGATATGCCCTTTTCATAATCTGCTGCTATCCTTTCATAATCTTCAGGAGTAACCTCCTGCCAGCCAAACAGACAACGTTCATCTACCCTTACCGCCTCTCTCCTGTCCTGCTCCCTAGAATCAGCCATAATGAAGTCCTCTCTTCACACGAAGTCACGAAACCGCAAAATAATTTGTTCAGTTACTATTCTCGGTGCCTCCATGTCCTTGTACGAGTTTGTACGAGTTCTATTTGTACCGACAATGCATCCAGTCTTTAATTTTTATCTGTCACCTGGTATAACCTACCGATAATATTACCAGAAGAATCTCATCCCGGCTCAACACTCCTTTCTCCTTCATATCTGGCCTGTGGAAGCTTGATCATGGGAAAAACCGCATATAGTTATTAAAGGTGAAGATAGTTATCGATTTCCCAGCCGGTAACTGCTGTCCGGAATGAATCCCATTCGATATCTTTATTTTCACAGTACTTCTCAAAAATATGGCTGCCAAATGTCTCTCTGGCCAAGGGATTGGCCTTGAGTTCTTTCATTGCTTCATAAAGATTAGTGGGCAGACTGTCGATACCGGCTGCCTCTCTCTCAGCCGAGGTCATTTCAAAAATATCTTCAGTAACGGCAGGAGGAGGATTCATCTCATTCCTGATACCATCCAGCCCCGAATTCAGCATCATGGCAAAGGCCAGATAAGGATTACAGGTCGGGTCGGGATTACGGATCTCAACCCTGGTGCTCATTCTTCTGGAGGCGGGTATACGGACCAGGACACTGCGGTTTGAGGCAGACCAGGCTACATAGACCGGGGCCTCGTAACCGGCAACCAGCCGCTTGTAAGAGTTTACTGTGGGATTGGTTACTGCCGCAAAACCCCTGGCATTTTTCAGAAGACCGCTAATATATTGATAAGCGATTCTGGAGAGCTGTATTTCGTCCTTCTCATCATAAAAGGCATTTTTACCGTCCAGGGTAAAAAGCGACTGGTTGGTATGCATACCGGAACCATTAACCCCGTAAATCGGCTTGGGCATAAAAGTGGCATGGAGGTTGTACTTATTGGCAATTGCCTTTACCACCCACTTGAAGGTGACAGTATTATCAGCACATTGCAAGGCGTCGGCGTATTTGAAATTAACCTCATGCTGCCCCCCGGCAACCTCATGGTGAGAAGCCTCTATTTCAAAGCCCATGGACTCCAGGATCTCGATAATCTCCCGGCGGCAGGTAGTACCTTCATCTTCCGGATCAAGGGTAAAGTAACCGGCGGTGTCATGAGTTATGGTAGTAGCCCTGCCCTCTCCATCTCTTTTGAAGAGAAAAAATTCAGCCTCGGTGCCTACATTCATCTTGTAACCAAGTTTTTCGGCCTTTTCCAGAGAACGCCGCAGGGCCCCCCTGGGACAACCTGCAAATGGAGAACCATCCGGCAGGACCACATCACAGATGAATCGTGCGGTTTTAGTGCCCCCTCTTTTTTGCCAGGGCATAATGGTAAAGGTACTGTAATCCGGCCTGAGATACATATCAGATTCGTTTATCCGGGCAAAACCGTCAATGGAAGAACCATCAAACATTATCTGGCCATCCAGGGCCTTATCCAACTGACTCAACGGTATGGCCACATTTTTCATGGCACCGTTAATATCCACAAACTGCATGCGAAAAATGTGGACATTCTCCTTTTTGACCAACTCCTTGATCTTCTCTCTGGTCATACCACCTCCATCTTCAGTTCCCATTAAAAAACCTCCGTCTAACAATTTTTTATAATTTTCAACAAATAAAATCAAGCGTACATTGTTAACGCCGCAACAACCATCTCCTGTAACCTTATCACTTTTTTACAGCTTTGAAAGCATATTCTCGCCGGGCAATTCTGCCTATGACTTAAAGGAACCTTGAATAATTGTAAAATATTCCTTCCTTGTCATTCCCGCGAAAGCGGGGATCCAGCAATTTCATACAGTTCTGGATCCCAGTTTTCACGGGGATGACGATTAGGTTAATTATTCAAGATTCCCTTAAAGTCCTTAGTAACATCAGGAGATTTGAGTTTGAAAAAATCGCCCTAATCAACTACCATAAAGTGAGAAGTAACCCAAGACATTTATACGTCCAATGGACTTCTTTCCATACTTGTGGAAAAGAGAATCAATCAACGGTTACAGGTTGCCGGAAACAGTTCGGCCGGCCGATCGTAATACCTGCAGCTGCCAAAAAAATATGCGGGGGTGAAAAAATGACAAAATATGTTTTAGCTAACTGGAAATCCCATAAAAGCAGATCAGAAGCTGAAAAGTGGATCGAGACTTTTCTGCAGATTTACCCTTCCTCTCCCCGGCTCAAAGTAATTCTGGCCCCGTCTTTTATCTACCTTGAACCGCTGTTCAAAAAAATCAGTGAATCCGGGTACCAGAATCTCTACCTGGCAGCCCAGGACATATCTCCCTATCCTCCCGGGGCCTATACCGGAGCCGTGGCCGCTGATATGGTCAGAGGCCTGGCGGCATATGTCCTTGCCGGACACGCCGAACGCAGACGTTACTTTCATGAAACAAACCAGGAAATTGCCGGTAAAGTAAGGGAAACCCTGGATGCCGGGATTCAGCCTGTACTCTGTGTAGACCGGGATTATGCCAGGGCTCAGATAGCAGCCCTTGACGACCCCGACATCGATAAGCTGATTATAGGCTATGCCCCGGCCGGCTATATAGGCCTCGACACACCTCAAAATCTGACAGAGGCAAAATCAAATGTTAAGGAGATACGACAGATGGTTCCCTCCAGCCCCATACTCTATGGAGGATCAATCAGGGCAGACAACGCCGCTGACTACATAAAAATTGAGGAAATCACCGGCCTGATGGTAGGCTCAGGCTGCCTGAATCCGCAGGAATTTGCCGCTATCTGCAATACTGTGGCCGAATCTTAAAAGCCCCTTGCTTAAACTGAATCTTCAAGAAATAAAGGGAGGTAAAAGACTGACTCCAACAAATTCCGAACATAGGCCAGGAGGAAATAATCTGAACAAAAAGACCAACAGGTTGATAGGGGAACAAAGCCCCTATCTCCTGCAGCATGCCTTCAACCCCATTGACTGGTATCCCTGGGGGGAAGAGGCCTTTACCAGAGCCCGTTACGAAAAAAAACCCGTTTTCCTTTCCATCGGCTACTCCACCTGCCACTGGTGTCATGTGATGGCCGCGGAATCATTCGAAAACGAAGAACTGGCTACAACCCTGAACCGGAACTTTGTCTGCATCAAGGTGGACCGGGAAGAACGTCCGGACATTGATCAGATTTATATGACCGCAGTCCAGGCCATAACCGGTCGCGGAGGCTGGCCCCTGACCGTTTTTCTTACCCCTGAACTAAAACCATTTTACGGCGGCACCTACTTCCCACCGGAAGACCGGCAGGGGTTTCCCGGACTGAAAAAAGTCCTGGGAATCGTTCTCGAGGCCTGGAAAAACCAGAGCGAGAAGCTCCTGGAAACGGCAGACAGGATTACAGTCCATCTTGAAAAGGGCAATACCCGGGAAGAAAATGCTGTCCTGGCAGATAATCTCCCGAATAGATGTTTTCAGGAACTGCAAAAAAGCTATGACAAGAGGTACGGCGGTTTTGACCGGGCTCCCAAGTTTCCCAGGCCGGCTGTCTTCAACTTTCTGATACGCCACTACTACAGCAGCGGAGAAAAAGAAGCCCTGGACATGGCCCTGGAGACCCTGCAGAAAATGGCGGCCGGGGGAATACGTGATCATCTGGGCGGAGGATTTCACCGGTATTCGGTGGATGATCAGTGGCAAGTACCCCATTTTGAAAAAATGCTCTATGATCAGGCCCAGCTGGCGAAAAGTTATCTGGAGGCCCACCAGGTCACCGGAGATAAATACCATGCCGAAGTAGCCCGGGATATCCTGGAATATGTCCTGAGGAAAATAACCGGCCCGGAAGGGGGCTTTTACTCTGCCGAAGATGCTGACAGCACTGATAAGGATAATCCCGAAAAACACGGCGAAGGGCTGTTTTACCTCTGGGAAAAGGGAGAAGTTGAAGCGGTTCTGCGGCGGAGGCAGGCAGAAATATTCAATTTCCGCTATGGAATAAGAGAAAAGGGCAATGCCCTTCACGATCCCCACCAGGAGTTTACCGGCAGAAACATCATCCATATCTCTCACTCTCTGCAGGAGACCTCAGACCATTTTCACCTGTCGCAGGAGGAAGTAAAGTCTGTCCTGTCCGCAAGCAGGCAGAAACTGTTTGAAGTCAGAAACAGGCGGCCCCATCCCCATCTGGACGATAAGATCATCACTGCAGTTAATGGTCTGATGATTGCGGCATTTGCCAGGGCAGCCCGGGTACTGGCCGAAGGCCGGTACCTGGATGCTGCCCGCCGGGCTGCCGCTTTTCTTAAAGATAACCTTTTTGATGAGAAAAAGCAGACTTTATTCAGGAGATACCGCCAGGGCCAAGCCGGCCTCAACGGCCAGCTGGATGATTACGCCTTTCTGGTATACGGCCTGCTTGAGCTCTATGAAGCCTCTTTTGAACCCCTGTGGCTGCAGTGGGCCCTGGGCCTGAATGCCAAACAGCTCGAACTCTTCGGGGACGGAAATAAAGGCGGATTATTCAGTACCAGCGGGGATGACAAATCGGTGCTGGTCAGAATGAAACCAGGTTTTGACGGGGCCGAACCCTCGGGCAACTCCATCTCCGCCCTTAACCTGATACACCTGGGACGACTTACCGGCAACCAGGATCTGGAGAATAAAGGCAGGCAGACAATAGAGGCCTTCCGCAGCTATCTGCAGGAATACCCTCCTGTCCTCCCGCAAATGCTGGCGGCCTATCATTATCTGCTATCCCTCCCCTGGCAGATTATCGTCACAGGCCCCCGGAAACGGGCTGATACCCGGGAAATGCTCAGCATATTGGGGCAGAAATTCCTTCCCCATACTGCAATCATCCTTATCGACCCGGAGGAGAAAAAAGAGTTGTCCGGCATCCTGCCATCCACATTTACCGAACTGGAAATGCTCGACAATAAAACCACGGCCCATATCTGTAAAAACTTCAGCTGTCAACTTCCCATCAATGACGTGACCATGCTGAAAAACAAACTTTAAACCCGGAACTTACCAATGACAGAGACCACTATCCTGGACCAGAACCTGGAAAGTTTTGCTTCGGCGAGCGGCCTTGATGCCGTTTTCAATCCCAAAACCGTCGCAGTGCTGGGGGCATCCAGCCGCCCGGACAGCGTGGGCCGGGCTGTCTTCAAAAACATTCTGGACGGCGGTATCAAGGGCATAATTTATCCGGTCAATCCCAAAACCAAATCAATCTGCGGGGTAAGGGCATATCCCTCACTCCAGGACATCCCGGACGAGGTTGATCTGGGCGTAGTCATAGTTCCTGCCGAAATTACTCCGAAAATTGCCCGGGAAGCCGCAGAAAAAGGAGTTAAAGCCCTTATTGTTATCTCCGCCGGTTTCAGGGAGGTAGGCCCGGAAGGCGCCGCCCTGGAAAAGGAACTCTGTTCCATTTGCCTGGACAACGGTATAAGACTGATAGGTCCCAACTGTCTGGGTATTATCAACACCGACGAGACAGTCAGTCTTAATGCCAGTTTTGCCAGGCATAAGGCCAAAAGAGGCAACATAGCCTTTATCAGCCAGTCCGGGGCCTTGTGCACCGCGGTCCTTGATTTTGCCGCCAAAAAAAACATCGGCTTCTCCAAATTCATCTCGGTGGGCAACAAGGCGGACATCGGTGAACTCGCCCTGATCCGTTATCTCCATGAAGATCCCCAGACCAAAATTATTATGCTCTATGTGGAAGAGCTCCGTCACGGCCATGAATTTATCAAAACAGTAAGGGAGATAACCGGTGGGGACAACCCTACCCCTATTCTGACCATAAAATCCGGACGTACCGCAGAAGGAGCGGAGGCGGCCAGTTCCCATACCGGTTCCCTGGCCGGCTCTGAAGCGGTTTACAACGCCCTGTTTGAACAATCCGGGGTATTCCGGGTCCAGTCCATTGAAGAGCTCTTTGATTATGCTACAGCCTTTGCCAATCAGCCCCTGCCCCGGTCAAACCATATAGCCATTATCACTAACGCCGGAGGCCCGGGCATAATCGCCACTGACGTAACCATTCATTCAGGCCTGAAACTAGCTAAACTAAAAGAGAGCACCACCGAGGTCCTGAAAAGCCACCTGCCTAGAGCAGCCAATATCAAAAATCCGGTGGATGTTATCGGAGATGCCCGCTCGGACCGCTATAAAGCTGCCCTGGAAACGGTTTTAAATGATGAAAACGTGGACGGAGTTATCTTTATTCTGACTCCGCAAACCATGACCGAAATCGAAGAAACCGCCAGAATCATTCCCAGGTTGGCCGGCAAAAGCGGCAAACCGGTTATAGCCTCATTCATGGGACTGTTTGATGTCTCCCAGGGTATAGAGATCCTGGAACAGAACGGCATCCCGCACTACTCCTTCCCGGAAGGAGCAGCCCGGGCCATGAGCGCCCTGTACCACTATTCCAAATGGATACACCGCCAGCATTTACGGGAGTTTGATCTGACGGTGGACAGAGAAGCAGCCCAACAGGTAATTGATGATTCACTAAAAAAGGGGACGACCTACCTGGGAGAGGTCGAAGGTAACAGGATCCTCCGGGCCTACGGTTTTCCGGTATTACCGGCCCGGCTGGCAACCAGTGATAAAGAAGCGGCAGAGGCAGTTGCCGAACTGGGCAGTTGCGCCATGAAAATCGCCTCCTCCCGGATCATCCACAAATCAGATATAGGCGGGGTCAGGGTCGGCATTAACACCCCGGAAGCAGGCAGGCAGGCTTATAAAGAAATCATGGAGGCGGTCAGCAGGAACAGTCCCCAGGCGGAAATCGACGGGGTCTTTATGCAGCAGATGGCTCCTTCCGGGGTAGAGGTAATTCTCGGGATCAAGTATTATCCGGTTTTTGGTCCCCTTATCATGTTCGGCCTCGGAGGAATATTTGTGGAGATCTTCAATGATGTCAGCTTCCGGCTCGCCCCTTTCCGCCGCAACGGAGCCCACAACATGATCCGTTCTATTCAGGCCTTTCCCATGTTGAACGGGGCCCGGGGAGCAGCGGTAGCAGACCAGCAGGAACTGGAACGCTGCCTTATCCGGCTCTCCACCCTGGCCACCAATCATCCGGAAATTTCCGAGCTGGACATCAACCCCCTCATTGTCCATGAACAGGGTAAGGGCTGTTCCGTGGCAGACTGCCGGATTCTGCTCCAGGAAAGCAGCAAGTAGATCGCAGGACTTAAAAACTCACTTCAGAACTTCCGGGAACGGTATATGCTGATCAGCAGAGCGAAACCTATGACCGCGGAAAGAAGATAACCGACAATTCCCAGGGCCGGATAACCGAAGATCAGGGGTTTTATCCCTGTAGTTATTATCATGGATGATCCCATGATCAGGGACCCGACAATAATGCCGATGGTAAGGCGGTTGATACTGTACTCCATGGACCGGCGCAGGCTGTTGAGCCTTTCATGACGAAGGCGGACAACGATATCTCCGGTCTCGATCTTCTGCAGTATATGGCGAAAACGACGGGGCAGATCCTTCTGCAGACGGCTGAACTGATAAAAGGTATTGCGCAGCCGTTTAAATACATTTTCCGGATGCCAGCGATTCCAGGCCATTCTGGTAACAAATGGCTCTATTTCCTTAACCATATCCATTTCCGGATCAAGCAGCCTGGTGGTCCCTTCCAGGGTCACCAGGGTCTTGAAAATAAGGGACAGGTCCGCGGGTACATATAAATGATACTTGCGCAGCATGGAATAGATATCCATCAGCAGGTTTCCCAGGTTGCCCGAGGCCAGGGGAATATCCAGATAGGAATCCAGAATGACACTGATATCGCGCAGGGCCCTTCTTTTATCCTGCTCGGCAATATCTCCTCCTCCCAGGACAAGAAACGACTCCAGGATATTAGCCGGTTCCCGGGCAATTACCGCCTCCAGCATACTCAAAATCTCAAAGCGGTCATCATTGCTTAAATGCCCTACTATTCCCCAGTCCAGAATTCCCAGCCGGTTATCCGGCAAGGCCAGAATATTGCCCGGATGGGGGTCGGCATGAAAAAAACCGTACTCCAGGACCTGCTTTAGACTTAAATGGACACCCCGCCGGGCAAGAAGGGGAAGATCATATCCCCCCTCGGCAGTTATCTCCTTGATTTTAACGCCTTTGACAAATTCCATGGTCAGGATGGCCGACCCCGACCATTTTTCCAGGGGTTCGGAAATTACCAGCCAGTCCAAATCAGACAGGTTGCGCCTGGCAATCTGCATGTTACGCAGCTCATGGGAGAAGTTGAGTTCCTGTTTTATGGCCTTTTTGAATTCCTCGACCAGGTCGGGAAAATTATAGATCCGGGCCGCCTCCAGCCGGTCATAGAGGTGATCGGCCACCGTTTCCATAATGGAAATATCGGTGTTGATAATCTCCCGGATATCCGGCCGCCTGATCTTTACCGCCACTTCCCTGCCGCTTTCCCTGAGTACGGCCTTGTGAACCTGGGCCAGCGAGGCTGCCGCAAAAACCTCCTCTTCAAACGAAGAGAAGACCTCCTCCAGTTTTTCTCCGAGGTGCTTTTCCACAGCAGGCTTTATAGTCTCAAAATCAAGGGGAGTAACATCATCCTGAAGGTGAGACAACTCGTTAATCAGTTCAGCCGGTAACAAATCCGGCCGCAGGCTCATGATCTGGCCGAACTTGACAAAAGAAGGGCCCAGCTCCTCCAGGGCATGCCTGATCCTCTCCCAGCGGTTCATCTCATGGGCTTCGACAGGCATACGGCTTTCGATAAAGTCTTTTCCCGGGAGATCAAACTCCTTGACTACCTCCCGGAAACCGTATTTAAGAAGGACAGCGCTTATCTCCCTAAAGCGCGACCACTTGGCAAGAGCCTTTATATGCAATTCGTATCACCTCTTCACAGGAATTTTGTGTAATCCAGACTTTCTCAGGTAAACGTTCACCGTCGTTACAGTTTCACCAAAACCTCCGGCCGTTAAACATTCAAACGTCTGCATTCCCTGTTTATATTAACTTACCAGGAGTTAGTCAAGTTCGTTTCTGACCAGAAATAAGATAGTTACTGTAGTGATAATTAAGGTTTCAATTACTTGACAAATTATGGTACGTTCAGGTCTTCCCGGTGTAACTTCTCATTAAGTCCGGTTAAGTCCGGGCACCAAACGTCATTCCCCGGCTTGACCGGGGAATCCAGAAACCTCACAAAAGCACTGGATTCCCGTCCCGGATCAGGGTCCGGGATGACGTTCCTTCGCGGGAATGACATTAATAGTAATAATATCGGATCTTCAAAGTTGCCAGGACTTATTGAAAACTTATCTCCCGGTCTTAAAAAGTCAAGTCATGGAACATGTCGATATCAGGATAAAATCCTCCGAAGCCGGGTATTCCGGAATTAAACGCGCTGAAACAGCATAATCATAAAATCATGGTCATGCCATCCCGAAATTTATCTATGACAGAAAACGATTCATTATATGTCGCCTAAGGCATCTGCAATTAATATAATCTGGCTGGGCCTGGTAGTAATCGCCACGGTCACGGCCGCCTACACCGGCAGAATGGAGGCGGTAACCAGGGCCTCTTTTGACTCGGCCAAGGATGCGGTAACCCTGGCCATCGGCCTTATCGGCCCCATGGCCCTGTGGCTGGGCATTATGAAAGTAGCGGAAGCAGGCGGACTGATGCGGCTCATTGCCAGGGGTATGCGGCCGGTGATGACCCGGCTTTTCCCCGAGGTGCCGGCCGAACACCCGGCCATGTCGGCCATGATCATGAACATGGCGGCCAACACCCTGGGCCTGGGCAATGCCGCTACCCCCATGGGGATCAAGGCCATGCAGGAGCTGGACAAGATCTCTGCCGAAAAAGAGACCGCCACCAACGCCATGTGCCTGTTTCTGGCCATTAACACCTCCTGCATCACCATCCTGCCCCTGGGAGTAATCACGGTCAGGGCCGCGGCAGGAGCCGCCGCTCCGGCAGGCATTCTCATCCCCTCCATCCTGGCAACCGCCTGTTCCACCCTGGTGGCAATTGCAGCGGCAAAGCTGATGGCCGGCAGAGACAGCGGCCCTCCTGTTTTAGCTGCCGGCGAAACAGGAGAAGAAGAGTCCTCAGGGGGACAGGCGGAAGAGGCTTCCCCGGAACTGGTCAAACCCGGACCTTACGGCCGCTTTTTCGTCTTTGTCATGATAGCCGCCTTTGCCGGCGCCGTTTTCTATAACATCCTGACCAACCCGGACAAGCTGAGATTGTCCACCGACCTGATCAACACCGTATCCAACTGGCTGATCCCCATGATCATCTCTTCCCTGATCATCTTCGGCTATCTGCGCGGGGTCAAGATTTACGAGACCCTGACCGACGGAGCCAAAGAGGGCTTTAGCACGGCGATAAAAATCATCCCCTTCATGGTCGCCATATTCGTAGCCATCGGCATGTTCCGGGCCAGCGGGGCCATGGAGATCCTGATCAACATGCTATCCCCGCTGACCAGCCTGATCAACATGCCGGCCGAGGCCCTGAGCGTCGCCTTTATGCGCCCCCTGTCAGGAAGCGGCTCCTTCGGGATCATGAGCGAGATAGTGGGCCGGGACCCGGACAGCTTCCTCTCCTTCCTGGTCTCCACCATGCAGGGCTCAACCGAAACCACCTTCTACGTCCTGGCCGTCTATTTCGGCTCCATCAGCATAAGGCGCACCCGCCATGCCCTGCCCGCCGCCCTCTGCGCCGACGCCGCCGGGGTCCTGACCGCAGTACTCATCTGCAATCTCTGGTTCTGACCCGCGTCCCGTCCTTGACTATCCAGCTCCGATCCTATACAAAATAAACAGAACCCATGATCACAACCTGTGATCTCAAGCGCTGTGAACAACACACGACCCTCTCCACCAGGGACGACAAGGAGTCCGCCATGGCCGACAACAAAGGGAACCTCTTCATAGGCACCTCGGGCTGGAACTACAAGGTCTGGAAAGACGGCTTCTACCGGGGAGTCAAACAGAAGGAATGGCTCCAGTACTACGCCTCCCGGTTCAATACGGTCGAAGTAAACGCCACCTTTTACCGCCTTCTCAAGGAAAGCACCGTGGCCGGCTGGCATGAAAAAACCCCGGCAGACTTCTCTTTTGCAGTCAAGGGTAGCCGCTACATCACCCACACCAAAAAACTCAAACCCGATCCGGACTCCGTGGCCAAACAGCGGGACAACCTCCGGGCCCTGCAGGACAAAATCAGCGCGGTCATCTGGCAGCTCCCCGCCTCTCTGAACAAGGACCCGGAACGCCTGGAAGATTTCGCCAACAAGCTTAAAGACTGGCCGAAAGCGTACCACGTCCTGGAATTCCGGGACCAGTCCTGGTTTGACCGGGAAACAGCCGGACTCCTGGCAAAACACAACCTGGCCAACTGCATCTCCGATGCCGGCAAATGGCCGAGATGGGACGAGGTAACCGGCAGCCTGGCCTACTTCCGGCTGCACGGCAAACCCGAGACCTACGATTCAGTCTATTCCGACCGGGAACTCGAGGAATGGGCGGCCTGGATAAAAAAACTGCTGGCGACAGAAAAGACGGTGCACGTCTACTTTGACAACACCGATGCCGGCGCGGCTGTGGACAACGCCCTGAAGCTTCAGGAGATAATGGCTTAAAGTATAGTACTGACTGATGCCTTTGCATGATAACAGAAAAATCGTGCGGGAATCAGAATAATCAGTCAGAAGGATCTTCTTTTACATCATAATCCGGAAAAGAGCTGACCAGAAAATCCCGCACCCCGGAAATATACTTCTCTCCCGAGGCCACAAAGCCTTCGTTATGTCCCCCGGAAATCTCCAGGAACCTTTTCGGTTCGGGGGCCGCCTGATAAAGCCTGCGCCCGAATTCATAAGGGACAATCTCGTCATCCGGGCTGTGCACTACCAGGACAGGACAACTTACCCGCTTCAAATACCTCTCAACCGGAAAACGCAGGCGGGAAATCGCCTTGACCGGCAGGAAAGGATAAATTTTACGGCCCATTTCAGGCAGAGAGGTGAAACAGGACTCCACAACCAGGGCTCCGGGAGAATTATCCGCAGCCAGCTCCGCAGCCACCGCTCCTCCCAGGGACCGGCCCCAGAGCAGAACCTCCGCCGGTTTGAGTCCTTTCTCGTTCAAGAACCAGTCCCGGGCAGCCCGGGCGTCCATATACAGGCCCTGCTCCGAAGGTTTTCCGCCGCTTTTCCCGTATCCCCGGTAATCTACAACCAGGCAGGCAAGACCCAGCTCATGAATAATCCTGATCATCTCCAGACGGTGCGAGATGTTTCCGGCATTGCCGTGGAAAAACAGAACCGCCGGTCTCCGAATCCCTGCCGGTGCGGGGATAAACCAGCCGTGAAGCCGAACCCCGTCCTCACTCTCCAGCCGGACCTCCTCGAAATCAAAGCCGATATTGGCCGGGGAGACCGAAAGTTTCCCCGAAGGGAAAAAAACCAGTCTTTCCTGAAAACTCCAGGCCAGGGCCACTATAAGCAGATAGCCGCCGACTGGCAGGGCCAGTAAGTATCCTATGTTCATAATTTATAACCAATTTTTCGCTCCGCCCCTTGACCGGGCCGAAAATTTCCTATACAAAATAAGAAGATAGTATTCCGGAAATACCAGCCTTCCAGACAATGAACAAATTCGACCGCATCTATGAACTGCATGACATCCTGAAGGCCCGCCGTACCCCAGTCTCCCTTGCCGACTTAACGGAAAAGCTGGAATGTTCCCAAGCCACGGTCAAACGAACCATCCATAAACTGCGCTATGAATTCGACGCCCCCATAGAAAACAAGGGCGGCGGCTACCTGCTCAAAAAAGACTCGCAATACCGGGAACTGCCCGGTCTCTGGTTCAACAGCTCTGAACTCCACGCCCTGCTGGCCATGCACCGTCTCCTGGAACAGAGCGATCCCGGCCTGTTCCGGGACAAACTGTCTACCCTGAAAAACAGGATAGAAAGACTGCTGGCCTCCCAGGGGATAGACTCCGCCGCCGCCCTGGAACGGTTCCGCATCCTGGGTCCCGGCTTCCGCACCTGTGCAGTAAACAGCTTCCGGAAAGTGGCCGATGGGGTGCTGCGCCGCCGCCGTCTGGATATATCTTACCACAGCCGCGGGGAAAATCTCCAGTCAGAAAGACAGGTCTCACCGCAAAAACTCATCCACTACAGGAGCAACTGGTATATGGACGCCTGGTGTCATCAGCGCCGGGGCCTCCGGGTTTTCGCCCTGGACCGCATCCGCCGGGTCAGAATATCAGACCAAACCGCCAGAGAGATACCCGCCGCCGAACTGGACCGCTACTTCAGCCCGGGCTACGGCATCTTTGCCGGACCGGCCACAGACAAGGCGGTCCTGCTCTTCTCCCCCCGCCAGTCGCGCTGGGCGGCTGAAGAGTCCTGGCATCCCGACCAGGAAGGCCGCTTCCTGGCGGACGGCTCCTTTGAGCTGCGCCTGCCCTACAGCGACTCCACCGAGCTGATCCAGGATATCTTGCGCCACAGCCGGGAAGTCGAGGTCAAGGAACCCCCTGAACTGCGCCGCCAGGTAGCACGGAAACTTCGAGCCGCCCTGGCCAGATACGAAGATGAACCGTAAATAAAAAATTTTTGATAAAAAATAAAACCGGGATCAGAAAATGAGCCCTGATAGGGATAAAGTTAAATTAACTCAAAATATATAAAAATCGAAGAAAGGCAAATGAAAATAAAACTCATTACCATGCATGAATATACCGGCTCCAACCTCGATCACGTAGACACCGGGCAACTGTAACCGTTCACCGTTGCCGTTGATAAGGCGCTGAAATCTCCGGACTGTATCCGTTCAGCAGTGCCGCAGATTTGGGCAAGCAGACCGGCGCCGCGTACTAAGTCGTACGTAAGCCGGGCTGATCGCCCGAAGATGTGGTGCTGCTGAACGGATACGGGCAACTTAAAAATAATCAGTCGCACCAAACACCTTTGAAAATTTTTTCGAAAAAATTTCAGCCGGGATCAAGAAATGACCCCGGGCCTTGTTAAGGTCTGAAGTAATAAAGAACCAGGCTGAATAATATCCGGAAAAATTTTCTAGACAAGGAGTTAACCATGAAGGTGAAAATCGCCCATTTCAGCAAACGCTCAACCTTTGGCGGCTGGATTAACTTTTCGGTTTTCAAGGCCAGAACCCAGACCGGCAGCGAGGCCGGCAACAGGAAGCTTCTTGCCAGGCTTACAGCCGGCGCCCGCAACGCCGGATACAAGATAGACCATGCCGCCCTGGTCTACAGGCAGGAAGGCCGCATCAGGTACTACGGCTCCAGAAAGGCGGTCAATTACCTCTTACGCTGCGGCGTCCCTGACTGGACTGATACCATAGAATACGAACCGGGAAACCCCCTCCAGCCCGGACTGCTGAAAAAATTCGGCCTCCCGGCCGGCATGACAGCTTTCCGCCGGACAGCTCTCTGCAGCTGCGCCGGCCCGCCGGCCTTCCTGCAGGGCAAAATGAGTTGAAGCGGGTAAGAAAATG
>JAWOFO010000024.1:0-46245 GCA_046497465.1 Desulfobia sp.
AACATTTTTTAGTCTGCGCTCTGACATTTTTTTTGATGGGCCGTCAGGGTCTCGAACCCCGAACCACCTGATTAAGAGTCAGATGCTCTACCAATTGAGCTAACGGCCCCAAGAGAATATTAATTAATGAAAGGAGAAAAAATTAATAAAAATCACCTCGCATGTCAAGGGAAAACGGTACTGGATTCCGGCTTTCGCTGGAATGATGGCTGGTTGCCTTGTTTCGTCATTCCGGCGAATCCCGGATCCGGGGTCCGGGACAGGTCGCCGGAATCCAGAGGGCTTCCCCCCTAATTATTGAGATATTACTTCTTAGTTAGACTAAATATCTGATTTTGCTATCTTATTTATATGAAATCAATAAAAAATGGGTAATGTCCTGAAAGCCGAAAAATTCCGATCATCTCCCGAACACGCTATCAGAATGACTATACGCTCTGAAACAGGTTCCTTATTTTATCAGCGTCTGTTTATGGTAACAGCCACACAGGCGGCACCAAAACCATTATCAATATTGACTACCGCCAATCCCGGAGAACAACTGTTCAGCATGCTCAGAAGAGGAGTAATCCCTCCAAACCCTGATCCATAACCGACACTGGTCGGCACTCCTATAACGGGTTTATCGATCATGCCGCTGATAACGCCTGGCAAGGCCCCTTCCATTCCTGCAACTGCAATTATGACAGAGGCCTTTTCCAGAATATCCTTGCTTTCATAAAGACGGTGAATTCCGGCAATGCCTATATCGTATAATGTCTGAACTGGATGGCCCAAACTATGCACGGTAACCCTGGCCTCCTCAGCCACGGGGATATCGGAAGTCCCGGCAGTAACTACAACAATTTCTCCGGCAACAGGTTCATCACGACCATCCTGGGATCTTGCCACCAGCATAGCTGCCTGATCATAGTATACTGCCTCCGGTAAAAAACGGGTAACATATACGGCCTTCACCCTGTTGACCCTTGTAGCCATCACCGGTCCCGGCTTATGCAGCATTTTTTGAAAAATCGAATAAAGCTGTTCGTCGCTTTTATTTTCACCATAGACAACCTCAGGGATTCCCGTCCTTTGCTGTCTATACTGATCAGGCCATACACAACGGTCAACTCCGGCCTTCCATTTATCCAAAATACTCAGGGCGTCTTCTATACTGCATTGACCCGCCTTGATATTCTCGAGTAATTTTTCTATCCTCTCATGTTCATACATCTGTCTATCTCTTCTGGCTGAATCAGCCTGATCATGCACAGATAAGGTACTGCTTTAGTTTGATGAAGACTCGAAAACTTTTTATCTGTCAATTATGTTTTAGCTAGACCTTAAGGTTTTACTACAAACTATACCCCAAAATCCCAAACCCGGCATTCTTATTAACTCAACTTTCCGACTTAATTTATTTTATGATATAACGTGAAAATTTCCCGTCAGAACGTGGTGTTTAGCGGTGGATATGTCTATTCAGGAACATTGCGCAGTTTTTGTTAGTGGCTTTTGGCGAAGCAAACGTTAAAAATTTCAACTGTCTGAGCGAGGTACAAGCGAGTTTTGAAATTTTAGTGAAGCGAGCCTTAGAGCCACTCAAACACGAAGCCGTTCCTGAATAGACATACCAACCTCATAAGATTCTGTTATTTTTCTTAAGTCGGAAAGTTGAGCTATTAATTAACAATAAAGTGACAGATCGGGCTTAGAAAAGCCGGCGCTGCCGATTAATCATAAATTCCGAAGAGATTCAAAATATTAACTGATTCGTTAAATCAACAACTTGCAAAAAACTGCCACTGTAGTATTAAGTGAAATCAAAAGTAAAAGACCAAAAACAGTTGAATCAATATGTTCACATGTTGAGAACCGAAGCCGGGATACTTAACACCATTTTCTTATCAGGTCAAAGACACAATCCCCAGCGTTGTTCATAGCAAGAATTTTCTCGAGGATATAATGAATCGAAATCTGTCTTCAGCCCGCAGCCCCAGACACTGGTTAAAAATCACTATAACTGCTTCTGACAGGGATATGGAGACCACTGGTGACCTCTTAGCCCACTTCACCGGTAATGGTGTAGAGCACATTGCACCGGATGAGGGGAACAGGGCAGACAAAGCAGCAATAATCGGCTACCTTGAAATTAATCAGGACATTGATAACAAAAAAGAGAGACTCGAAACCTTTTTCAACTCCCTTCCCGTTTCTGAAAATATCTCCATTAAGTACAGTAGTATTACAGAAGAAGACTGGGGTGAAAACTGGAAAAAATATTTTCAACCCCTTCAAGTCACAGCACATATTGTAGTGAAACCAAGCTGGTATACTTATCCACCCTCCGCTCGGAAAATCATTTTGGAAATCGATCCGGGCATGGCCTTCGGCACAGGTCATCACCCCAGTACCTGCCTTGCCCTGGAATTAATAGACAGTTATTTCGATGAAACCAGAAAAAGACAAACTGTTCTTGATGTGGGGTCCGGCACCGGCATACTGGCCATTGCCTGCTGCCTTTTGGGACAAAGCAATGTCCTGGCTATTGATAATGATCCCGATGCCATAGCAATAGCCCGAAAAAATGCCCGAGCAAATCAGGTAACTCATACCATGACGGTCACAGATATCCCGCTGCCTGATATAGAAGGAACATACGACCTGATTATCGCCAATATAACTCATAATGTTCTAATAGATGTAGCTCCCCAATTAAACCGCCTTCTCGGTAAAGGCGGTGAATTAATTCTTTCCGGCATACTTAAGAGAGACCAAGCTGGTGATATTCTCCAAGAATATGTCAATTACGGTCTGAAACCTCTACAGATGCCTGATAAAGAAGAATGGCAGGCCTTCAGATTCATAAAAGAGTAATGACTGATCGACGCTTTTACATAGAACCGGAAAAAATCAACGGAGATAATGCCGTTCTGGACAGTAACGATGCTCACCATCTGAAAAACGTGCTCAGGTTGAAAGCAGGAAACTTAATCGAACTGCTCAACGGCAAAGGGACCATCTTTACTGCCAGAATAAAAAAACTGGGCAAAGAAGTTGAACTGGGAATCGAGGATAGACAAGATTACCCACTAATCAACCCCTCAATTCACATAGCCCAGGGTCTCCTGAAAGGCAAAAAAATGGACTTCCTGATTCAGAAGGCTACTGAATTGGGGATCAACGGTTTTCAGCCCTTCACCTCGCTTCATGGTGTGGCAACCGCACCCTCTGCCAGTAAAAGAGAGCGCTGGCAGAAGATCATGGTCGAAGCCTGCAAACAAAGCGGCAGAGCAGAATTCATGAAAATCGGCAAAATAAAAAACTTTTCTCGGATTTGCGACACAGGAGATAATTTTGAAGAAAAAATTATTCTCTGGGAAAACGAACCCAACAACACATTGCAAACAATCGGTGATATTTGTGCGGTTAATTCGATTCTGGTAATCATTGGCCCGGAAGGTGGTTTCAGTCGGACAGAGATTGATCGAGCTATGGACAAGGGATTCCGGTCCGTGAAAATAGGGGGAATTACCCTCAGGGCGGAAAGCGCCGCTTTCAGTATTATGTCAATTCTTCAGTTTATGACCGGAAAGCTAGGGTAATCTACTTGACAAAATAAAAATACCCACTATCATTTTTCATAGAACCATCTACAGACCTCGGAACTCTGTTGTAATTTTGTCGTCTTAAAATATCCCCTGTGAACCTTGAACCCCGAACTACATTGAATATGCGGGCCGTAGTCCAATTAGTCAGCAGTGCCTCGGTCAAAGTTGAAGATAAAATCAACGGTGCTATTCAAAGAGGGCTGGTGGTACTTCTGGGAATAGGACATAAGGATACTGAAAAAGATGCCCTTTACCTGGTGGACAAAATAAGCAATTTACGGATATTCCCTGACGAGACCGGTAAAATGAATCTTTCTGTCCGGGACACTAATGGCGAAGTGATGGTCGTTTCACAATTCACATTGTGGGGCGACTGCCGCAAAGGACGTCGGCCTTCGTACTCTGGCGCAGCCCACCCGGCAGCTGCCGCAGGTCTCTACAACCTTTTCATCTCCAAAATGAAACAACATGTTCCGGTGGCCACAGGGGAATTTCAGGCAAAAATGCAGATTGACCTTTGCAATGAAGGCCCTGTAACAATTCTTCTGGACTCAGGCAGACTTTTTTAAGTTAATAAGGTATAGATATCAGGGAAACCATTATTCCGAACCATTCATTCAGGAGGAAGTACCCATGGCAAGCAAAAAAAGCAAAAGCGACACCCCGGTAACTGCTGCTACCAAAAAAACAGACAAAAAAAAGCCAAGAAAGACTATTCAGTCAACAGAATTCTCCTTATACGCTCCTGAAGCTTCCCAGGTTTTTCTTGCAGGAAATTTTAATAACTGGGATCCGACAGCAGACCCAATGCGCAAATTTAAAAAGGGAATACATACCAAAAAAATAAAACTGAAACCGGGCCGGCACGAGTATAAATTTGTAGTAGATGGTGAATGGTGGGCTGATCCCGAAAACGACAATCGCCTTACGAGCGATATAGGCAGTGAGAACTCGGTCCTGGAAATTAGCGAGGAAGTAGTGGTTTACAAGTAGAAATCAGCCCTCCGGAATAACCTTACCCTGTCTGTGTCAGACTGAAGCCCGAAGGCTGAAGATACTTTAGTCTTCAGCCTTTAATCTTCAGAAGAGGTGATTTTCAATATCTTCTCTCCCGGTTTCAGGGCACTGCCGATTTTTACGAATATTCTCCCAATTACACCACCCACTGCCGCCAGTACAGGGGTCTGCATTTTCATGGCTTCCAGAACCACCAGTTGATCACCTTCATTAACCTCCTGACCGCTTTCCACATTAATCTCACAGATGTTCCCGGTGAATGGAGCCCGGACATCACCTACCTTGGTCAGGTCCTCAATTTCCTCCTTAGAAAGGATCTCTTCCTTGACAGCAGTCTCCTTCTTTTCCGGAGCCATAATATAACTTCTTTCATGGTGGTTTACGTTCAAATAGACACTGGTCTCCCCGTCCTGGTGTTCCTGGAGGGGGCCCACTTCTATCCGGTGTTTTTTACCGGTGTGATCGGTAAAAGTCAAGATCTCACCCAGAGCAAAACCTCCCTGTTTCAAAAAAATTGAAGGTGGCAGAACATAAACCTTTCCGAAACGTTCTTCAAACTTAATAAAATCAACGGCATCATTTGGGTACTGCAGATAACTGACCAACTGCTGATCAGTAGGGTCATAACCAATACGCTCGCTAAGAATCCGGCGCTCTTTATCAATACTTATATCCTCTATCTCTTCAACGCCTCCCTCCTCCTGCAGGGTTTTCTTCCAGTCAGGACCAAAGGCCTTTTCATAGATCCAGTCAGAAGGTGAATAAAAGGGAAACGGACCGTATCTTCCCAAAAGCAGATTCTTAAGGTTGCCGGAACAGTTGCCATAGCGTTCTCCTTCCAGAACATTACTCACAGAGGTGGTCCAGAGTATCTGTGAACCAGGGGTAACGCTCCACCAGTTGCCCAACTCCACCTGTACCCTGGGTAACTCCTTGTGAAGAATCTCCGGCATCCTGTCCAGAAAGCCACCCTTGACTGCCTGTTCAAGACTGCTGCCCATAGCGCCGCCCGGTAGTTTATGAATCTGGACTGTAGGCAGGAAACCCTTGAACTGGGATTCAAAAATTTCATAGTGTTTCCTTTCATCCCTCAACACTTCCGACGTTTCAATAACGGCGTGTTCATTTATCCCTACAGCGGTTTTACCATAGTCTCTCAAAGTCTGAATCACAGTCAATGCCGGCGGCGGACCATAAAAGCCGGTAAAAGCATGGTCAGCAGCGTCTACAATATTGGCACCGTTAAGCACGGCTGCAATTATCCGCCCTATATCGTTACTGTCTGTATTATGACCATGGTAATGAATGACCAGCTCCGGATACTTGTCGCGGATGGCCCGCACCAGATCGCCGATACGTTTTGGAGTTCCCAGGCCGCCATGATTCTTGATACAAAGAATAATATCAGGACCGGTAACCTCGAGAATCTCCTTCACCTTATTCACATAAAATCCATCCGTATGTTCAGGACCCGTGGAAAAACAGATAGACGGCTCCAGTATCTTGCCTGCCGCCTTCACCTCCTCAAATACCGCCTGCATATTGGGGATATAATTCATAAAATCGAAAACCCGCCAGACATCTACATACTTGGCGAACTCACGTACAGTCAGGCGAATCACATTCTGGGGATAGGGCCGGTAACCGAATAGATTTACTCCCCGGCACAGAGTCTGAAACATGGTATTGGGCATTTTCTCGCGCAAGAGTTTAAGTTTGAGAAAAGGATCAACCTGTTTGCGCAGAATATCAACATGCACCGAAGCCCCACCGGTTATCTCTAAAGAAAAATAATTGACCTGTTCTCTGGTCTCAGCAGCCAAAAGATCGGTATGGAGCAGTATCCTGTTCTTGAAATCAGACTGGGAGAGATCTCTGGCAGTATTGGTTATATAATATCCATCAGACTCACGAACTGTTTTCAGAACATCGCAAGCCTTCATTCCTTGAACTATCCTGTTCATGGGGACACCTTGTTCAGAGTTCTTATTTCTTAAGGTTCAAGGGCTATTAGGCTGGAAGATTCCGAAGTTGCAGCCAACATATTCAGCCTGATAATCTTTTTTCCCTTTCCTAATTTGTAATTTCTACTAGACTGCATAGGGGTTATACTTTTTGTAATGTATTTCGGCAATCAGCTTTGCCAGCTTATTCTGTTCGGAAATATCCTCCTTATATTCAAATAACTGAGGGTGAGTATCAAGATAAGAGGTGTCAAAATCTCCTTTCTGAAAATCAGGATCTTCTACTATATTCAAATAAAAAGGAATTGTTGTCTTGGGCCCTGATATGGTGAAATTCTTAAGACAACGTCTTAACCTGTCTACCGTTTCATTCCAGGAATAACCGTGGACAGTTAATTTAACCAGAAGTGAATCATAAACCTCAGGTATTGTGAATCCCTGGTAAACAAAACCGTCTAGCCGGACACCATAACCACCTGGTGAACGGTACACTGTCACTGTTTTGCCTCCTTCCGGCATAAAATCGTTCTGGGGATCTTCGGCATTAATACGCATCTCAATGGCATGACCTCTTACCTGAATCTCTTCCTGATCAAATAAAAGCCTCTTACCCAGGGCGAGCTTGATCTGGGTCCTGACAATATCAATGCCGGTTACCATCTCACTGACAGTATGCTCTACCTGAATCCGGGCATTGATTTCCATAAAGTAATAATTATAATCCTTGTCCACCAGGAACTCGACAGTTCCGGCATTAAAATAGTTGGCAGCTTTTGCCGCTTCGACAGCAGTATTGCATATGTTCTCCAGAAGTTCCTCGTTGTTTATCATGGAAGGGGCAATTTCTACCAGCTTCTGATTCCGGCGCTGAATAGAGCAGTCACGCGTTCCTAGGTGAACCGTACTGCCGAACTTATCAGCCATGATCTGCACTTCCACATGCTTGGGATTAACGACTACTTTCTCCAAGTATATGTTATTATTATTAAAAGCGGCCTTAGCTTCAGCCCTGGCTATAGGCAACTGGTCACGAAGCTCTTTGTCATTATTGACCGTCCTGATGCCCCGGCCCCCGCCGCCTGCAGTAGCTTTCAACATGAGCGGATATCCCGACTCGGTAGCGAATTTCAGGGCTTCCTGTTCTCCCTTTTCCCCCTCAGAAAGATTCCGGGTTCCAGGCACCATCGGAATACCAGCCTCCTTCATGATGCTCCGGGCCACAACCTTGTCACCAAGATTTTCTATAACTTCACTGGGAGAACCAACAAAGATGATCCCCGCCTCCTCACAGGCCCTGGCAAAATCTGCATTTTCAGCGAGAAAGCCGTATCCGGGATGAATAACGTCAATATCGTAAGCTTTTGATACCCTGATTATTTTATCGATGTTCAGATAGTCAGATCGGGGACCATGCCCTATCCATATAGCCTCATCAGCACTTCTTATATGTAATGAATCATTATCCGGTGTTTCATAAACAGCCACCGCTTTATATCCTAACTCCTGAACCGCCCGAATAATGCGAATGGCTATTTCGCCGCGATTCGCTACAAGTATCTTCTTCACAGATTAACCTCCAATATATCATTAAGGCCTCAGGACATATCATTTAAGTAAGGACATGTGAATCAAGGGCGTTTGCCTTAAGCCCTATGCCTTTAAAGGGCGGGATATTATAACCAACTAGTTAAATTTTATGTCAAATATCCTGTGATTAATCACCTTAGCTACTATTATAAGCCACAAAATTATATAACGGTATCATACAACAGTTATAATGACAAGCGTCAAGTATAAGGACATCACCCGTTTTATACTAACTTCACATTGGTTTGATTATAAAATCAGCATGTTGGGTCAGTTGAGAGTATCTTCTCAATAAATCGGGGAGATTGCTTTCTCCGGCACGGTACTGGATCCCCTCCAATTATTGAGATGTTACTTCTTAGTTAGACTAACTATCTGATTCTACTATCTTATTTATATGAAATCAGTAAAAAATAGGTGATATCCTCTCAAGTATAACTTCACTTAAGGAGACGGTTTGAAAATAAATTTTGAAGATAATTTATAGAGGACAGGCTGAAGTGGCACGAGCTACTGTCCAGGAAGGAACTATAATTTGAGGATCTTTCCAGTGCTCGGTTCTTATGGTCCGGTCTTTCATTTCCACAAGCTCCCAGCAGTCCGGATTAGCAGCAATAGTCTTAAGGAACTGAAAATGCTGTTTATGCCCTGTCTTCCGGGAAGTAAGATACCCCTGTATCGGAAAGCCGAAAAGAGCAATATCCCCGATAAGATCCAGCATCTTGTGACGGACAAATTCATCAGAGAAACGGAGACCTTCTTCATTAACAAGACGACCACTTTTATCTATAACAATGGCATTTTCCAGAGATCCTCCCAGGGCTCTGCCGTTCTTTCTAAGGTGATCGATCTCATGAAGAAAACCGAAAGTCCGGGCTTTGGCGATATCCCGGGCAAAAGATTCAGGAGATATCTCCAGGGAAAAAGACTGCTTCTGAATAAGGTTATGATTAAAATCGATAGAACAGCTTATCTTCAAGTCTTCCCCCGGAGACAACTTGAGTTCGGAATCACCGTTTTGGTAAACTATATCTTTCTTAACTCTTGCCACCACTCTCCGGCTCTGCTGCTTTTTACGTTTTACTTTTTTGAACATATGGACAAAGACCCCGGCACTGCCATCCATTATGGGAACTTCATCACTGTCAATCTCAATTACGGCATTATCAATACCCATTCCATAAAGAGCGGCAAGAAGATGCTCCGTGGTACCAATTTTTACTTCACCTGCAGCAATGGTCGTGGCCAGCCGGGTATCTGCTACCTGATAGAATAAGGCTGGTACGACCACCTTTTTATCTGTACGAAAAAAAGAAATACCTGAATTCTCTTTGGCAGGTTTAACCCTCATTTTGACGGATTTACCGGAATGGAGTCCTACCCCTGCAAAAGAGACTGTTTTATTAAGAGTATGTTGCCAATTTACCATAAAAATATATCTCTCCTATATAAAAAACCGCTACAATTCGACTATTTTCTTGGTCTGCTTATATTGTTTAAGCAGGACTTTACAAGTCTGGGGACTATAATAAAACTAAATGCACATATAATGCCACATTCAAAAAATATGGATTTTATAATTTTTATAGTGTTATTACAAAGGCTTAAGCTTAACCATACAAATAAGATCCCCACTGTTTAATATCAGGCATGTATGTCAAAAAAAACACAATATTTGCTTTTTCCCCACAATACAGTCAAGATAAAATTTAACTTTCCGGATTGATTTATCTGGTATGATATAACGTGCAAATTTTTTTAGTGAAACAGGGTACTTAGCGGTTGGTATATTTATCCAGAAACATTAGAACCACTCAAACACGAAGCCGTTCCTGAATGGCTATACCAACCCTCTGAAATCATAATAATTTTCTCAAGTGCGGAAAGTTGAGGTAAAAAATTGTCGGGGATAATTTCTCAGACAACGGTGATCCTCTTCCTGATAAAATCATTAAAGCCTTCAAAAGGAACCAGTTCTATGGGAATATTTAAAACCGGCAATGCCAAATTCCCGCTCCTTAGTTTAACCATATCTTTTTCAGTGGTAATAAGTCCTTCCGCCCCCGTTGATTCCGCTGCATCCGTAATCTTCTGTAAATCCTTTTCAGAGTAGAAATGATGATCCGGATATACCTGAAAACCTGTCAACTCTATCCCGTTGTTTTCTATAATCTGCTGAAAATAGGAGGGATCGGCCAATCCGCAGAATCCAAAGTATTTTTTCCCCCTGATTTCCTTCACGGTTAATTGTCCGTTGTTCCGATCAACTATACCTGTTGGCCGGTAGGCAGCGGTAAAAACGGGAATCCCTGGAAATCTCTTCTCAAGGGCTTTTTCAATGGCCTTGGCTCTGGCCTGGTTACCTTCATTCACACAGTTTAAAACAAAACAGTCAGCACGGTTCAAAGCCTTTAACGGTTCGCGCATATCTCCTCCGGGAAAAACCCGGTTATTACCAAGAAAAGAGTCGACCTTAAACAGGACCATATCAAGATCACGGCGGAGCGCCAGATGCTGAAACCCATCATCAACAATAACAAGACCTGGATTAAAATGAATGACAGCATACTCTGCAGCCAATCTTTTATTAGGTCCGGTTACTACAGGGACTCCGGGCAGTTTATCGGCCAGCAGATAAGATTCGTCTCCAGCCTCTTTAGCATCCATGAGCAGACCGTCTCTATCTGAAACTACATTAATTTTATCCGAAGATCCTCCGCGATAGCCTCGGCTGACTATGACAGGGTTCTTTTCCCGCAGGAGTTCAGCTAAATAGACGGTCATGGGTGTCTTGCCGGTTCCTCCCATGGTAAGGTTACCCACGCTTATCACCGGTACACCCGGATGTCTTTTCTTAAAAAGACCTTTGCGGTAAAGAAACGCCCGCAAGGTCATAATTGCCCCGTACAAGGGAGCAAAGGGCCGCCCTATGCTGTACAACAGCCTCACTTTTTTTTGTCTCATAAGAATTCTTCCGATAAATCCTAAACTAAACTTTCCGACTTGAGAAAACTATTATGATTTCAGATGGTTGGTAGTTTATTCAGAAACGGCTTCGTGTTTGAGTGGTTCCTGAATAAACATACCAACCGCCAAATACCTCTGTCCTACGGAAAATTTGCACGTTATATCATACCAGATAAATCAATCCGGAAAGTTGAATTCTAAACAGTGGTTAATTCCAAGTTGGAGTTCAATGTTATTAACGGCTTGAAATCATTAGCCAAGGGTTTTTTACGGGGTCCTTAATAGGGTTTCAATCACCCGGTAATAATTATCTACAGCACCCCGCCTTTCAGTGACAAAATCCAGGGCACGCCGTCCAAGGTCAGCCCTTAGAAAAGGGTCACCGAGCAGCGAGCGGCCCCGACGAATTAAACCGTCCCAAGAATCCACTTGAACAGCACAGCCTTCCTCGATCATTTCAGTTGATATATCGCAAAAATCGTCCATATAGGGACCAAACAAAACCGGCTTCCCTAGAGCTGCTGGTTCAAGAGGATTATGGCCTCCTTCCTTAACAAGACTGCCTCCTATAAAAACAAGATCGGCAAGCCGATAAACTCCTGCCAACTCTCCTATGGTATCCAGAACCAGTACTCTGATTTCATGGGCGTCAGGGGGGGGCTCCGTTTTCAATCTGCAGGGAAAACCGTATTCACGGGCCATTTTCATGACATCCCGACAAGACCCGATGTTTCTGGGGGCTATAATAAGTTTTAGATCAGGAAAATCCTCAGACAATTCCTGTATAAAATCAAAAATCATCTTCTCCTCACCGGAATGAGTACTGCCTGCCACCATTACCAAGGCTTCACCCGGTATAAAAAGATCCACCCGGCCAAGACCTTGCCCGACTTCCAGACCATCTTCAATGAATCCGTCATATTTGAGGTTTCCAGGCATTATTACCTTTTCGGGAGGCACACCAATACCGATCATATTTTCCCGGTCCGGTCTTCTCTGGACTGCCAGGTAGTCAAAGGCCATTAACAGGGGCAAAAACACAAAACGAAAGTATCGATAAAACCTATGGGACCGGAATGAGGCCCTGCCATTGACCAATAAGGCCGGCACCTTATTCCCCTTTAGACTGAATAAAAAATTAGGCCAGAAATCGGTCTCCACAAGCATAAATAGATCAGGAGAGATAGATCTGATATAACGCCGTACCAGCCAAAAAAAATCAAGTGGAAACGTAAAGACAAGATCAACATCACCTTTTAAGGAAGTCCGGGCATAATCTTCTCCTGATGCTGTCGTACAGGAAAAAAGGATAACAACCTCTGGCCGTTCCTGCCGGATTTTTTTAACCAGTGACCTTACAGATGCCACCTCTCCCACTGAGAGAGCATGCAGCCAAATACGACAAGGGCCTGCCGGAAGGTTGCGGACAAGAGCACTAAACCCAAATCCAAGTCTTCTAAGAATACGGCTTCGATACTTCTCATTGAAGATAACAATAACAAAAAACAAGGGGCTTAAAATAATAAGAATGAATAGCTGGATTATGTTATAAATAACGATCATGAATATCATTCTCCTTCAACCGGATGAAATCTGTAACAACCTGGCAGAAATTAAGGGACGCCGCCTGAGACATATCCTCAGGATACTTAAAAGCTGCCCGGATGACCGCCTAAGGATCGGTATTATCAATGGACCTTTGGGTATCGGTACGATTCGGGCCATAGACAGAACAAGGATGCTACTTGAAATAAAAACAGAGAACACCAAGCCCCTTAGACCCGAAATCGATCTTGTTCTTGCACTTCCCCGACCAATAATGCTTAAAAGACTGCTTTCCCAGGCAACCGGCATGGGAATTGCCCGGCTGTTTCTTATAAATGCGGCCAGGGTTGAAAAAAGCTTTTTTAAAGCCTCTATCCTTGAACAGGAGAACTACAGAAGGTATATATACCGTGGACTGGAACAGGCTGTTGACACCCTGGTACCGGAGATTTCCATTCATCCGCGTTTCAAACCGTTTGTTAAGGATATCCTTCCCGAACTATGCTGCCAAGCCTCCCACTGCCTCCTGGCCCATCCAGATGGCAGGGAAAGATTAACAGAACTGGTTCCGGTACCTTTGCAGGGCCGTATCCTTGTTGCCATAGGCCCGGAAGGTGGATGGCTCGATTATGAAGTAAAAAAGTTTCAAGAACAAAAAGTTCAAATCTTTAATATGGGTAAGCGAATACTAAGGGTGGACACTAGTGTTACGGCTGTTCTGGCCCAGCTTGATTTACTCCGCCACTTTAAAACCTCAGCCGAGCCTTTCAAATCTGTAAAAATGCAAAAACACTAATTAATCAGCCGTCCTTTAATCTTATCCAGCAATAAAGTCAATTCCTGAACCCGGAAAAGATAAAGCAGGCCACCATATAAAAAAACTGCCGAAACAATGGCCAGAGCAAGACCGGCCAACTCCAGTAAAAAACCGCCATCAAACCACCCTTGGCACCAGAAGCCAAAGAAGTACAACCATGACCCCATAATCAGAGATGCACATAACACTTTGCCAACCTCCCGTAGAATAAAACCAACCCGGAAACCTGAGAGTTTAATATACATAACTACAGCCAAAAACAAAAAATTACTGACCATGGCCGCCGAGGTAGAAACAGCAATAGCCTTATAACTAAGGACGTCTATTAACAGGTTGACAAAAAGGAGGTTGGCTCCAACCGCGAGAAAACTGGCAATAACCGGAAGCCGGGTGTCCTTCAGGGCGAAAAATACCGGCACCATTATTTTAACAGAGGTATAGGCAAAAAGACCAACTGCATACCACTGCAAAGCGACCGCAGTTCTGGCCGTATCTTTAGCAGTAAATACTCCGTGTTCAAATATCACCCGGATAACCGGTTCGGCCAGAAACCAGAGCCCCACGCTGGCCGGCAGGGAAAGACAGAAAGACATAACAAGAGAAGATGACAGGGTATTGCGAAGTCCTGAGAAATTACCTGCAGAAGCATAACGTGAAATAACCGGCAGGGTGGCAATGGATATAGCGACTCCAACCACGCCTATGGGAAGCTGAACCAGACGGAAGGCGTAATTAAGCCAGGAGACACTGCCCTCAATACAGGAAGAGGCGAATCTGGTATTAATGAAGATATTTATCTGAGTAGCTGAGAGCCCAACCACGGCAGGTACCATCAGCAGAATTATGCGCTTAAGACCGGGGTGTTTCAGATTAATTTCAGGCCTGAAAATAAAACCGGTCTTCTTTAAGGCCGGAAACTGACCTAATAACTGCAGACAACCACCGATCAAAGTCCCTATTGCCATGCCCATAATAGCTGGATAACCGAAATGCGGGAGGATAAAACTGAGTGAAACTCCGCTGACAATAGAACCCATATTAAAAAATGCAGATGACAGGGAAGGAATAAAGAACCTGCCGCGGGTATTAAGGATCCCCATTACTATAGCGGCAAGAGAGACAAAGACAAGAAAAGGAAACATTATAGCGGTGAGCCTGCGGGTCAACTCAACCTTGCCGGCAACCTGAACAAACTCGGCATCCACTAGTAGGTGAACCAGGGGTTCGGCAAATATAATACCAACAATGGTAATAAGACTAAGCAGGATGGCAAAAAAGACCAGGACAGTATTTGCCAGTCTCCAGGTTTCGGATTCACCCTTATTGGCATCATAATCGGCAAAAACAGAAACAAAAGCGGCACTTAAAGCCCCTTCCCCAAAAAGATCCCGAAAAAGATTGGGGATCCTGAAAGCCACTATAAAGGCGTCATAAGCAAAACCTGCCCCAAAAAGTACAGCAAAGGCCTGTTCCCTGACCAGCCCCAAAACACGACTGCACATAACAGCGGCAGAGACCGCGCCCGCTGATTTGGCTATTCTGCCTGTTTGATCTGTGGTATCATCCATTTTTAATTATTGACGAGATCTAATTCTAGGTTAAAATATCATGTTTTAGAGTGATTGCCCAGCTTAGTTAATATCTCTCCGGAAATTGATAATTTCGGAACAAAAACTTCAGCAGTTAACTAACAGAATCCAGATTAACAGCCTCTTGTTGCTCGTAAATTTAAAATCATAATATTGAAGATTTACTGTTGCTTTTCTTCAATACATGATTCATGAGGAAATAATATGCGGACAAATTTCAGCTCAAATGTGTTTAAAACAAAAAACATCAAGCTTGCCGACACTGAAGAAACAATCGTTAAAGGTGGACGCGACCTTCTCCCCTTGCTTCCCAAGGCACTAGAGGGGGTGAAGCAGATCGGGGTCATAGGCTGGGGATCACAGGGCCCGGCCCAGGCCCAGAATTTTCGTGACTCTCTTGCCGGAAGCAAGATACAAATCAAGGTTGGTCTAAGAGAAGGGAGCTCTTCCATCAGGGAGGCCGAAAAAGCCGGCTTTTCCAGAGACAACGGCACCTTGGGTGAAATGTACGAAGTAACAGGTGAATCTGACCTGGTCATGCTGCTTATCTCAGATGCAGCCCAGGCTGAAAACTATGAAAAAATTTTTGACTGCATGAAAGACGGAGCTACCCTGGGACTGTCTCATGGCTTCCTTCTGGGCTATCTGCAAAGCATAGGCAAAAATTTTCCCGCCGGTATTAACGTTATCGGCGTCTGCCCCAAAGGAATGGGACCTTCTGTCCGCAGGCTTTACGAGCAGGGCAAAGAGATCAATGGAGCAGGGATAAACTGCAGTTTTGCGGTGGAACAGGACATAAACGGCAAAGCCACGGATTACGCCCTGGCCTGGGCTATTGCCCTGGGGGCCCCGTTTGTTTTCAAAACCACTCTGGAACACGAGTACCGCAGCGATATCTTTGGTGAACGGGGCATACTCCTGGGAGCTGTCCACGGTATTGTAGAAATGCTCTACCGGCGCTTTATCTCAAGGGATAAAATGAGTGAAGAAGACGCCTTTAAACATTCGGCGGAAAGCGTTACCGGCCCTATCAGCAGGACTATCTCCCATCACGGTATCCTGGCCGTTTACCAGAGATTGGCAGAAGAGGATAAAAAAATATTTGAACAGGCCTATTCCCACTGTTACGATCCGGCCTTTGAAATGCTGCTGGAGATCTATGACGAGGTGGCCAGCTGCAATGAGATCAGAAGTGTGGTCATGGCAGGCCAGCGGCTCAAAAGATATCCCATGGGAAAAATCGACGGCACCCGGATGTGGCAGGTCGGAGAAAAAGTAAGGGCAAGACGGGTGGAAGAGGATATCCCGCTTAATCCTTTTACTGCCGGAGTCTACTGCGCCACTATGATGGCCCAGATAGACCTGCTGGTAGAAAAAGGCCACTGCCTTAGTGAAGTCTGTAATGAATCGGTTATCGAGGCGGTAGACTCCCTGAATCCTTTCATGCACTACCGGGGTGTGGCCTTCATGGTAGACAACTGCTCCACCACTGCCCGTCTGGGATCCCGCAAGTGGGCCCCCCGTTTTGACTATATACTGGAACAGTTGGGCATGACCGCCTGCGATAACAAAAAGCCGGTCGATAATGACAAAATAAAGGCTTTCAAGGAAAACAAAGTACACCAAGCTTTAAAAGTCACCTCTGAATTAAGGCCTGCTGTTGATATTTCACTATGAAAGTTGAAGGTGTAAAGTGGACTGCCCACTTCACACCACCCTCTTATTTAAGGCGTATTGCGGCAGTCTTTTCACTGATTCCTTTTTTCAGGACCTCACGATTATAGGCGGTAATAACGTCACCCCGCTTAAGAATCCCGACCACCCATTTTTCCTCCATACTCTCCACTACCGGAATTTCTTCAATTCCTTTCATCATGAAAAAGGACATTGCCTCATAAAGATCATCTTCCGGGGTCAGGGCTATGACTTCCCTGGCACAAAGATTTCCCACAGTGGCGCTGCCCCGCAGCTCCTCATCGTGCAAGATAGTCTTGACATCCTGTAGAGAAATAATACCTATCATCCTTCCGGCCTGCTCTCCTGATTCAGCAAGCACAGGAAAATAAAATCTATCTTTTGTCTTGCTGAAAACCTCAAGAAGATAGTTGACATTGGCCTTTTCACTGATAAAACCAAAATCACGGGTCATGATCTGCTCTACTTTCATGGACCTCAGCACAGCTGTCTCCCGGCCTTCGTGTATATCTATACCTCTCCTGCTGAAATCCATGGTATCGATGGAATCAGGACACAACCGGTACGCAACAAAGGTGCCGATGATACTGGTCAACATAACCGGAATGATAATCATATCATTACCTGTCATTTCAAAAAGAAGGAAGATTGATGTAAGCGGGGCATGGGTCGCAGCTGCCAGGAATCCACCGATTCCTACTGCGGCATAGGCCCCACTTGAGGCAATATGGTCCCCCAGAAAAAGATTGGCCATCCCGCCGAAAGCCCCACCAATCATTGCTCCTATAAAAAGGCAGGGAGCAAAGACCCCGCCAACTCCTCCTGACCCCAACGTGATGGAGGTCGCCAAGATCTTAGCAAAAACCAGCAGAAACATAATCCAGATCACCCCGCCTCCATGCAAGGCCTCGGTTATATATTCATAACCGCCGCCCATAACCTGAGGCAAAAAAATCCCTATGCTCCCCACGATAAAAGCGCCCAATAAAGGCTTGATAAAGACGTTTAAGGGCATCTCAGCCCATTTATCCCTCATCCAGTAGAAAACCTTAATATAGAGAACTGCCACTACCCCGATCAATAGCCCCATTAAAAGATAAAGAGGGGTTTCAATAAAGGCATTAACTACAGAATAATCAGGAATCAGAAAGGTGGGTGTTTCTCCGTAAACGACCCTGGTAAGAACAGAGGCAATGGCAGATGAGATCACCAGAACGGCAAATGACGAGATTTCATAGGTGCCAAGCAGGACAATTTCGGCAGCAAAAAACACCCCGGCAATGGGGGCATTAAATATTGAGGCTATACCACCGGCGCAACCGGCGGCAATGTAAACCTTCATCCGATCGCCGGAGACCCGGAAAAACTGGCCGAACTGCGATCCTACTGCTCCACCTATCTGGGCGATTGGCCCTTCTACTCCAGCCGAACCACCTGTTCCTATAGTCAGGGAGGTTGCCAATACCTTAAGCCAGATATTACGGAATTTTATCCTACCTCCCTCAAGATTGACCTTGCTCAGGAATTTCGTAAAACCGAACCCCCTGGCTTCCCCTGGGTAAAGATAGGAAAAAGGAAGCAACAAAAGCATGCCGGACATGGGAATAAGAGGAATGCACAATATCCAGAAATCTCCCTCGCTGATAAAAAAACCATAGGCCTGCTCAAAAATAAAGTGATGAATAAGATCTTTGGTGGAGCGAAAAAATATATTGGCCAGACCAGCCCCGAGACCGATAAAAGCAGCGATGATAATCATCATCTGCTTTTCATCAAACATTATTTTTTTAAAAAAATTAATCACCCTTAATGATCACCCAAAAACTGTTCTGCCGAAGGAATATCGTAACCAAAAATTCCGGCTTGATTCAAGAAATAATCATCAGTCATACCGGCTATAAAGTCGGCAACCAGCCGAGCGGGATCAGCCCCCTGTCGATAAGAGATGTCCATCTTGTTTATAAACTCTGAAAAAGCTGTTCTATTTGCCCCCCCTGACTTGATATCGTCCAGATAAGCAGTAAACAACGTTCTATAGCAATTCTGTATCAAGCCGGCATTTTTCTTTACCAGGGGATTCAGATATATTCGCTCATAGTTAAACATCTTCAGCGCAAGTAAGACCCTGGAAACCTCATCACTGAAAGATATCCTGCTGTGACTGCTGTTAGAAACAAGATCGGTAACCAGATTATGGACGATTGTACCGTTGGTTCTGCCTAAAATTCTTTGACAGTCAGACGGAATATCGTCACGCTGCAACAGTCCGAGTTCAATGGCATCTTCTATATCACGGCCTACATAACTGACAGTATCGGCAAAACGTACCACGCAAGCCTCTAAGGTAAAAGGAATCAATTCTTCCTTTGGATTAGCCGCCTTGACCGCCAGTTTGTTATCCAGGCTTTTGAAAGAGCAGCCGGCTTCAGGACGTAATTCCCGCTCATGGATCTCTCCGTCATGACACAGAATGCCATCCAGGGTCTGGGCAGTAAGATTCACCCCCATTCCCTTTCTCTCAATATGTTCAAGACAGCGTACACTTTGAATATTATGCTGAAAAGAGTCAAGGCCATGCTCAACACATAATTCATTAAGCATATTTTCACCGTCATGACCGAAAGGCGGGTGGCCGATATCGTGCCCCAAAGCGATTGCCTCAATCAGGTCCTCATTTAAGGCAAGGACCCTGCCGATCGTTCTGGCTATCTTGGAAACAAGTTGAACATGAAGAACCCGGTGGGTTATATGGTCATTACGGATAAGATAAAATACCTGGGTTTTATCTATATACCTGCTGTAAGCCCGGGAATGAAGAATCCGGTCTGCATCCACGGCAAAGGCGGGGCGATGTCCTTCCAGGGTTTCCGGAAAACGACGGATTCCGCTTTCACTTTTTTCTGCCTCTATAGCTAGATATTGTTTTTCTCTTGCCGCCAGTTCCTGCTTGATAATTAAAAGTATCTTGTCCGTTTCTCTCATATAAATTATTTTTTCTAATTCTTTTAAGTGATTAGACAGCTTTCTTTAAACCTGGTCAAATGTTTCGAATTTTAAAAATATCATCTCAACTTTCCGACTTGAGAAACATATTATGATTTCACAAAAAATTTCACGTTATATCATACCGGATAAATCAATACTTAACCGCAGCTGACACTAAGTTATGGTAAATAATTGAATAATCCTTTACGGCCACAGCCTCTTTACAGGCAAGGTTAACATTTACAAAAACATTAATCTTAACTTGGGGGGGGTAAATGTGGTAATTTAACCTAGACATTCATAACATTGTTTTTTAACTTGGCAAAGAACAAAAATGATATCCCTGATCAACAGTTGAATTAAAACACGGAGGTAATTATGGCTACTTCTTCACAGGATTTCCAAAAGGCTCTTCAAATCGGCCGGCCAGTCAATATAACAAAACTGTTCCCCAACTCCCAGGCACTTCTGGTCAGCGGTAAGTATATTGATCTGGCTTTAAAAAACAAAGCAAAAGCAATGACCATGGCGGCAAATGGCAGAAACAGCTTCGTTATCCGGGGTGCACTTATGGCCGCCCAAAGAGCCAACTCGGCTATCATCATAGAAATAGCCCGTTCTGAGGGAGGAACAGGAGCCTACTGCGCAGTAAATTACTGGAACCTGGCCAGACAGGTTGATCAAGTCTGTAACGAACTGGGAATTACCGTTCCTGTCGCTATCCATGCTGATCACTACGGCATTAAGAAAGAAGAAGACATAGCTCCGGCCAAAGTAGAGATCCCGTCTCTTTTTGACGCAGGTATCACCTCTATTGCCATTGATGCTTCACATATGAACGATGATAAAAATCTGCTGGCCAATATTGAATTAAACGAATTTGTCCCGGCTTGGGCCGGTCTGGAAACAGAGATCGGTGAAATCAAGGGCAAGGAGGGAGTATCCACCCCGAAAGAGGCTCTTTTCCTGATGCAGGGACTTAACGCCCATAATATTTTTCCCAACTGGATAGCACTAAACAACGGGACAACCCACGGTATAGAGGCCAGCAGCGAGGGTATACTGGTAGACCTGACCGCTGAGATACATGAACTTCTGAGTCCCTACAAAGTATCAGGCGCCCAGCACGGCACTTCGGGTAACAGCTCTGAACGGCTCAGAGAAATCGCCATGAAAACCAGAACCACCAAAGCCAATGTAGCTACCGGTCTGCAAATGCTGTCCTGGGGACTTGAAGTCAATGATTATGGCAACGCCAGCCTGGATGACAATGGCAACTTTATTAAGATCAAAGGAGAAGGGGTTACGGAAGAAATGTGGCAGAGCATGCAGGAGTATGCTCAAGAAAAAGGCTGGTCAGGGGGTAATTACAAAAAACTAAACCTTCCCTTTGAGAACAGGCTCCTGGGACAGCCCCGTGAGGTAAGAGAAAGGATGTCTAAAAGGGTGGAAGATTTTGCCTATAATATGCTTGTCAATGTCTTTAATGCCCAGGATAGCGCGGATATTGCCATTGAAGCCATACTAAAAGCAGGCTCTTACGATCCCGGCCCTGTGGCCGAACGTATTGAAGATCCGGCTGACTGGACTCCTGAAAAAATAAGGGCCAGAGCCGCAGACCTTGGGTCGGGCAAGGAGTCGGGAGGAAACTTTGACGACTGATAGCAACCTCTGGCGCCTGAATCCTTCAGGGAATCAGGCGCCCATATGTTTTATTTAAATCAATTCTATTTCCTGAAGACCCTGCCGGCATCTTTAACCTTGTCTACATCTTCTTTCAAAGAGGATATTTCCTCAACTCCCGGTACACTGTTTTCTGCATCCTTAATACCTTTTTTAAAAGAAGAAATCCCCTTGCCTAATCCCTGGCCGATCTCAGGTAATTTTTTCCCGCCGAAAACAAAAAAGGCAATCAACATAATGACAATTAATTCAGGTGTACCCAGACCAAACATACGCTTTCCCCCAATAAATTATTCAATCACTCATCTTACCAATAGTATCTTCAGGTACAGTAAACAAGAATATATTAAACTATCCCTCTAATCAGACTCCTTATCCTGCTCTTCTATCTTTTTGTTATCGTCTTCTTCATGAGTGGCTTTTTTAAAATTCTTTATACCTTTACCAATTCCGGAACCGATCTCAGGAAGTTTTCCAGCCCCGAAAATAATAACGATAATCACCAGGATTACAATCAACTCCGGCATTCCTAATCCAAACATCTATAGCCCCCTATTATTGAATGACAAACTGAGAATTATAAATCAGGAATTAAATGAACTTGTCTGATTAGAGATAGACCTTCATTCATAATCCATAACTACTATAACCTTAAAACCTCCTCATCCGCAATAGACTATTCAGTTATCTGCAGCACAGGCTGCAATAAAAAAATTTCAGCCTGCCAAGATACTGCTTACTTCCCGCATCTTCGAAAAAATTTCAGCCTCATCAACAGTTGTTATGATGCTGTCCCTCATGATAATCCTGCCGTTAACAACCGAATGTACCACATCTCCCCCCCTGGCTGCATAGACCAGATGCGATGAGATATCGTACATGGGGACAAGGTGAGGCTGATCAAGGTCAAGCACAATAATATCCGCCTTTTTACCCGGTTCAAGGCTACCAAGTTCAGCGCCGGAACGCAGCGCCCGTGCGCCCCCCAGAGTAGTCATATAAAGAACCTCCCTGGCGGACACCACTGTAGGATCACGACGATATGCCTTGTGCAGCTTGGCTGCAGTATCCATTTCGGAAAAGAGATCGACATCATTATTGCTGGCACTGCCATCAGTTCCCAAGCCAATATTTACTCCCGCAGCAAGAAGATCGGGTATAGGGGCTACTCCGGAAGCCAATTTCATATTGCTTTCAGGGCAATGGCATATACTTGCCCCTCGCCCGGCAAAAAGTTCGATCTCAGGATCGGAAAGAATTACGCAATGGTCAGCAATCACCCGTTCATCAAGGATACCAAGATGATCAAGATGATGGACAGGAGTTCGGCCATACTGCCTCATAACACTATCCACCTCATCCTTTGATTCCGAAAGGTGAATAACATAAGGGGCATCAAAATCATCAGCCATCTCCTTCAGCTGCAAAAGCAGACCGGGAGAACAGGTATAGACACTGTGAGGATCAACCGTGACCCTGATCAGGGAATCATCATCATAAGTCGCGAACATCTCCTTAACATAAGCAAGACCGGACTCTTTATCGCCATAGTTGGGAGAAAAAAAATCAAAGATGACCTCACCTATGGCACCACGCAAACCAATATCCCTGGCAGCCTTTGCCACGTCCCCGGCAAACAGATACATATCGCAAAAGGTCGTAGTGCCACTTTTTATCATCTCTATACCGGAAAGGAGAGAAGAATAGTAAACTATCTCCCGGGTCATTTTCTGTTCAGCAGGAAAGATATGCTCCTGCAGCCAGGCCATGAGTGGTATATCGTCAGCCATTCCCCTCATACAGGACATGGCGGCGTGGGTATGCAGATTAACAAGCCCCGGCATAACCAGACCTCCGCTAAGACCCAGGTATTCGTGAGGGGAATACTCTTCTTCAAGTCTCTCCCGGCTGCCGACCGCAACTATGCTTTCTCCCTGAATCACAACAGCGCCATCTTCAATAAAATCACTACTACCGGCTACAGGTAATACGGTCCCATAAATCAGAAGATCACACTCTTGGATCATGGTTAAAGTTTACTATACTTTTACAATGTCGGATTGACCTACTCACCTTAAATCATAGCCAATATCTTGACTATAAGCTGCTGAAAATACTTTTCCCTTTTTTTAACCTGGCCTAAGATCTCGTCCAGAATAATAATATCTTGATTATCAGGATCGTTGATATTCACCACCAGAGATATTCCCAATATTCTCAAACCGGCATGAACTGCCACCAGGACTTCCGGAACGGTTGACATTCCCACCGCATCAGCTCCACAGCTACGGAGATAACGGGTTTCAGCCGGGGTTTCCAGACTTGGCCCCGGAATGGCAACGTAAACCCCGGTTTCCATATTATCAAATCCCAGGGAGGCCCCTGCTTCAAAAGAAACTTTTATTAAATCAGGATCATATATCCGGGAACAGTCCGGAAAACGCGGTCCCCAGTCGTCCTCATTGATACCTCTCAAGGGATTATCAGGAATAAAATTAAGATGATCACGGATTATCATCAAGCTTCCAGCCTGAAAATCGGGATTAAGACCGCCTGAGGCATTGGAAACTATCATTGTCTGGGGCCCCAGCAAAGAGAGGACCCGAACAGGAAAAGCAAGCTCAACAGTACTGTAACCCTCATAATAGTGAAATCTCCCCTGCAGAGCAGCAACCCTTTTACCACCAAGAACACCGAAAACAAGATTACCGTGATGGCTGGTTACAGTGGATCTGGGGAAATTGGGGATCTCATCATAAGGTATAGATTTTTTTTCCTCGATCCTTTCTACAAGGCCACCGAGCCCAGTACCTAATATAAGTATGATCTCAGGTGCCCGATCAAACTGACGCTTAAGAAAAGCAAGAGAATCCAATACCTTTTGTCTATGGGTTTTATTGGCTGCGGATCTTTTATAGGCTTGGGGGGTCTGCTCCATCTTACGGGTTCAGGTTGTATTATCGACAAAACTTTACACTGATTATTATAATGAAGCACGACCTTTCATTAAACAATAATACACAACAGAGTATATGATAAGTAGGTGTTTCTAAAATGGCGTGGAGATAGCCTGCTCGTAGATGAGACAGAAATGGTCGGGACGAGAGGATTTGAACCTCCGACCCTAGCGTCCCGAACGCTATGCTCTACCAGACTGAGCCACGTCCCGACTTCTGTATTATAAAAAACACTGCTGCAGTATTAATTACTAACTCAACTTTCCGGATTGAAAAAACTATTATGATTTCAGGCATTTGGTATAATCATTCAGAAACGGCTTCGTGTAACAAACACTGCACAATGGTTCCTGAATAAACATACCAACCGTCAAGTACCCATGCCTCACAAAAAATTTGCACGTTATATCCTACAGATAAATCAATCCGGAAAGTTGAATTACTAACCGTTAAGTTCAGGATAAATCATATCTGAAAGATTATAAATATACAGGAGAAAACCTCAAGTAATTGAGAACTTGCGAAGATATAACTAAGGGCCCGATCAAAAATAAATCATAGAAAATGAAGGCAACAGTTCAAAATAACAAAATCAAGTCAAGCCGATTAAACGAAACCGCGGCTCCAGCAGAGCTGGCTTAATGATTTCGTGACTGCGGATCAGCTTAAGATATTTTTGGCACCTTGGAATACTACATTGTCTTGAGCGAGCCCTGCTAAATAAAGGCATCATTTAACTGCATTAGAGAGCTTGCTGCCAGCCTTGAAACGAGGAACTTTTCTTGCAGGAATCTTGATATTCTCGCCTGTCTGGGGATTCCTTCCCTGTCTGGCAGCTCTATTTTTAACAGAAAAGGTTCCAAAACCAACCAGGGTGACTTTATCATCTTTTGACAGGACCTTTGTAACAGAGTCCATGAAAGCATTTAATGCCTTTTCAGCGGCCACCTTGCTTATCCCTGCCTCCGATGCCATGTTGTTAACCAGTTCACTCTTATTCATGTTCTTGCTCCTCCTTAGATATTAGACTTTAAAAACAAGCTAAATCTTAACATTAAAAAGATTTAACCAGACCTGTTATCAGTTGTCAAACCTTAATTTTAATAAAATAGTTTTCAAACCCTTAATTAACGGCTTTTGATAAACAGAACTAATCTATAATGATAATAATCTTAAAAAACTTAATTCCCTGCTTTTTTTAAAAATCTAAAACAGGTCGGGCTTTAATAATTCGGCCTTCCTGATAGAACGAGAAAAACCCGCCGACAAGCAAGGGATCTGAAAAAATCTTCTATTTTATACCGTAAAGCTGGATCACCCAATCTTAAATAATCATCATCCAACAGAGATATAAATATCCTGTCCTCTTCAAATTTTACTCTGCAACCGGAAAAACCGAGCCCTTCCAGAAACTCTTCTCCCCGGGCTATAATCTTCAGCCCCCTTTCTGTAATCGGCTTACCGGTTTTAATCCTGGTGGCCAGACAGGATTCTGAGGGACTAAGCCAATTGGAAAGCTGCATAGCCCTGGACATACACCGAACTTCCTTTTTATTGAGAGAGGCCTCAAAAAGCGGCGTTTTAACACCAAGTTCGTGAATTGCTTTTATTCCGGGTCGTTCCCGTGAAAAATCATCAAGCTGGCTGGCATCTAACAAGGAGTAGCCCGGGGGAATTATCTCCAGGAAACCGGAATAAATTCTTCTCTTGCAATAATAGCACCGATCCTCTGAATTTACTACAAATTCAGGCCAAGACAACGGGAAGTACTCCTTGATAAAGAGCCGTGCTCCGATCTCATCAGCCTGAAAGCGGACCATCTGCCTGTTTACCTCTTTCTGAAGAACAGAACTGCCATAAACGGCCAGAACATTGTTGCCAAGAGTTATCCTGGCTATCTTCAGAAGCAAAGTGCTGTCCACCCCCCCGGAAAAGGCGACGGCTACTTTACCAATGTTATTGAGGATAAATCTTAAGGCCTCATACTTTTTCAAGAGTGCCGGTTTCAAGTTACTGGTTCTTGATTCTCGATTTACTACCTAACTTCTCGGCTCACGCTATCATTTCTCTGTTCATACTATCCCATCCGGTAAATTTTTTATCGGCTCAGTCAAAAAAAATTCTCCCTTTTCAATCCAATCCCTAAGAATCTCTGCAATCTCACGGGCTCTTACTGTACTGGACAACGGGGCTGTGCAGACCTCCATGCTTTCCACTTCTATCTTACCGCTTTTGAGCTCTGCATAGCTTACTTCGCCATAACTCCTGGCTACCCCGTGAGGATAGTCATAAGAGTAATCAATTACCTGGGTAAAGATTTCTTCATCAGACACCCCCGTATACCTGGCCATTTGTTCGTTAAGGATAGGGATCGGGATGCCTATCCCTACTGCCAGGCTGCTGCCATACCCCCGCATGCTAACCCCCTTTAACCAGCGCGGGCCCATTTCTTTCAAATTACCCTGCACCATCAAAGTCCCGGCTGGCCGCTTGGGAGTACCGTTGTCCCTCCGTGGAACAGAAGGATTATGCTGAGTGCCGTGCCAGGTAACATAGCCTACACCGCCGCCGAGAAAAATCCTGGTTCCCAGGCCTATGGTCAGATACAAAGGGTCGTTGAGCAGAGGGCTCAACTGACCTGCACTGCAATAGTTGGCATTCTTACCTTTGGGACGCAATGTCCCCATATAGGTATAAATAGTCCTGTTAGAAAGATTTATACCGCAATTATAATTCTGATAACAATTACGGGGATTGGTCAAAACAGCATAAGGAAGATCATCAAGGGTTATCTCCTTCTCAATACTCTTGTTGGGATAACAGTCAGTCCCATAAGAGGTTGCCCTCAGATTGATCTCTTTTCCCGCTACCAGATCCTCTATAACATGACCGCCGCCATAAAGGAATTCACCCGGATATACTTTATTAAGCGGATCATGTTTAGCGACCTCAGTGGCTCCCAGGTAACCATCCAGGGCAGCCAGACCGGCATAGGTCCGGACATTATTTAGCCATAACCTGGTAACCTTGATACTCGGGGTAACAGGCCCTATATTAATAAAAATTCCGGAAGAACACATGGGTGAAAAAGTCCCGGTGGTCACGACATCAATCTTGCGGGCCGCCTCTTCAGGTCCATTGTCACGGACTATATCTGTCATCTCCTCGGCTGTAACCACAACCGCCTCTCCGGATTTAATCCTGGCATTTATTTCAGCATAGGTTTTATTCACCTTGAATTCAGCCATAGAAGCACACTCTCCAAATATAAATTTCAGGGATTAAAACTCATTTCCCCTTTCTTTATGGCATTCCAGCAACATTTCTACGGTCATTTGAGATATTTTGAAAAACAGGGTAGAATACTTTTTTATTTTTTGCAAGACAGGAAAATGTTATCCTGTCGACTTCTATGGTAAGGATTAGTATTCAGAAGGCAACTTTAATCATAAAAAAATCATGGAATACAACGACCAGTCAAAACTCACACCAATACGTGAAAAGATCGATGAAATAGATAACACCATCCTTGAACTGCTTAAAAAAAGGCTTGAACTTGCCCGGGAAATAGGTCAGCTGAAATCTCTGAAAAAAAGGGCAAAGTGGGACCCGCTCAGGGAAAGACAGATATATGATCGCCTGCTAAAGAAAAATAACAATGAATTCCCGGACGCCCCTTTAAAATCAATATTCCACGAAATCATAACCACCTGCCGTCTTTCCCAGAAAAGCACAGAAGTGGTTTATCTGGGTCCGGAGGCCACGTTCTCACACCAGGCTGCTGTCAAATATTTCGGACACTCCGCCAGTTACCATTCTATAGAAACCATAGAGGATATTTTCGACGAAGTCGAACGGGGACGTATTCAGTATGGAATGGTTCCTGTAGAAAACTCTATAGAAGGCTCGGTCACCTCATCCCTTGATGCTTTTATGCAGACCAAAGTCAAAGTATGCGGTGAAGAATATCTGGACATCAACCATCATCTTGTCAATCAAACCGGAGACATTAAGGACATCAAACTGGTGGTATCTCATTCGCAGCCCCTGGCCCAATGCCGCAAATGGCTCAGAAAAAACCTGTCCGGAATCCCTACCCAAACCGTGATAAGCACTGGCATAGCCGCTCAGATGGCGACCCAGGACAGTTCTATAGCTGCCATAACGAGTGTACTTTCTATTAAAACATATCATCTCCAGATTGTGGTCAAGGGCATTGAAGATTACCGGGGCAACACGACCCGCTTCCTTCTTATCGGCAAAGAATCACCCGCAAAAAGCGGCAAAGATAAGACCTCGCTGCTTCTGGGCCTGCTTGACCGTCCCGGTGCATTAAGCGAAATCCTTAATATTATGGCCCGCCGCAATATCAACCTGACCAAAATAGAATCAAGACCGATCAAGGGTGAACCCGGCAAGTACCTCTTTTTTGTCGACATGCTTGGCCATATGGAGGATGGAATTATTACCGAGGCCTGTGAAAGGCTTCGGGAAAGCTGTTCATATTTCGAATGGCTGGGTTCATATCCCAGGGTCGAAGACAGGAATTGAGACTCAGGGCTTACGCCTTTCAACTCATCCCCCGATACGAGACATCTCTCCGTGACAATTCATTTGCCGGCCGCAAATCAGCCTATGTTCCCTGGGTTTATTAATCACTGCTTGAACCAGAATATCTTTAATGGTTTTATCACTGGCCCCTTTTCTCATAGCACTTTTGAGATCAGTCTCCTGGTCAGATAATAGACAGGAACGTAGCCCGCCCCGGGCTGTTAGGCGTAACCTATTACAATTCTTGCAAAATTTATGGCTTATAGGACTGATAAAACCGATTATACCCTCACGGTTCTGTCCTGATCCTTTATCGGTCAATAAACGATAGACAGCAGCAGGTCCTTCCATAACTTCCCGCGCCACTGGTTCCAGATCTCCTATCTCCCTTCTGATCATATCTTTTATCGCGGAAGAGGATATATATCTGTTCATGAGCCTTGATGAAACCTTACCGATCGGCATATATTCAATAAAACGGACCTGCAGATCGTGAGAGAGAGCCAGCCGGGCAAAATCAAGAAACTCATCATCATTAATACCCTGTAAGGCGACTACATTCAACTTGATCCTGAAAAAACCTGAAGCAAGGATCCTCTCCAGGCCTTGCCAAACCTGATCAAAACAGTTAATACCGGTAATTTCCTGATATTTCCCTTTCTTCAGGGTATCAAGACTGATATTTATTTTTTCTATTCCGGCCTCATACAGGTCCCGGGCATACTTTTCAAGTAAAACCCCATTGGTAGTCAGACGAACATCATTCAGCCCGGGAATCGAGGTCAGTTTTTTTATGAAAAAATCTACATCCCGCCTGACCAGAGGCTCTCCCCCCGTTAAACGTACTTTCACGATACCCAGATCTACAGCCAGAGAAGTAATACGCAGTAATTCTTCATAACTTAACAGGTCCTTATGATGATGTTTATAATCAGCGCTTCTCGGGGTACAGTAGATGCACCTAAGATTGCATCTGTCGGTAAGAGAAAGACGAAGATAAGAAATTGTCCGGGCAAAAGCATCTGTCAAACCGTTGCTCACCCCTATTTCATTGTTTATTACCCGGTCTTGTGCTATTTTGTTCATTTCATTGATTAAGGCTTACCAGGTTTATGAACGGGATAGGAAAACAGGAAAACCTTAAACTGTAAACTGTAAACTGTAAACTTAAAAATGATTATATTAGGAATTGAAACCTCCTGCGATGAATCAGCTGCTGCAATAATGGAAAACGATGAACGGCTGCTGTCCAGTGTGGTTAACTCCCAAATAGAAGTACATGGCAAATACGGCGGAGTGGTCCCGGAACTCGCCTCCAGAAAACATATAGAGAACATACACCCGGTAGTCATGGAATCGTTAAGCCAGGCAGAGATAAGTCTTGAGCAGGTTGACGGCATAGCAGTTACCAGGGGACCCGGACTTACAGGATCCCTTCTTGTCGGAGTGTCATTTGCCAAAGCCCTTGCCATGGTCCGGAAAATCCCCTATACCGGTATAGATCATATGGCAGGTCATCTTCTTTCTGTTCATCTCAGTGAAAAAAAACCGCCATTCCCCTATATAGCCCTGGTTGCCTCTGGAGGACACTCGTCCATCTATGCTGTCTATGGTCCCCGGGACTTCAAGCTCATAGGTCAAACCCGCGACGATGCTGCCGGCGAGGCCTTTGACAAGGTGGCCAAAATACTGGGCCTGGGTTACCCGGGGGGACCTGTAATCAGCCGTCTGGCTGAAAAAGGTAATGCTGAAAAAATTTCTTTTCCCCGGTCATGGCTTGAGCCGGACAGTTTTGATTTCAGCTTCAGCGGCATAAAAACTGCAGTCGCCAGTTACGTTAACAATAATATATCCCCTGATAAAACCGGAAAACTTCCAAGTAATGGGCCATTCGGTCACCTGCCTTGCCATGACAGCCCTTCACCACAATCGGCAGTACAGGCAGGCACGGTCAAGGGAGCACCATCAATCGTCCATGACATCTGCGCCTCTTTCCAGGAAGCGATTATTGATGTACTTATTGAAAAAACAATAAGGGCTGCGCTACACTATAAAATCGACAATATTGCCATCTGCGGAGGGGTAGCGGCAAACAACAGGCTCCGTATGCTTATGAAAAAACAGGGGCAGGGATCAGGATTAAACATATTCATGGCCCCGGTTCAATACTGTACCGACAATGCAGCCATGATCGCTTTGGCCGGTTACTTTTATTTGCCTGAAAACGGCCTTTACAGTTACGACATGGATGTTTACTCCAGAGTAGTCTTAACTGAGCGAATATGACGATAAACAGGCTTCTCAAATTTCACTACCTGCGTTTCCTCAGACTAAAGGGAACACCGGAAGAGGTGGCCAGGGGTATAGCTGTAGGTATTTTTATCGGCATAACTCCCACCATACCCTTTCATACTGTTCTGGTCCTGATGGTTTCCCTGTTTTTCAAGGCCAATAAGTTTGCCGGCCTGCTGGCCTCATGGGTGATCAGCAATCCCTTAACTTTCTTCCTGCAATACTATCTTTCCTGGCGGATCGGTTCCTTCCTTCTGTCACATGAAGTCTCCTGGGACCAGATTCATAAAATACTCGGCATCGTCTCCGGCCATGGCAGCTTCCAAACTTCTATCAAGGAATTAAGCAAACTCGGGGGATCCACCATTACAGTTATGTTAGTCGGGGGTATAGTTCTTGCCCTTCCCTTTACCATATTAAGCTACTATGCAGCCCTGTTGTTCTTTACCAGAAAAAAAAGACTATGGGGAAAAAGCTTTATTAAACACTGAACCCTTTTTACGTAATGGCATGAATATAAAAGAAATAAAAAATATACTGCACCAGGAGAGACTGGCCCCCTTAAAACAACTGGGACAAAACTTTCTTATCCATCCAGCCACTATTGAACGTCTAGTTCAAATGGCAGGAATTTCCCGGAAAGACAACCTTGTGGAACTGGGGGTGGGACTCGGTTCTTTAACCCGGATCCTGGCCCGGGAAGCAAGGCATGTTACAGGTCTGGAAATTGATCGGAAAATAATAAGCTGGCATCAAAATATAAAAATTCTGCCTGAAAATGTAAAACTGCTGCACCAGGATATGCTAAAGGCGGACTTCAAAGACCTTGCCTCCGGAAACGGCGCCCCACTTAAAATCATAGCCAATCTGCCTTACTCTATTGCCAGTCCACTGGTCTTTAAACTTATCAAAAACCACCAATATATCGAATGGGCTGTCCTCATGTTTCAGAAAGAGGTAGCCCTGCGTCTTATTTCCTCTCCGGGCACTAAAAATTATGGCATACTATCCGTACTTCTTGCCGGCTGTGCTGAAGTTGAAAAACTACTTGAACTCGGACCGTCAGAGTTTTATCCACGTCCAAAAATCAATTCCCAGGTCCTGAAAATCAGGTTTCAACCTGTTCCTGACCGGGTCAAAGCTTTGCCTGAATATGATAAAAAACTTCTGGCCAGGATAGTCAAAAGCGCTTTTCAAAAAAGACGGAAAACCATTACAACCGCACTTGCCAATTCCTCTGTGCTCGCCTACTCCAAAAATGATATCGTCAGCGCTCTTGACCGGGCAGAAATAAATCAAAACAGCCGGGCCGAAAAATTGGCTATTGAAGAGTATGTTGCATTAACCAGACAATTGAGATAAAGATAATCAGAGTGATAAAAATCGTACTGCAAAATCCTTTAATTCATTATTTCCCAAAACAGAACAACCATGCAGAAATTTATACTATACAATCCGACTACCATCATATTCGGCGCTGACGCAACCGATCAGGTGGGAGATGAGGCAGCCAAACTCGGGGAAAAATGCCTCCTTGTTTATGGGGAAAAAAGTATAAAAAAAAATAAACTGTATGACCGGATTAAAACGGCACTGGTTAAGTCCGACCTGGAAACCATCGATCATGGCGGGGTTAAATCCAATCCTGTTCTGCAACATGTAAGAGAGGGAATTGTCAAGGCAAAAGAACACCGAATAGATATGGTGCTGGCGGCAGGAGGAGGGAGTGTGATAGACTCTGCCAAGGCAATTGCCGCCGGAACCCTGGTGGAACACGACGTCTGGAAGTTCTTCACCGGCAAAAAGAGCATCAAGAAAAAACTGCCTCTCTGCTGCCTCCTTACCTTAGCGGCTGCCGGTTCAGAAATGAATGGAGGGATGGTAATCACCAATGAAGAAAGAAAACACAAATTCGGAGTGGGTAACCGGGTTCTTCATCCGGAAGTATCCATACTCGATCCCAAACTGACCTATACAGTCCCTCCGGACTATACTGCCTACGGGGCCGTGGATGCCATTGCCCACATCCTGGAGTTCTACTTCACCACTCCTGATCCGGATACCCCTGTCCAGGACCGTTTCATGGAAGGCCTGGTTATTAATATAATGGAAAGCTGTGAAAAAGTCCTGCAGAACCCCGAAGACTATCAGGGGAGGGCTGACTTTATGTGGTGCGCCACCCTGGCCTTGAACGGATGGGCCGCTGCAGGCCTGGGACCGGTAAGCATGCCCATGCATATGATCGAACACTCCTTAAGCGCTATTTATAACGTGCCGCACGGAGCGGGTCTGTCAGTGGTCATGCCCGGCTGGATGGCTTACCAAGCCAAAATAAATAACCGGAAATTCGCCCAATTCGGGGAAAGAGTTTTTGGTCTCACCGGCAACCTGGAAAATAAAACCTTCCGGGGAATTGAGGCCCTGGAAGAGTACTTTGTTAAAATAAACAGCCCCACCCATCTCAACCAGCTTTCCATTCCGGCTCAGGATATTCCGGATATAGCAGAGAATGCCATTTCTCTGGCTAAACTATGGGGATTAAAGTCTTACGATCAACAGACTGTTGAAAAAATTTTAAGCAGCCGGCTTCAGGAGAATTGATAATTCTTATTACTTGGACTTGACGCCATATCATGATATACTTAATTTATAACAGTACGAATTGAGTCGATTGAAAAAACTATAATGTAACCCGAGGATATTTTTTAATGAAAAATACACCCATTGATATAGAGTACTATTTAACAGGCGAAGATGATAACCTCTTTGAGGAAATAGTTAACAAAATGCGTCAGGAAGTAGCCCGGGGAAAAACCTTTAAAGAGGCCTGTGAAGCCCTGAATAAAATAGACAAAAACCTGCGGCCTTTAATCCAGGACGATGCCTTGAAAATTATCGTGGCTGAAAAACACGTGGGCCAGGGGATAAGCATAGATGATGTCGCACTTTTCCTTGACCTGCCCTATGAAACAGTAGAAGCATCCAGAAGCCGAATCTTCCAGGAATTCAACGATTTTTTTGCTCATTCAGAAAAAAATGAGATAAGCTCCATGACCCATTAAAAAATGGAGAAAATCGTTATCTTCCAACAAAATGGCTCCGGCAAAACGAAAATAAAAGGTATTCAGCGCTATGGCCGGGACCTGGCCATCCACAAAATCTTTGATATTACCTCTGATCTGCCGTTAGTAATCGAGGAACCGGAAAAATACATAATTGATAATTTTTCCGGGGACCTGGTACTGAGTTTCCTCTACCACCCCGATCTTCTCGATCAGCTTGCGTTAATCTGTCAATTGAAAAAAATTCCGCTTATCGCTTCCGGACAGAAAAACAACAAAGCCATAACTCCCCCTACCTGCTGCGGATTAGGGGAAAAAACATCCTGCCGGAAAAAATACTCTGAACAGTTTGGGACCCCTCATTACCGGATAACCCTTAAAGATCAAAGAATCGTTGAGGTGGAAGTGGTCAGAGGAGCTCCCTGCGGAGTCACCTGGGAGGTGATCCCTAAACTGAAAGGCCTCACAGTTGATGAGGCCCGGGAATGCATAGCCAGGGAAGTCCAATACCGATGCACCGCCTCTCCCAATGATTTCGACCCCATAAGCGGAAGCAACCCCATTCATTTTGCCGGCAACATACATTACCGAGCCCTGGAAAATGCTGTTACCCGCTAAAAAAGGTTTTTGTAACAGGATAGCCTCGTGAACAATTACCAGAAAAGCAAGAGGTAAACTGAATACCGAAATTCGGTTACTAATCAGCTCTCAATCTCTTAATATCTGCCCCCACACCAGTCAGTTTAGCTACCAGATCAACATAGCCCCGGTCAAGATGGTAGACCCTGTAGATCTCAGTCTTTCCCCGGGCAGCCAGGGCGGCAACTACCAGAGAAGCACTGGCCCTTAAATCGGTAGCCATAACAGGTGCCCCTTTAAGAAAACCCTGCCCCCTTACCACGGCCCGGCCGCTATCCACCCTGATGTCAGCCCCCATTCGGTTAAGTTCAGCCACGTGCATAAACCGATTCTCAAAAATAGTCTCGTCAATAACACTTACCCCATCGGTCAAAGTCATCAGAGCCATTATCTGGGCCTGAAGATCGGTTGGGAAACCCGGATAAACCATGGTCTTAATGTCTACACTCTTAAGGCAGCGGCGGCGTTTCACATATATACAGGTTTCACCGCTGTCTATTTCCAGACCGCATTCTGTTAATTTTTCCAGTAGAGAAGAAAGGTGCGAAGGTCGACAACCTGTAAGGCAGAGATCGCCTCCTGCAGCACCTAAGGCTATAAGATAAGTCCCTGTCTCTATCCGGTCCGGAATAATTTCAATATCCGAGGGAGTGAGACTCTCAACTCCATGAACCACTATCCTGTCCGTATCCCGGCCTTCTATCACTGCACCCATCCCGTTCAACATGCCAATCAAGTTTCCTACTTCGGGTTCACGGGCAGCATTTTTAATAGTTGTCGTCCCCCGGGCCAGACAAGCAGCCATAAGGATATTTTCAGTTCCGGTAACCGAGGGCAGGTCAAAATATACGGTTGCCTCTCCTGTTAAAGCCCCGCTGACCTCAGCATTAATATAACCTTGTTCCAGACTTACTTTTGCCCCTAACTTTTCCAGACCTTCCATATGGTAATTAACAGGCCTGGCTCCAATAGCACAACCACCGGGCAGAGATACCCGGGCCTGACCGAACCTGGCTAATAGAGGACCAAGAACCAGAACCGACGCCCTCATCTTTCTCACCATATCATAAGGTGCCTCAAACGAATTCACCCGGCTGGAATCGACTAATAAAGTGTTATCCTGTTTTTTTTCCCAGACCACCCCAAGATTGGCAAGCAGGCTTAACATAGTTTTAATATCTTGCAAATCCGGGATATTACGCAGGACATGCGCCCCAGGGCACAGGAGGGTAGCAGCCATAATCGGTAAAGCGGCATTCTTGGAACCGCTTATAGCAATCTTGCCCATTAATTCTTTTTCACCCTGAACTACAATCTTATCCATCTGACACTCTCTAGGTATCCGTACTGTCCTTCCTGGCTTTAAATATCCGTGAAAATCCACTGTAATCATTAAAAACAGCTAAATCTCTCAAGCTCTCAAGCCTGGAAAAAATAGCCATGACTTCGTCTCTCTGTTCAGCTCCTATCTCCATGAAGAAATACCCTCCCGGCTTGAGTATCAACGCCAGATTCGGGGCAAAACGTTTTATCTCAACCAATCCCCGTTCCCCTCCGTCGAGAGCCAGACGAGGCTCGAAATCTCTGACTTCAGGCTGGAGCGTGGTAAATGTATCCCCTGCTACATAAGGAGGATTGGCCACAACAAGATCAAACAGGGGTTCAGGACGAATGGCCTGGAGCCAGTCGGCATTAAGAAAAAAAATCCGCTCCAGGACATTATGATATACTGCATTTTGCCGGGCAACCTTCAGGGCCCCGGGGTCAATATCCAAACTGTATATCAAGGCCGTGGCCAGCTCTCTGGCCAGAACTATGGAAAGAACTCCGCTGCCGGCCCCCATGTCCAGAATTCGAAAAGACTGCTTATGGTTTTCTGCCTTGTAATGAAAAACCTTTAAAACATGTTCCATGAGGACTTCGGTCTCAGGACGGGGAATGAGCACATCGGGACTGACAGAAAAAGGAAGGGACCAGAACTCCCATTCCCCTATTATATAAGCCAGTGGTTCCCGGGTACTGCGACGGCCTAGAAGTTCATGGTAAGAACTTACCAGGGAGTCAGAAAGATCCTGCCGGTAAACAAAAAGCTCTGGCCGGCTGATTTGCAGAAGATGGCAAAGGAGAATAGAGGCCTCAATTTCGGAATCAGTTATTCCTGCCTCCCGAAGACGAGCAACCCCGGCTTTATAGAGCTCAAACGCCGGACTGTACCTGAAGGTGCCTTTTGGCAAGGTGGGCGACTTGATCATCTGGTTGACTGTAATTTTAGGTAGGTCCTGGTAAGGGAAAGCGACCGAATTGGCCGATGTTATACATCAGAAGTTCTAACTACAGAGGCCGAATTTTGCCTTACTGGATTTCCTTAAATGCTTCTGCCTGCCAGTGAGCAATAAGGGGATCAATGACCGGATCGAGCTTGCCGAGCATAATATCTTCCAGTTTATAGAGGGTAAGATTAATCCGGTGATCGGTTAATCTCCCCTGCGGAAAATTATAGGTACGGATACGTTCGCTACGGTCGCCGCTTCCTACCTGACTCTTACGGTCTTCTGAGATACGATCCTGCTGTTCCCGCTGTATCTTGTCCAGGAGGCGGGCCCGCAAGACCTGTAAGGCCTTGGCCTTATTCTTATGCTGGCTTTTTTCATCCTGGCAACAGACCACCAGCCCGGTAGGTTCATGGGTCGCCCGAACTGCGGAATCGGTAGTGTTAACACTCTGTCCTCCCGGCCCGGAAGATCGATAGACATCAAAACGCAGTTCATTGGGGTTAATTTCCAGTTCCACTTCTTCGACCTCAGGTAAAACCGCTACGGTAACGGCCGAGGTATGGATCCGCCCCTGGGTCTCTGTTTCCGGAACTCGCTGGACCCGGTGTACCCCTGATTCATATTTCAACCTGCTGTAAACCTTATCCCCGCTTAACAGGGCGATAATTTCTTTGAGTCCCCCGATTCCAGTAGGGCTACTGCTTAATATCTCTACTTTCCAACCCTGCATTTCCGCATATTTTGAATACATGCGAAATAGATCGTTAACAAAAAGGGCTGACTCATCTCCACCAGTACCGGCCCTGATCTCCAGAATAATATTCTTATCATCATTGGGATCTCTTGGCAGAAGCATTAAGGTAAACTCCTGCTCCACTCTGTGGGATTTTTCAGCCAAGTCCTCTATCTCCTGCCTGATCATCTCCTGCATATCCTCATCTTCTTCAAACTTCAGGAGTTCCCGGCTTTCAGCAAGCTCTTTGTTTATCTTTTTAAACTGCTCGTATAATTCGTGAAGCTTGGTGATATGAGCATGTTCTTTGGCAATTCTGCCATACTCCTTCTGATCAGCAAGAGTCCCAGGATCAGCCAGCTTAACTTCCAAGTCAAGGAGCTTTTCATCTAAATTTTCAAATTGCTCAAACATATAGAATAATTAATGTACATTTATGACAAAGAACCTGGCTGAATAGCCAATTTCATGATTTTTAATTCCTAACTCTTATCAAGGGTCCGGCCATACTTCTTAAGAAATTTCTCTACACGCCCAGCACTGTCCACCAATTTCTGCTTACCGGTAAAAAAGGGGTGGCAGGCTGCACATATTTCCACTTTCATCTCCTTGTTAACAGTGCCGATTTCCATCTCATTACCGCAGGCACACTGGGCTTTAATGACTTGATATTCAGGATGAATGCCCTTCTTCATTAGTTCTATCCTCCAGTTGGTTAAAGATAAACCAGACAATTAATATTCGATTTTATAGATAACATTTTACTATAATTTACAACTGTTTTTTTGCAATTATTTTTTTCCAGGACATCACCCATCTTTTACTAACTTCACATTGGTTTAATTGTGAAATAAGCGTGTTGGATCATTTGAGAGTATCTTCTCATAATTATTGAGATGTTACTTCTTAGTTAGACTAACTTTCTGATTCTGCTATCTTATTTATATAAAGTCAGTATAAAATGGATGATGTCCTTGTTTTTCCCCCTTATTTTAACAGACAGAATCGGGAACCAGCTCTATAAATAACTCAAAACATTATGAAATAATCTCAATGGTTAACTATTCATCGACTTAAAAAATTCTTCATTCGACTTACTGCCCTTCATCTTATCAAGCAAAAATTCCATGGCATCGACCGAATTCATTGAGGACAGCAGTTTCCTTAAAATCCATGCCCTGTTTATAACATCCTCATCCAGCAAAAGTTCCTCTTTGCGGGTACCTGAACGGTTCATATCAATTGAAGGAAATACCCGCCTGTCCGCCATCTTACGATCAAGAATAAGTTCCATATTCCCTGTACCTTTAAACTCTTCAAAAATAACCTCATCCATCCTGCTTCCCGTCTCGATCAAGGCAGAGGCAATAATGGAAAGACTTCCTCCCTCTTCAATATTACGGGCAGCACCAAAAAAACGCTTAGGACGATGAAGAGCATTGGAATCAACACCACCAGACAGGATTTTGCCACTTGCGGGAGCGACAATGTTGTAAGCCCGAGCAAGCCGGGTAATACTGTCCAACAGGATTACCACGTCTTTTTTGTGCTCGACCAGGCGTTTGACTTTTTCAAGTACCATTTCTGTAACCTGTATATGACGTTGGGGGGGCTCATCAAAAGTAGAACTGACAACCTCGGCATCAACACTGCGGGCCATGTCTGTTACTTCTTCAGGTCTTTCATCAATCAAAAGAACAATCAGTATAACATCCCTGTGATTCTGAGTTATACTATTGGCTATATCTTTGATCAAAACAGTTTTTCCGGTCCGGGGCGGAGCAACGATGAGTCCTCGCTGACCCTTGCCTATAGGGGCCATCATATCCATAATCCGCATGGAATAGTTTTCCGGCTCACGTTCAAGAATGAATCTCTGATTGGGATGAATAGGAGTGAGGTTGGAAAAAAGGGTTTTATTTTTATTTTCTTCCGGAGGTTCAAAATTTATTTTTTCTACTTTTAAAAGGGCGAAATAACGTTCACTTTCTTTGGGGGCCCTAACCACTCCTTCAATAGTGTCCCCCGTACGAAGGTTTAATCTTCTGATTTGTGAAGGTGATACGTATATATCATCCGGGCCGGGTAAGTAGTTATAATTGGGAGCTCTTAAAAAACCAAAACCGTCAGACAATACCTCCAAAACGCCACTGCCCCTGACAACGCCGCTTTTTTCCATATCCTTTGTCTTTGCCTGAGTAATGGCAAAAATAAGCTCCTGCTTACGCATATTACTGAAGCCTTCAATCTTCAGGTCCTTGGCCAGTTTAGTTAATTCATTAATTTTTTTTTGCTTTAATTCACTTAAATTCATATCTACTTTCCGGTTTTGAAAATTTTACAACAAGTCCTGCAAAGGTTAAAACAAGTGAAACCTGTCTTAACACCTAAGCAGAACGTTTTCTCTCTTTATGAACTATTATTAATAGTGCCCTTATACAAAATGGGCCGGGTAGCTCTCAGCTGTCAGCAAAAAGGTGCAATATGAGGAAGTTGGGCTGGATGCTGTTTGCTGACAGCTGCAGGCTCTGTCCTGAAACTATTAATTATGGACAGACGATTGATAGAGAAGGCATACAGCATCACGATCTCAAAGAGAAACACATCTTCTTGGATCTCCAATTTTAATCGCTGTCTTTATAATATGAAATGATACAGTTAGTTAAACTCAAGATAACAGGGGATCTGAAACTGATAAGAGTCATTACTTGAAAATAATAATAATGATGCCTGTCTATAAGGTTTGCTGTTCTGTTCAACCTACACAAAAGGAAATCTACCGATAAAACCCGATCAAGTAAGCATACTAAAAACCGAAAATGAACAGATATAATTTAAGAATTCAAAGATTGCCATCAAATCAATTTATCAGGCAAGATTACTTTATTGCGAAACTTTATGATAATAGCTTCAATATTTTGCTTTTTTTAATAGAAGGTTGAGAGATCCAGTTATATACTCAATCCGACTGAAACTATGATTGGCCTTATGATTGGTTAATAGCTAAAATAATAAAGGATTATCGCTGGATGGGGTTTCTTGCATAGAATAACTTCAAGAATATAGAATAGAACAATATAATTTTTTTTTGCCCGTGTCAAGCTTTTTCAATCATCTTTCTTTATCAACTTCCAGGCCACAGCACCTTACCGAGATGTAATAGTCCCAGTAAAGTCCGGGTCCAACTTCCCGAGTTATTGATAACATGATCGGCAAGCAGACATTTGTCCACCAGCGGCAACTGGACAGATAGTTCTTTTTCTGCCTGGAAGCCGGAGACCATGTCCCTTTTTACAAGACGATCCAGGCAGTTTTCTTTTTCTGTGTAAACCACTATTACCTCATCAAACCTGCCTTGCCAGCCAGCCTCATATAACAAAGGAACTTCCACTAACACCGGAATTTCTTCAAAAGATACAAGCTGAGATTTGACCTTTTTTACCAACACCTCCCATACCAAAGGATGAATTTCGGCATCTACCTTTTTTCGAAGCTCTTTATCTTCAAAAAGTACGGAGCGGAAAAGAGGTTTATTAATGGTCCCATCTGGATTGATGAAATCAGGGTTGATATCTCTTACAAGGTGCCATCCCTCTTTACCTGGTACCAAAAGATCATGGGCGATTTTATCCGTACTATAAAATAAAAGGCCAAACCTCTCGGCCATAAAAGAGGCGGCTCTGCTTTTTCCGGAGGCAATACCGCCGGTTAAACCGGTAAACCGCACCCTGTTTTTTAACTGACTGATAACCATCCGGAGGGATTTTACTTTAAAACTCAGTGTGAAACAGGACTTTCCAGAGCCTTACGAAGAAAAACGGCCATATCTTTCTTGTCAAAGGGTTTCACGATATAATCTCTAATACCTAAACTTTTCACCTCCTCCTCCAACATCTCATCAGCATAGCCGCTGCATATAATTACTGGAAGTTCCGGCCGGATTTCAAGCAACCTAATGGCAAGCTCCATCCCTGTCATTCCTGGCATGCTCTGATCCGTGAGGACAAGATCAAACTGATCCGGTTTCTCTTTAAATAGTTCAAAGGCTTCAAATCCGCCCTTGCGGACGGTTACAGAATAACCTAAGCTGTGCAGCATATCAGTGCCCATGTCAAGAAGAAAAGCCTCGTCATCCACCAGTAAAACATGTTCACTGCCCCCGGGAACATGGGACTGATCCTCTTCTGATTCTGAACCGCTATCCTCATCTATCACTGGAATAAAAATATGAAAGGAGGCGCCTTCCCCCGGCTCACTCTCTACTTTTATGGCCCCTCCATAACTCTTAACTATGCCGTGAATAACAGCCAGCCCCATACCAGTACCCTTGCCCTGCTCCTTAGTGGTAAAGTAGGGGTCAAAAATTCTTTCTTTCAGAGAATCATCTATCCCGTGACCGGTATCCCGGACAATCAATTCCACCAGAGGCCCTTTCCTGACCCCCAATTCTTTTGGAAAATGCTGACCCATATAATCAGAATTCCTCAAGGTAACATACAAGTCTCCTCCTGTTTTTTCCATGGCATGATAGGCATTGGTGCAGAGATTTAAAAATATCTGATGAATTTGGCTATAATCAGCCATTATTTTTGCGCACCGGGGATCAATATCCTGATGAATCTTTATAGTGGCCGGTATGGATGAACGAACCATCTTGATTGCTTCCTTGACAATAGTAGCCGGCTGCATAGGAACCAGCGCCCGCCCTCTCTGACGGCTGAAGGTGAGAATCTGTTTAACCAGATCTCTTGCCCGATAGCCGGCCTTGATTATATGATCCAGATCACCGGCAACTCTGGAATCTTCAGAGACATCAGTCCTGGCCATATCAGCGTAACCCAGAATGATTCCAAGTATATTATTGAAATCGTGGGCAATTCCACCTGCTAATGTTCTTATGGATTCCATTTTCTGGGCTTCTATCAACTGTTCTTCCAACTCCCGCCTTTTCTCTCTGGACCAATAACGATTAATAGCCAGGGCGTAAAGGTCCGCCAGTCTTTCGATAGCAAACAAATCATCTTCATTATAATCACGCCGGGAATTAGCCAAGGCAATCAAACCCATTAATTTACCACTGTATCGTACCGGTACAGCCAGCATCTTTTCTATTGCAGCCCCTCCCAGGAACTCTTTTTCCGAACCTTTACCACGGCCAACTGCATTATCAAAAAAGGAAGTTCCGCTATTCAGGGCCCGGCCCCACAATCCCAGATAATCTCCGGTATCTCCGGCAGAGATAATGTTTTCAATCTCTGGAGCCTTAATAACAGGATTATTTATGGTATTGACACCAGGTAAATAGACAACATTATCACCAGACTTATGATCAATCATGGAGACAAATCCACGCCTGCTCCGGGTAAACTCTCTGGCTTTAGCAAGCACCAGTTCGGCCATTTCAGAAAGATTTTCTTCCGCCCCAATAAGTTGCCGAGAAAGTTCAGCTACCGCTTGATTCAAGGCGAACTGGCAATTCAGATCATCAGCAGCCGGCTTCTCATCATCATAGAACTGGTCCAATCCCGAGATTTCTTCCTGACCCAAAAACTCGTGAAAGACACTGACTGCCTCTTCAGCCCTGAAACCATTAAGTCTATCATTAAAATCATCTGTCAGACAACAGTAAAGAATAACCAGAGACGATTCACGATCTTCTTTCCTTTCAAAAAGAAAACCTGTACATTGAGCTGTAACAGATCTCTCTTCACTGTTTCGCCAGTTCAAGGTACAGGCAGTCGCCGCCCTTCTGACTGAACATGATTTTAAATAATTCTCAACTGTAACAGGAGGATCTTCCAGCAAATCGAACAGTTTTGTCCCTATCAGTTTCCCGCGGCCAGATCCCAGCATCCTGGTCCCGGCTGGATTGACATCAACAATAACCCCGTCTGCCGTGACCAGAAAGAAAGGAGTAGGCCAGGGGGCTGTAAATTTTTCAAAGTACTCCGCTAACATCCTTTTAATCACACATCATAATTAAATATAAGGACCGATAAAAAACAGCCGGCATTATGCAGCTGTTACTTGTCGGCCAAGTCATACTTAATCTTCCTGACTTCCTCCATATTATCCAAAAAGATATCCAGCAGTTCAGGATCAAAATGAGAACCTCTTCCCTCTTTCAGAATCTCCAAAGATTTTTCTATGGAAATCGATGACTTGTAAACGCGCTCCGAAGTAAGGGCATCAAAAACATCACAAATAGCGGCAATTCTGCCTTCTATCGGTATAGATTTACCCTTAAGTCCTCTCGGATAACCGGATCCATCAAACTTCTCATGATGTGTCCAGGCTATGCTTGCCCCTAAATTCAAAAGTCTCGACTTAGAACCGCTGAGAATCCGGTAGCCGATAACCGAGTGCTCTTTAATGACTGCAAACTCTTCTGGTGTTAGTTTCGCGGGTTTAAGAAGTATGGTATCGGATATACCGATTTTACCCACATCATGAAGTGGGGCCGCCAGCCTCAGCATCTCACAAATTTCCTCGGATAACTTGACCTTCCGGGCCACCAACTGACAACAGTGCCCCATTCTCACTGTATGGCGGGCCGTCTCATTGTCCCTGAACTCAGCGGCCTTGGCAAGTCTCTGAATAGTCTCTTCCCTGGACTCCTTGACTTCTGCAGTCCGTTCCTCCACTAAACGCTCCAGCTCTTCCCGGTGTCTGCGGTTGTCAATCTCCAATTCCCGGCGCCGCAAGGCGTTGACTATGTTTATGATTAGCTCATTTCTCTCGAAAGGCTTGATTACATAACCGTAAGCATCCATCTTAAGGGTCTGAATGGCGGTACCACGATCATCAACCGCTGTGGCCATGACAACGGCAAGGTCCCTGTACTTATCTCTGCTCAACCTCAACAGATCAATACCGCTCTTCCCAGGCATATTAATATCACACAACATCAGGGCAATGTTATCATTCTCCAAAATCTCCAGGGCCTCATCAACATCCATAGCAGTTGCATATTGATAACCTTCCTGCTCCAAAATACGGCCCACGAGTTCGAGGATCTCTTCTTCATCGTCAACTATCAGTATTTTCTGGGAGTTTTCCTGGTTCATCTATCCCCTGCCTTCACTTCTTTAACCGGGTGTTGCCAATCTCTAAAAACAATACTTATTTACTTATTATATCGCCTAATTCAGACGCCTGCTTGTTTTGAAATCCATGAACAGGAACTGCCTTAAGATTTAACAGTGATCTGTGTATATCTAACAACAGACTTCTCAAAGGCATTGGATTAAAATCAAACTTCTACCCTTTCAATTTTTACTCAAAATTTTTTATAAATGCAAATAATTGAATATATATCCAAGCCGACCAAGAATGGTTGCATGAGAAAAATAATTAGTGTAGAAATGAACAATAATATTTGCCCCCGTAGCTCAGGGGATAGAGCACAGGATTCCTAATCCTGCAAAGACGCTTTCCCACCTTTTTCTATCTTTTCCTTAATTCTTTTATAACTGCCTACGATACAAGCATTTTTAGCTTGACTCTCTTTCTATTAATTACTATATTATACCTATATTTTTCATCCTGAGGGGTGGAAATAAGGGTGGAAAAAATAAAAGGGGATTTAAAAAGGGAAAGGAAAAATTTCAAAGAGGGAAAATATGAAAAGACACAAGACCGATTATCCAGGTGTATTTTACCGGGAAATTTCCAGGCAGGGGTGGAAAGGGGTGGAAAAAATGTACTACGTCTCTTTCAAACGTAATTCCAGGAAGATAGAGGAAAGGATCGGCGGCCAGTACCGGGACAACATGACCCGGGCCAAAGCGGCCAGGATCAGAAGCGACCTTATTGAAGGAAGGCGGCTCACCAAGAAAGAAGAAAAGGCCCGCTTGGAAGCTGAAAAGAAAGCAGAGCAGGACCGCCCTACCCTCCAAAGGCTATGGGATGAGTTCTACACGGCAAAATCCGATAATTCAAGCATAAAAGATGATTACTGGAGATGGGAAGCCCACCTTAAGCCCCTCTTTGCCGACAAGACCCCTGCCGATATTGTAACCCTGGATATTGACCGCCTGAGAAGAAATCTGCTCAAAAAGAAAAAACTTGCCCCGGCCACGGTGAAGCAGGTCCTTGTTCTCCTGAAGCGTGTCATTAATTATGGCGTCCAGCGCGGTCTCTGCCCGCCGATTGACCCTGCCCGGCTTCATATCGAAATGCCGAAAATCAACAATGAAAAAACGGAAGACCTCACCCCTGAGCAGTTGAACAGCCTCTTAAAGGCTATTGATAACGCTAAGGACTGGAGAGCAGCCGGGTTAATGAAGCTGGCCCT
>JAWOFO010000063.1:0-11907 GCA_046497465.1 Desulfobia sp.
CTATCCAAAAGAGGACTGGGGGGTCCAAGCAACATATCGTGCTGTTTCGGTGTGCTGAGAACACTTTGATTGGCGTGGAAGTCTCGGAAGAATAAAATACAAAACCTTAAAAAATTAAGGTTTATATCTTCAATAAGTTTACTGGGAAGGAGATTAGTAAATCCTCCCGGCGCAATTCCACTCTGAATATCTTCTTTTTTGAATTTCGGGAGTATCTTGAAATTCTGACTGTCGATACTTAATTTATTATCAAAAGCTTTTTCTATATCTTCAGGCGCGCCCCCATTCCTGTTGAATAAATCCCAGAAATCTACCAGATCTTCCATCAGAACCCTGTGTATTGCGGTATCCTGGAATTTGTTAAATGTATATTTAGAGCGAAAATCGTAATCGAAGTTCCCTTTTATTTTAGGTTCACCCTGCATATCATCAAATATTCTTTCTTTCTCAAAAGCTTTCCCTGCCTGCATCAACTCCCTTATATTGCCCGGCCAGTGGTAAGAAAGCAGGGCCATAACTTCATCAGATGTCAGTTCGGTAATAAGATCAGGGAAAAACCAGCCAAGATAATAAAGGATATCTCCTCGCCGGGCATGTAGAGGTGGAACCTTAAATTCAAAGAACCGATCTTTAAAGTCCGCTCGGAAGGCGGCTTGATCGTTAGTGGCAGCAATTATCTGGACATCGGCTTCGCTCTCCTTACTTGCCCCGACTTTATAGAAGCTTCCACTCTCTATAAAAGTCAGTAGCTTGGCTTGAACACCTTTGCTTAGAGCCCCGACTTCCTCAAGAATCAAGATTCCGCCATTCGCTTCTTCTATATGCCCGATCTTATCTTTATCAGCCCCGGTATATGCCCCTCTGACGTGTCCAAACAATTCAGATCTGGCTATGTCTGTATCCTGATAATGGGCACAATTTATAGTTACAATTTTTTTGACGGACTCCTTTTGTATTTCTGCTTCGGCCAACTTTAAAAAGAGACTTTTGCCAACACCCCGGGGGCCAGAAATTAAAACTGGGTCATGCTTGGCGGCCCTTAAATGTGCTATAAAACGTTTACAATGTCTCTCGAGTCCTGGTGTTATAACCCATTCATTTTCATTACTCATTAGTCCTTTCCTTCGTAAATTCATCTATATCGGTTAATTGAAGAAGCTCAGCTGCCCGCGAACTGGCCTCCTGTTTTGAGTCCGGCTCCTCCAATATAAGGGTGATCTCGTAAACCCTCCATGCGTAAATAAGGTTTCCTGTTTCCCGGAAAAGGGATAACGGGCCTTGGATATAGGGATGTGTTGTCATTTCGCCCCCCTTATAGGTGTCACGGTTGCTGGTACCTCAGTCTGAACCTTATTACAATAATCGGCCCAGGCCTCCATTAGTTTTCTTCGTTTCTGAAAGAGATCCCCGCGCCGGTAGGCTGCTTCAACCTTTGATTCAATAGTATGGGCCAAAGCCATCTCCGCAACCTCACGGGGGAAGTTGGTGTTTTCAGCGCACCAGTCCCGGAAAGTGGACCGGAAGCCGTGGGGAACGGCATCAACTTTCATCCGGCGGCAAACCATCAGCACGGCTGTATCAGAAAGAGGACCTCCCCGTGCAGCCGGGAAAATATAGTTGCTTCCTTCAAACCTCGGCAAAGTTTCAAGTATGTTTACGACATCATCGCTGAGGGGAATGCTGTGTTCCTTTTCTATCTTCATTCGTTCAGCTGGGATTGTCCAGACATGATTTTGCATGTCGATTTCATCCCAAGTAGCAAGCCGGGCCTCTCCAGATCTGCAAACGGTCAGTATTATAAATTCAAGACACCGGGCAGATATTCCCTGTCTGTCTCTTAAGTTTTTCATAAATAGGCCAATTTCTTGCCAAGGGAGTGCCTGCAGATGTTTGGTCTTTCTGATCTTGGATGGTTGCGGCAAGACAGCGTCAAGATGCCCTTTCCAACGAGCGGGGTTGTCTCCCTTTCGGTGACCACCAACGGTCGCCCACGACAATACTTGTTCGAGCCTCTGTCTCACCCTGGTGGCTGTTTCGGTTTTTTGGTGCCAAATAGGTTCAAGGACTTGGAGAATATGTGGTAAGTCAATCTCTGATACCGGCATTTCTCCAATTACTGGAGTGGCGTGATGATTGATGCTGTTTATCCAATCATTGGCGTGTTTTTTGCTTTTGAACTCGGAAATTTTCTTTTTGTGGCATAGGCGGGCAGCTTCGTCAAAGGTGATTGCTGTCTGTTGTGATCTGATTAAAGCCTCTCTTTTAGCCTGACGTTCTTTGGTTGGGTCAGCACCTTCTTCTATCTTGTGCTTTATACCCCTGGCCTTCTCACGGGCCTGAGAAAGGGATATGGTAGGGTAGCTGCCTAGGCCAATGCTTCTTCTTTTTATTCCTACCATGGTTCGGTATATCCAAGACTTTGCCCCCGATTTTTTGACAACAAGCAGTAATCCAGGAGGAACGCCTACAGAGTGCCTGCCTGGTTGCGTAATTCTTTTGACCTCGACCGCTGACAATTCTTTTGCTCTTTTTGGCATTTTTATCCTCTGTTGAACTCTTTTTATACCTCGCCAACTATGACTCCAAAAGGGTTACCATAAAGAGTCATCAACTGTACTACCAAAAAATGGTACAATTAAATGGAACAAAATGCAACAATAAAAGACAAGTTTTAGAGAAAAAGTTCTGTTTGTATGGGTAGTTGGCGAGACAGGTATAAATTGGATACAACAAGGTGAAACACGGATGTGGTGGACGCCGCCTCCACCATGTTTGATTCCAAAACAATCCCGGAAAGTCTCAAATCCCGCACCAGATAAAGGTGGCGGGATTTTTTGTATAGCCGAAAAGAAGAGGAATTCGGCCCGGCTTTTAAAAAACTCTGGTGCCAACCCTGGTGCCGGGCTTGCGTTGTTGCGAAGCCGGTCAACCGGTAACATCTCGATTGCCATAATGCAGCAACCTGCACTTGACACTTTCCCGTATTCAAGATAAAAGGCCGTTTCATATACAGTAATCTCCACGGCAATGAAGTCTGCCAAAACCGCTTTTCCCGCTGATTGCGAAAAAAAGATGATGACTTCTACCCCATCGGCGGGTAGGCGTCATCAAAATAAAATAATGAACCGCCCCCGCCTGGCCCATCCGGCGGGGGTTTTTTATTTGCAGACAGAATTGATGCGGATCATTTGAAATGGAGGGAAACATGGCCATCAGTATTGCAGTAATCATCATCCTGGGGTTGTCGGCCGACTATCTCTTCCGGAAAATCAAAGTCCCCGGACTGGTGGGGATGCTTCTGGCGGGCATCCTTGTGGGGCCATATGTTCTGGGTCTGATGCGGCCGGAGATGATGGACGTATCCGGGGATTTCAGAAAAATTGCACTAATTGTGATCTTGCTTCGCGCGGGTTTTGAGCTCCACCGGGACACATTAAACCGCGTGGGCCGGGGGGCGAAAAAAGGCATCCCCACCCTGATCCTGGGCGCCTCGTCGGTGGACGACGTGTTCGTGATCGTTATTTTCACTATTCTGATGGGCATGCACGGCGGCGAGGAGGTCAACCTGTGGCTGAAGCTCACCGAAATTCCCGTATCCATCAGCCTGGGCATACTGGCGGGAATTATCCCGGGCTATCTGCTCTACCTGTTATTTAAAAAATACGACTGGCGGCCGCCCAAGCGCACCATGATGGTCATGGGCGTGGCCATTTTCCTGACCTGGCTGGAAAAGGCAGCGGAAGGCGTGGTCCCGGTGGCCAGCCTGCTGGGGGTGATGGCCATCGGGTTTATCATCCTGGAAAAATCTGAGCCCATCGCTCATCTCATCTCCCAGAAGCTCAAAAAACTGTGGGTATTTGCCGAGCTTCTGCTCTTTGTGCTGGTTGGCGCCCAGGTCAATATTCACGTGACCTGGAGGGCCGGGCTTGCCGGTATTGCCGTGATCGCCATCGGCCTGATTTTCAGAAGCGCAGGCACTTACCTGTCTTTGCTCGGAACCCCGATGAACTTCAAGGAAAAGCTGTTCTGCATCGTGGCATATATTCCCAAGGCCACCGTACAGGCCGCCATCGGTGCGGTCCCTTTGGCTGCAGGCATCGCCTCGGGCGAGCTCATCCTGGCAGTGGCAGTGCTCTCCATCCTGGTAACCGCTCCCATCGGCGCCTTCGGAATTATGGCTATGGGAGATCGAATCCTGGATTACAGCGAAACATCCGCCTACCGGTTCCGGGAGCTGCGGGAGCAATACGGCCTGCCCCGGGTGGGCGAACGGGTAAGAAACAAGGACACTGATACGGTCTGGAAGGTGATTGAGAAAAAAGAAGACGGCGCCAAACAGCCCGGCCGGGGAAAGACCCGCACCCTGCGCTACAGTAAAAATGATCCGTCATTCAATGATCACTGGGAGGTTCTGTACGATTGGTAGGGGCACTTGATTCTGATATCTAAAACGGGTTCATATTTCTTAACCCATATCCCATTGACATATCCAAATTTGATTCTATAATAAAAACAGAATCTCAAATCCACGCAAAGGAGACAATTTTCATGTCCGCCGTGAAGACAAGAATTTTTAAAAGCAACCGCAGCCAGGCAGTGCGCCTGCCCAAGGAAGTCGCGCTGCCCGATTCCGTGAAGGATGTTGAAATCACGAAAATCGGCAATAAACGGATTATCGTGCCGGCAGGACAGTCCTGGGATGATTGGTTTGATTCTCCGGGAGTTTCCAGTGATTTTATGGAAAAGCGCCAGCAGCCGGAAGATCAAATCAGGGAACCCATGTAATGCTCAAATACCTGCTGGATACCAATATCGTCATCTACACCATGAAAAACCGGCCACAGCGGGTGAAGAAACATTTTCTGCAGCATCAGGGGCGTATGGCCATATCTGCTGTAACCTTAGGGGAACTGGTGTTCGGAGCGGAACATTCCCGGCAGGTGGAACGGAACCTGGCTGACATTGAAGCCATGTCAGCCAGACTTGAAGTGCTGCCTTTTGACAACAAGGCAGCCTATCTTTTCGGGCAGATCCGGGCTGCCCTGTATAGTGCGGGACGCCCCATAGGGCCTTATGACATGATGATCGCCGGCCAGGCAAGAGCTTCCGGGCTGATTTTGGTGACCAACAATTTAAAGGAATTCGAACAGGTGCCCGGCCTCATACTCGAAGACTGGACCGAGACCAATTAGGGGGCAAGTCCCTGACCCCGGAGGTTTTGTTAAGATACCAGGTCGTCCACCGGCCGTAGATCTGTGCCCGGATATTTCGTTTTCGTGGCATTCAGTTCCCGGCAGAGCTTTTTTATGGTGACGGCACTGCTCCGGTTGGTCCACCCTTCCGAGGCCTGCCGCCTGAGCTGGAAACCTGTCGCAGCCGTGGCCATCGGCGTCTGGACCCCCGGACTTATAATGCCAAGTACAGGACCTGTATCTGGGGCTGTCGGATGCCGGTGGAGATGATTATCGACCACTGGAATCCGTCCAAGAAACGGTACCGGTTCGAGACCTTCTGTTACGGCCCGAAAAGCTGCGCCCTTTACAAGGCCGGGCCGACACGCAAGGTGCCGGGGCGCAAAGGAATGTCCTACACCGAAGAAGACTGGGTCGACGAAGAGGCAACCGCCCACCGGGGGCCGGATGATTAGGCCGTTGCGCCAAAGTGCTTAGGGACATCCTATAATCCCCTTCTCCCGACTCTTACCCATACCAATGGATCCAGTTCGCAATTCGGGAGTATTGCCAGTTATTACGGAAAAATCTATGTGTGGGCGGGGAAAAATGAGTTGGCAGGTCATTATTGGACGGGGAGGATATTGTGTGATATGTATGATATTATGACTAAAACAAAGACAATGACGGATATATCCTACGGCTTCAGTAAACCCCGGGACCTTTTGGGTAAGTTGAAACGTGATGGGGATAAGATTGGTGATGATCCGAACAGGGATGATTTGTTTAATTTTTTTGTAACTGCAGCAGTTCTAAATGAGTGGATTGTAAAATATTATTCCGGGGTAATAAGTAAGGACTTTAAGGATGCCTTGTCTTATGGGGAAAATATGAACGGGCTGCCGTTGGTGTCATCGTCCTGGATCGCCGATAAACAGTGCCTGCCGAATAAAAGATGTGACGAGCGCTGGCATATTGCCAGGGCAATACGAATATGCCGGGGCACGGCAAATGCCAGTAAGCATTATTGCTGGATAAAAAAAGCGGCGTTACGGCATTTGAGGAAAAGCCTACTGTCAAAAACTGGTACCAGTATTTTTTTACAGACCGAGGTAGAGGTTTTTTTATTGAATGCGATGGGAGTTACTACACTATCTCTCAAGTAAAAGGGATTCTGGTCCAATTTTACGAAGGACTTGTTGACTATATAGACGGATTGATATCCTGTAATACACCTGGACCTTGAGAATGATAGATAAAAAACAGCACAGCAAGGCTATCAGCGATCTGCGCGTAATCCTGGCCCGATTTAAGCCCGGCGAACAAATTTATAATAAAAATAGTGGCGACCCGGGATGAGTTTTTGCCAGATATCAGCCTGTATTCTCCCCAGAATATATATCCGAGCTGAGCAAAGAGGAATTCATTTCTTTTCTGTATTTCAAGAACAACCATCACTGGACCGTTCTTCTTAGGCCTCAGGGTTGCCGAAGATATGGACACCTTGCGCCACCAGGGCCTTGCAGTGCTTTTGGATAAAAACAACCCTATACAGAATGATAGAAAAAATTTGGCCCGGCCCCCTGGTGCGCCGTATACAATACCTCTTGGTGACGGTTTTTTGAGATAAGGGCCAAAGGCAGGAAAGGCATTGGCCGATCATTTTTCTGTATGGTCAAGGGCAAGGAAGTCATAGTGCTGCATTCTTTCATCAAGAAATCACGGAAAACACCAAAGAAGGAACTCGATATTGCCCGGAGAAGGTTAAAAGAGGTGAAATCATGAGACCGACATTACAGGAGTTCAAGAAAAAGGCTCTTGCCGACCCGGAAGTCAGCAGAGAATACCATGAGCTGACCCCGGCTTACAGGCTGAGAAAACAGTTGATCAAGATCAGGAAGGATGCGGGACTGACCCAGGAGGAGCTGGCTGCCATACTGCATACCAAGAAAAGCAATATTTCCAGGCTGGAGAACGTCCATTCCAACGTCTCTCCCAAGTTGTCGACCATAGAGGAATATGCAAGAGCGGCGGGCTACAGGCTGGAGATCAATTTTGTGCCCCGAACCCCTCAGGACGAGGAGGGGCTCAACGACGCGCCGGCTTGAACGGCCGGACCTTGCAGCATCTGTTCAGAGGAGCGGCAAGCGGTAACTGAAGGGAATCATTATTTTAACGTTTCTGAATGAACCTTAATCAAGCAGAAGGAATAATATTCGGATTAGCAATTGGTGATGCGATCGGTGCCCCTGTAGAATTTATCGGTCTTGATGAGATCCAGCAGAGATATGGGAGCGAGGGAATAACAAAACCCCCAGTGCCTGCCCTCTATACCGATGACACTCAAATGACAATTGCCATTACAGAGGCATTAATTCGTCAGGGTGAATGTGATGTGGAAACCATCATGGAGGCAGTCCGAGAAGAGTTTGTTGATTGGCGACACTCCCCAGACAATAACCGCGCCCCAGGTAATGCCTGCCTTATCGGTGTTTCTCAGATGGAGCGTGGAATTCATTGGTCAGAGTCTGGAATACCTGATTCTAAAGGCTGTGGTTCAGCAATGAGGGTTGCCACTATTGGATACCTGTACCAGGATAATCCCTCAAAGCTGAAAGAAGTAGCAGCAATTACCAGTATGTCCACTCATGGTCATCCCACTGCCACAGCTTCTGCCGTTGGAGCAGCATATCTGGTAAAACTTGCCCTTGAAAACCATGCTCCTGAAAATATAATCCCGTCTCTGCTTTCATTTACGCAAGGTATTTCCACCGAATTTGACCAACACATTTCCCGGATAGAAAGCTGTCTTTCCTGGCAGGACGAAGAGGAGGCCCTTGAGTACCTCGGGCGGGGATGGATTGGTGAAGAGGCAGTTGCCTTGGCGTTGTACTGCTTTCTGCGCTATCCGGATGACTACAGAAGCGCAGTGATCAGGGCGGCAAACACAAACGGTGATTCTGATTCAATAGCCTGTATAGCCGGCTCCATAAGCGGAGCCTATCTTGGAGCGGAGCGCATACCGCCTGAATGGAAATCGCGGATAGAAAAAGCAGACTATTTGAAGGATCTGGCATTAAGGCTTTTTCAGAAAAAGGGTAACTCAATTGAAAAATATAAAAGATAAGGCCTACCTGGCAATCAGGGATCGGTTCGTCCATACAACAGACAGTGAAATAGATTCCAAAGGATACGTCAGAAATATTGAAGATAACCTGCTTCCCGGAATTACCACCAGTCTTTTTAAGACAGATCTCGAAGCCGGAAGCGGTAATGAGCTGGAAAATAAGTTCAAGGCCGTACATTCCTCTTCTGCCTTGGTGATCAACTGTTTCGCACCATGGAAAAAGAAGCCTCGGGATCTGATCATCGATGGTATAAAAGGTTTCGACAGGATTACTTTTGAAAAACAGTGCCCAACCGGTCTCGGCGGAACTCCCCCCAACCTTGACCTTGTTCTTGAAAATAAGTCCCAGGTTATAGGAGTAGAATCAAAGTTCACTGAATATCTGACCCCCAAAAAACCTCAATTCGCAGCCAGCTACAATAAAAATAATCTCCCCCAGGCTGAGGATAAGTGGATGGACCTCATTGAAAGACTGCGGGAGAATTCTTCAGAGCAATATCTTGATGCTGCCCAGCTGGTTAAACATTATCTGGGATTGAGAAAGCAGTATGCCGACAGGGAAATCACTCTCTTATATCTTTTCTGGGAGCCTGAAAACTGGCAGGAGTATGACGAATTTCAAGCGCATAGAAAGGAGTTCGAGAGTTTCTCAAATCAGGTAGCAGATACTTCGGTGCAATTTATCGCTCAAAGCTACTCATCTCTCTGGGACGACTGGCATAAAAGAGGATTAGATCCCGCACATCTTTCCTGGTTGAGAGGGAGGTACAGTTTACCGATTTGAGGCTGGTCAAGGGTTGCAGACATACTTCAATATCCTGGGTTTTCCAAATATTTGTATTGACATCTTTTTATGTTCAATTAGTTTGAAAAAATTACAATAGATTAAAGTCCTTGCCCTCTTGCCCATGAGAAAAGTCTAATATGGATAACCGGTTCTTTGAACAACCCATCCTCAACTCTCCTTATGACTATCCTGCCAGACACTGGGAGCTTGATGAGCAAGGCCAGCCGACCCAGCAGATAATTGAAAGCCGCCGTAAGGCGGAGTTTCTCACTCCCATCCCTAAGCCCAGAAAACGAAAGGGAAAAGCAAAAGATCAGTATATCTTTGCCGAACACGACCTCACAACCGCCAAACAGCAGTATGACCCGACTTCCATAATAAATGGTCTACGCAGTCATGTAGACCAGTGGCGGAGCCTGCCAAACCCTGATGACTGGCGGGTCACTCCTGAGACCGCCCGGCTGCTTCAGCACTGGCGGCATCACAGATTCAGCGGGATCCGGCCGTTTTTCTGTCAAGTGGAAGCTGCTGAAACAGCCATTTGGCTGACCGAGGTTGCCCCTAAAATAGGCAAGACCGGCAAGCGTTTTACTGAGCATATTGCCAATGCCAACAACGATGCCAATCCGGAACTTTTGCGCCTGGCCCTGAAACTTGCCACCGGCGCCGGGAAGACCGCTGTCATGGCCATGCTGATCGCCTGGCAGACAGTCAATGCCGTACGCAGACCCTCGAGCAAGAAGTTTACCCGCGGTTTTCTGATTGTCACCCCGGGTATCACTATCCGGGACCGGCTCCGGGAACTCCAGCCAAATGATCCGGACAATTATTACCAGAACCGGGAATTGGTTCCCAATGATATGCTGGCCGATCTGGAGCGGGCCAAGATCGTCATTACCAACTACCACGCCTTCAAACGCCGGGAACGCATGGATCTGTCAAAAGGTGGGCGCTCCCTGCTCCAGGGCAGAGGAGAGTCACTGAATACCCTGGAGACCGAAGGACGGATGCTCCAGCGGGTCATGCCCGAACTTCTGGGCATGAAGAACATCCTGGCCTTAAATGACGAGGCCCACCACTGCTACCGGGAAAAACCCGGTGAAGAGGACGAAGACAATCTCAAAGGCGATGACAGAAAGGAAGCAGAGAAAAATAATGAGGCGGCCCGTCTCTGGATCACCGGACTTGAAGCAGTCAATCGCAAGCTCGGGCTCACCAGTGTAATAGATCTCTCTGCCACCCCTTTCTTCCTCAGAGGTTCCGGCTATGCGGAAGGTACTCTTTTCCCCTGGACCATGAGCGATTTTTCCCTGATGGATGCCATCGAGTGCGGGATTGTCAAACTTCCCCGGGTCCCTGTGGCGGATAATATGATTAAACGGGATGAAATGCCCAGATTCCGCAACCTCTGGGAGCACATCAAGACCAAGATGCCCAAAAAGGGGCGGGGCAAAGCTGCGACTCTCGACCCCTTAAGCCTTCCTTCCCAGCTCCAGACCGCCTTGGAAGCCCTTTACGGCCATTACAAGGAGACCTTCAATCTGTGGAGTGAGAGCGGTATCCAGGTTCCTCCCTGCTTCATTATCGTCTGCAACAATACCTCAACCTCCAAGCTGGTATATGATTATATCTCCGGTTTTTTCCGGGAAAAGGACGACGGCTCTACTACCCTGGAAAATGGCAGACTGCCTTTGTTTCAAAACTTTGATGAACACGGCAGTCAATTGGCCCGTCCCCGGACCCTTCTGATAGACAGTGAGCAGCTCGAGTCAGGCGAGGCCCTGGACAAGAATTTCCGCAAGATGGCCTTTGACGAGATCGAGCGTTTCCGGCGCGAGATTATTGAGCGGACTGGAGACCACCACCAAACCGAGAACATCACAGACCAGGACCTGCTCCGTGAGGCTATGAACACGGTGGGTAAACAGGGCCGCCTCGGTGAATCCATCCGCTGTGTGGTCTCGGTTTCCATGCTTACTGAAGGCTGGGATGCCAGCACGGTCACCCATGTCCTTGGAGTCCGGGCCTTCGGTACCCAGCTCCTCTGCGAGCAGGTTATCGGCCGGGCGCTCCGACGCCAGTCCTATGATCTTAATGAAGACGGTCTGTTCAATGTGGAGTACGCCGATGTGCTGGGCATCCCCTTCGATTTTACCGCCAAGCCGGTGGTCGCCCCACCTCAGCCGCCCAGGGAGACTGTCCAGGTCAAGGCTGTCCGGCCTGAACGCGACCACCTGGAAATCAAGTTCCCCCGGGTCCAGGGGTACAGGGTAGAACTTCCGGAAGAACGGCTCAGCGCAGATTTTAATGATGACTCTGTCCTGGAGCTGACCCCGGAACTGGTCGGCCCGTCCATTACCAGGAATGCCGGTATTGTTGGTAAAAACGTGGATCTCAGCCTGGAACATCTCCAGGATATGAGGTATTCAACCCTTGTCTTCCATGTAACCAGGAGACTGCTCTACACCAAGTGGCGCGATCCCGGGAAAGACCCTAAGATGCACCTCTTCGGTCAGCTCAAGCGGATCACCAAACAGTGGTTGGATTCCTGTCTGGTCTGTAAAGGAGATACTTATCCCGCCCTTCTGGTCTATCAGGAACTGGCTGATATGGCCTGCGAAAGAATTACTGCTGCGATCACCCGGTCGCTGGTAGGAGAAAACCCTATTGTGGCGGTGCTTGACCCCTATAACCCCACCGGCTCAACCAGGCATGTCAATTTCAATACTTCCAGGGAGAACCGCTGGCAGACCGATGCCAGGAACTGCCATATCAACTGGATAATCCTGGACAGCGATTGGGAGGCTGAATTCTGCCGGGTT
>JAWOFO010000052.1:0-24672 GCA_046497465.1 Desulfobia sp.
CCAGAGTCCGAAATTCTCTTAACTTATTGATATGATTAGAACCAAAATTGTTGTAGCGTCATTCCCCGGCTTGACCGGGGAATCCAGCATGTTTTCAGCATCATATGGCATCTGGATGCCGGATCCGTCATCCCGGACACGATCCGGGACCGGCATGACGAAAGAACTTTAGACTCTCAAATTATCAAATAAAAATGGCGAAAACAAATAAAAGATGAATAGCAATCGACAAAATAAATCAACAATGATACAAACAAATAGACCAATCTTGGTCCTGCATAAAAAACTAACAGCTATAAGGATATGAAAGTTTTAGTGACCGGGGCCAGCGGCTTTATCGGCCGGGGACTCTGTCTTCATCTTGAAAAAAGAGGCTACGGAGTTATTCCTTCCGGGCGCAATCACCGGGTCTTTTCTTCTGATGAAAACCTTATCAGAAAGGAAATCGGGCCGGCCACCGACTGGTCAGCCATCCTGACTGAAACTGACTTCATTGTCCATCTGGCCTCAGCCCCGGGGCGCGGCAATAATTTAACCGATAAACAGATACAGCACTTATGGATGACCAATGTCGAGGGGGCCGTTAACCTGGCTGTCCAGGCTGCTGCTGCAAAAATAAAGAGATTCATCTATTTGAGCACCGTCAAAGTACACGGCGAACAGAGCCACTGCCGGCCTTTCAGAGAAAACGACAGGCCGGAGCCCCTGGGGCCTTACAGCCGCTCTAAACTTAAAGCCGAACTGAAACTTCGGACAATTTCCGGACAAAACGGCCTGGAAATGGTAATCATCAGGCCTCCCCTGGTTTACGGTCCGGGGGTAAAGGGTAACTTCCTGCGGATACTCAGCTGGATCAACAAGGGCCTTCCCCTGCCCCTGGCCGCAATTGACAACCGGCGCAGTCTCATAGGCCTGGACAATCTTCTTGATTTTATTACCCTCTGTCTGGAGCATCCGGGGGCCGGGAATAATACGTTTCTGGTCTCGGACGGAGAAGACCTGTCCACTCCGGAAATCATCAGACGCACTGCCTTCCATATGAAAAAAAAATGCCGTATATTCCCTGTACCCCGCTGTTTGCTGGAATACTCCGGTTTTCTGCTGGGAAGAGGAAGGCAGGTAACCAGCCTGTGTACCTCCCTTCAGGTTGACTCTGCCAGGGCCATGGAGACACTGTCCTGGTCTGCCCCTTTTTCGGTTGATGAAGGTTTAAAGAAAACTGTCTCCTGGTATCTGAACCATGCTTGAACCGGTATTACATATTTCCACTTTTGTTTTTTCAATCCTTTTAACCGGCATATTCAGGTATTACGCCCTGAAAAAGGGAGTCATTGATATCCCCAACCACCGCAGTTCCCACAAGACAGCAACTCCCCGGGGGGGAGGGACCGCAATAGTTGTCTCTTATTTGGCCGTTCTTTTTGTCCTGCTGGCCGCCGGCGGAATCCGTATCGACACTTTTCTGGCTCTAAGCCTGGGAGGAGGTCTAGCTGCTGCTGTAGGAGCCCTGGATGACTACCGCTCCATCAAAATTAGCTGGCGTCTTCTTATTCACTCCGGGGCCGCGGTCTGGGGACTTTACTGGCTGGGGGGGATACCGGAGATCCTGATCGGTAATTACCAACTCGAGCCCGGATGGCTGGCTAATCTGGTCGGGATTATTTTTTTGGCATGGTTTTTGAATCTGTTCAACTTCATGGATGGTATTGATGGTATCGCCGCTTCAGAGGCTGTTTTTGTGAGCAGCGGCGCTGCCCTTATAATCTGGTTCGGCGGAGGCCAGAATATTTCACTTATGACCTTTTTTTCCTGTGCCTGCCTGGGTTTTCTATGCTGGAACTGGCCGCCTGCCCGTATTTTCATGGGGGATGCCGGCAGTGGTTTTCTGGGCATCGTTCTTGGTTTGCTGGCTGTTCAAACAGCCCGCTTCCCGGAGATATCCATCTGGAGCTGGCTGATTCTTTCCGCTGTTTTTATAGTTGATGCCACGGTAACCCTTTTACGCCGGATTATTACAGGAAAACCCTGGTACAGGGCGCATAGAAACCACTGTTACCAAATTCTGGCCAGACGCTGGCAGTCACACCGCAAGGTAACTGTTCTGCTGCTGCTTATTAACCTTTTCTGGCTGCTGCCCCTTGCCTTTCTGTCGGCGCTGAAGCCTTCTCATGCCTTTTCTCTCACCCTGACAGCCTGGCTGCCGCTTATCTGCGCAGTTTATCTTGCGGGCGCCGGTGCAGAAAGGCCCTGACAGTTAGATATTTTTATTGACAAAACATACAGTAAATCAAATAATATTTTAATTTTATACTCCATACTCTTAACCCTGAAAATGAAAACCTCGTACAGAAACTTATTCTTTAACCGCTGGTCAGCCTTTATCCATGACCTTTTGTGGGTACCATTGTGCCTTTTTTTCTCTTACTGGTTCAGGTTTAACCTGGAAACCATCCCTCCTGAATTTCTTAATTCATGCTATATCCTGATGGGGCTTTCTCTGCCCGTTTTCTGGACCACCTTCCGTTTCTTTGGTCTTTATCGCGGCATATGGCGCTTTGCCTCTATTAAAGATCTGAGCCGTATTATTAAATCAGTTGCCCTGGGAACCCTGGTCCTTTCCCTGTCCGCTGCTGTTTTATTCCGTATGGAAGGTGTTCCGCGTTCAGTTTTTATTCTTTTTCCTTTACTGTTAACCCTGGGGTTAACGGTTCCCAGATTTTTTTACCGGGGAATCAAGGACCAAAGCTTAAAGCCCCGCAAAAAAGACGGGCAGAGAACCCTTATAGTAGGAGCCGGCCGTTCCGGGGTTCTCCTTCTCAAAGATCTTATTCACCGCCAGGAATACCTGCCGGTGGCCTTTTTAGATGATGATCCCAAAAAGCACAAAAGGGATATCAGCGGGGTCAGGGTTTATGGCAGAATAGATAAAATCAACAGGATAGTACATCGCCTGGAAATCGATCTGGTCCTCCTGGCCATCCCTTCCGCTGACAAGGAAACTGTCCAGAAGATCGTTAATGAATGTACTGCCAGCGGAGTCCAATTCAGAACTATACCTACTCCCGGCGAGCTTTCCGGTAAAAGTCCGGGCGCTGACCAGATCAGACCGGTAACCCTCAGGGACCTGCTGGGGAGAGAAACCATTAAGCTGGACAACAAATCCATTTCCGCCTGTATCAAGGGAAAAAACATTCTGGTTACCGGAGGCGGGGGGTCGATCGGCTCCGAGCTCTGCCGCCAGGTGGCCGGCCAGGAACCTGCCAGGATTATAGTTTTTGATAACAGTGAATTTAACCTTTATCATATAGAACATGAACTTGTCCGGGATTATCCCCGGATATCGATTAAAGCGGTTCTGGGCAGTATAACAGATCAGGACCGGATTAACTGGCTGTTTGAATACTATGCTCCCGAAATCATTTTCCATGCCGCCGCCTATAAACATGTCCCTATGCTGGAATACAACCCGGCTGAAGGGGTATTTAATAATGTCTTCGGCACCAGGATCGTGGCTGATGCTGCAGATCGTTATGGTGCTGAACGTTTTGTCCTGGTCTCTACCGATAAAGCTGTTAACCCAACCGGTGTAATGGGAGCCACCAAGCGGGTGGCGGAACTCTATTGCCAGAACCTGGGCTGCCGCTCCCGGACCAGTTTTATTACTACCAGGTTCGGCAATGTTCTGCGATCAGCCGGTTCAGTGGTACCTCTTTTTGAAAAACAGATCAGTGAAGGCGGACCTGTAACCGTAACCCACAGAGAGATTCGACGTTATTTTATGACCATTACCGAGGCAGCCGGCCTCATTCTCCAGGCCGCAGCCATGAATGGCGGCGGCAAAATATACGTCCTGGATATGGGCGAGCCTGTTTTGATAAGAACTTTAGCCGAAAAGATGATCCGTCTCTTCGGCAAAGAACCTGACCGGGACATTAGAATAGAATATATCGGGCTCAGGCCCGGGGAAAAATTAGAGGAGGAAATGTTTCACAAAAAAGAAAAACTGAGGGGTACAAAGCACCCTAAACTCCTGCTGGCCTCAAGTCGCGATTTCTCCAGTAAGTGGCTGGAAGAAAAACTGAATAATCTCTGGAAGGCGGCCAAAGGCAGGGATATCCCTGCCATTATAAACCAACTCCATATACTGGTGCCTGAATATGAAGGGTCAAATTTTAGCGATCAAAAAAAATACCAGGACAGTTTAAAAGGACAGATCATCAGCGCTGAATTCATCCAAAAAAACAGACAGGAGAAGGCTGGTTAAGAGTGTTATGAAAATAAACAACAAGCACTACCGAACCATCTGGCCTGATCCCGAAAACAACCAGCTGGTAAAAATCATTGATCAGTGCCGGCTGCCGTATAATCTTGTTATTAAGGAACTGCAAAGCCTTGAAGATGCTGCCCGGGCCATAAAAGAGATGCAGGTCCGGGGGGCCGGTCTGATCGGTGCCACCGCAGCTTTTGGTATGTACCTTGCAGCCCATGACGGCCCGCAGGAAGAATTTGATAACTATTTTGCCGAATGCGGCCGGAAGCTCATCTCTACCAGACCCACCGCGGTTAATCTTGCCTGGGCGGTTAACCGGCAGCTCAAAGCGGTTGCAGTTGAAAACAGCCTCGGGGCCAGAGTTAAAAAATCTTTTCAGGTTGCCTGTGAGATTGCCGACAGTGATGCCGGCTGCTGCAGACGAATCGGTGAACACGGCCTGGAATTAATAAGAGAGGTAAGTGAAAAGAAAAAAGGCGGTACAGTAAATATACTTACCCATTGCAATGCGGGCTGGCTGGCCTTTGTTGATTACGGCAGTGCCACCTCCCCCATTTATGCCGCCCACCGGCAAGGGATAGATATCCATGTCTGGGTTGATGAAACCAGGCCCCGGCTGCAGGGGGCGAAGCTTACCACCTATGAACTGCTGCATGAAGGCGTTCCTCATACCCTGATTACTGATAACACCGGTGGTCTGCTCATGCAGAGAGGTATGGTGGATATGGTGATAGTGGGCTCGGACCGGACTACCCATACCGGTGAGGTGGCCAACAAGATAGGTACCTATCTCAAGGCCCTGGCTGCCAAAGACAACAGTATCCCTTTTTACGCGGCCCTGCCTTCCTCCACCCTGGACCGGGAGACCCACAGAGGGGAGGATATACCCATAGAAGAAAGAAGCCCCGCGGAGGTGCTTACGGTCCAAGGGCTTGACCAGGATGATCTGCGGGAAACAACGGTAAATATCACTCCTCCCGGAGTAAAAGCCCTTAATTACGGTTTTGATGTGACCCCCGCCCGCCTGGTCACCGCCCTGATTACCGAAAAGGGAGTGACTGCTCCCAATAAGGAGGCAATAGAGAAGTTAATGACCTTTTGTGAGGTTTCTGGATTCCCCGGTCAAGCCGGGGAATGACGTTTGGTGCCCGGACTTAATAAGAAGTTACTATTTTCCAAACTAAGACCATGATATTCCACAGAATATTTTTCTCAAGATCGTTAACTGCCACCAGATCTATCTCGTTCTTATTACCACGTTCCCAATAATTATCAATACGGTTATACATCCCTGTTCCCATGATGAGAAGCTGTTGAAAGAGCCTTTCCAGGAAAGGCCCGGTATACATGGTTAATTCTTCTGTTCTATACCCCATGTGTTATTTGACCCCACGTGTTATTTCGTCGTGGAAGAAGGGTCGGAATTCCCTTATTTTATTGTTTTCCCGGCTGGGATGTATGCGGTTGGTCAACAAAACGATTATCAGCTCCCTTTCCGGATCGATCCAGAAGGAAGTACCGGTAAAGCCCAGATGACCGACACTTTTGGGACTAAGCAGCCTGCCGGCGCTGGAGCCCTCCGGGGCCGGGGTATCAAAACCCAGGGCCCGGCTGCTGTCCTTGACCATACCAGGGACCTTCAAAAAATACTGCAGGTCCTGATTTCTTATCCGGGGATGGTGCCAACGGCCTTTCCACATCTCCAGGATAACACCGGCCAGGTCCAAGACGCCTGCCGCGTCACCGAACAGTCCGGCCTGGCCTGAGACCCCGCCTGTATAAAAAGTATTTTCATCATGAACCTCTCCCTGGATCAGTCTTTGCCGCCAGGGACAGATCTCGGTGGCGGCATACTTCAGGGGATTAATTTTACTGATTCTCTCCAGGGGATTAAAAAAAAGGGTTTTGGCGGTTCCCAGGGGCGCCAGTATGTTTTCCGCAAAATACCTGTCCAGAGATCCGCCGGACTTGATCTCCACTATCCTGCCCAGGAGAATAAAACCCAAATCACTGTACTCCTCTTTTTGTCCGGGCCTGTATGGCAGGGGGCAGGAAACAATCTCCCTGACTATATTTTTTTTCCTTTCCTCCGGATGCTCTCCCAGGTCTTCCCGGTAAAAGGGACGGTAAGCCGGGAGTCCGGAACAGTGATTTAAAAGATGAAACAGGGTTATTTCCTTATACTCCCTGTCCAGTTCCTTTTCCAGCAACACCTCCAGGTTGTCTTCTATCCTGATTCTGTTTTTTGGGAGCAGGGAAAGAACAGCCAGGGTGGTGACCAGGGGTTTGGTCAGAGAGGCCAGATCGAAAAAAGTTTTTTTGACGATGTCATCATGGGGGGCATAAACAGAGGTCCTGCCTGAACAGCTTATCACCTTTTTTCTTTCCCCTTTAAAAGGAAAAAATACTCCGGCACAGGCTCCGGTAAAAACAGATTTTGATTTTCCCTCGGATAAAAAAAAAGATAATTTTTTTTTTAATGAATTAACAGCCGGATAGTTTAATGCCATGCTTAAATAATTTGTTTTTTTTAACTTTTTAGGTTAATTTAGAAAGAATCAAATTTAAAATTTCCCCAAATTATATAGGTGAATATCAGGATAAATCGCAGATTTACACAGTTTAAAATTACCTGGTATATTCTTGGCGATCTTGTGTAAAAAAAAGAGGAAAATTTGTTAACTAGTTGTTGAAAATAAACTAAAAAGAAATATATAAAAAGAAATTATTGAAAATAATATACATGATATCAATATCATAAGAACGTTATAAACAAATAAACAGGCCTAATAATAACAAAACTAATTAAATTTAACTTAAATATATTAGGAGAGAATATGTCTTTCATTATAAATATTGCAAGAGATGATCTGCTTAATACTCTCTCATCTATACAGAATATAACAAATAAGCCCAGTACAATAGCTATCTTAAACAATTTCCTTCTAAAAACGGATAACGAGTCAATAGATATAACTGCAACTGACTTGGAAGTAGCCATCAAGAAAAAAGTACCTGCAGAGATTATTTCTCCGGGATCCATAACTCTTCCTTCCAGGAAATTTTTTGAAATAGTTAAAGAATCAACTTCCGAAACCATATACCTGGAGATGGGAGAAAATAACTGGGTTAAAATAAAAACAGGCTCAGGAAACTACAATCTGGCAGGTTTGAATAGTGAAAATTTTCCGTCTATTCCGGATTACGAAGAAGAAAATCTGGTAAATTTTCCGGGCTTATATATAAAAGATTTTATAGACAAGACTGTTTTTTCAATTGCCGGTGACACAGAGAGCAACTTTACTCTGCATGGAATACTTATTGAAAAAGATACTAATGAAAATAATAATAATATCTTCCGTATGGTATCTTCAGACGGTCATCGCTTGTCCCTTGTAGAGAAAAAAACACAAAAAGATCTGAGTCCGTTTGATCTTAATCAGAAAACCTTTCTACCTAAATCAGGCGCCCAGGAAGTAAAAAAATTCTGCGAAAACAAGGAAGAAATCTATATAGGTCTAAACGACAAACAGGCTGTTCTAAAAGACGACAGTTCCCTTCTTATTATCAGATTAATGCATGGAGATTTCCCGAATTTCAATAGCCTTATTAACAAGGTCAACATGGAAAATTTTTTTAAAATTGACAGAAAGACACTGTTAAGTTCCATAAAAAGGATGAATCTTTTTAATGAAGATAACTACCATGTAGTTAAATGGACTATTAATAAAGAGAGTTTAACCCTTTCTTCCCAAAGTTTAAGTATAGGCAGTGCCAAGGAGGAAATAGCCATAGAATTCAGTGGTGAAGATATGGAACTTGGTTTCAACGGCCGTTTCTTTGTCGAAGGCCTGCAGTCGATGACCAGCGATGAGGTAAAAATAATTATAAACGGCCAGAGTTATCCCTGTCTTATACAATCCGAAAATGAACCTGATTTTACCTACCTGATCATGCCTATGGAACTCTAATCCCGGTCAGGAGTAAGGGCAGTATACAATAAAATTATCTATAAATATGAACATGATAAAAAACGATTACGGTGCAGAACAGATAAAAGTACTCTCCGGCCTGGAAGGAGTCAGGAAAAGGCCGTCTATGTATATAGGATCTACTTCCGGATCCGGTCTTCATCATCTGGTTTATGAAGCAGTTGATAACAGTATAGATGAAGCCCTGGCTGGATACTGTTCTTTTATAAAGGTAATAATTCACCATAATAACTCGGTTACTGTAGAGGATAATGGCAGGGGAATACCGGTAGAGCAGCATCCTACTGAAGGGGTCTCGGCCCTGGAGCTGGTTATGTGTACCCTGCATGCCGGTGGGAAATTTGATCACTCTACCTACAAGGTATCAGGGGGGCTCCATGGTGTGGGAATATCGGTGGTGAATGCTTTAAGCAGCTGGGCCCGGGTAGAAATAAGAAGAAACGGCAAGATATATATTCAGACTTATACCCGGGGCGAAAGGGATGGAGATATAAAGGAAATCGGCGAGACCACCAAAACCGGCAGTATTATAACTTTTAAACCTGATCCGGAGATATTTACCGAGACTGTTGAATTTGATTATGAAATTATCAAAACACGTCTACATGAACTGGCCTTTTTAAACCACGGTATAAAAATATTCCTGAAAGACGAAAGAAGCGGGGCTGAAGATGAAATCCAGGAAAAAGGCGGCATAATTTCCTATGTGAATTATCTTAACCGTAAGAGAACCACGGTAAATGAAGAACCGATTTATATAAAAGACGAAAAAGAAGGTGTTCAGGTTGAGGTGGCTTTTCAGTATTATGACGGTTTTTCAGAACGAATATTTTCTTTTGTCAATAATATAAATACCAGGGAACAGGGGACTCATGTCACCGGCTTCAGAGGGGCACTTACCAAATGTCTGAACCGTTATGCCAGCGATGATATTATACCCAAAAACATGCGGGCCAGGATGAGTGGTGATGACGTCCGGGAAGGTATTACCTGTATTATTTCAGTACGTGTTCCTAATCCCCAGTTTGAAGGACAGACTAAGACCAAGCTGGGCAACAGTGAAGTTAAAACGATCGTTGAATCCATCTGTAGTGAAAATCTGACCATTTATCTGGAAAACCATCCCCAGGAAGCCAAGAAGATACTGATGAAGGCGGTGGATGCCGCCCGGGCCAGGGAGGCGGCCCGTAAGGCCAAAGATCTTACCCGGAAGAAAAATGGCGCTGATATCCTGATTGCCGGTAAGCTGGCGGAATGTCAGAGCAAAGATCCGGAAGAAAGAGAAATATTTCTGGTTGAGGGAGATTCTGCCGGAGGAAGCGCCAAGCAGGGCAGGGACAGAAAATTTCAGGCGATTTTACCCCTGCGCGGTAAAATTATGAACGTGGAAAAGGCACGTTTTGATAAAATTCTTTCCAGCGAAGAGATAAAGCAGATTATAGCCTCCCTGGGTACAGGTATAGGCAAGGATGACTTTGAACTGGAAAAACTCAAATACAATAAAATAATAATTATGACTGATGCTGATGTGGATGGGGCCCATATTAGAACCCTTCTGCTCACCTTTTTTTATCGTAATATGGTGTCCTTGATAGAAAACAGGCATCTCTTTATAGCCCAACCGCCTCTCTATCGTATAGGCAAAGGTAAAAAAGAAAATTTTTTCAATGATGATGATGAGTTAAACAATTACCTTTTCAGTCTGGTAAGCTCCAGGTTTATTTTAATAACTGACGGAGATATCCATCTTACCGGTGATGATTTGATTAACCTTTTGAAACAGCTTACTTACTATAAAAAACTTATAACCTATCTCCAGTACAGTAATTTAAATGAAGAAGTAGTTAATTTTTTACTATCTGAAGGTATTAATTCCGCAGACCAGTTTGCCGATCAGGACCTTGTTGGGACAGTAAGGGATAAATTAAAAAATAGGGGAATGATGGTAGGCAGTATAAGATCGTGCCGCTGGAAAACAAGCTGTTATGAATTTGATGCCGCTCTTAAAGACAGGGCCCATCTTTTTATAACTGTGGGACCCCATATCCCCCTTATTCCCGAATACAGATCCGCCCTGAAAATCTTTCCCAAGGTAAGTAAGTATCTTGATACCGAATTTGTTCTTCAGGAGGGGGAAAAAGAGATAAGGGTGGAAAATTGGCAAAATTTACTGGAAAAGTTGAGAAACGAGGGATTCAAAGGCTACTCTTTCCAGCGTTATAAAGGACTTGGTGAGATGAATGCCGAACAACTCTGGCATACCACCATGGATCCCGGGATAAGAAGACTGGTTCAGGTTTCCATAGACGACGCTGAAAAGGCAGACGATATATTTACCACCCTTATGGGAGATAAAGTGGAACCGCGGCGCGAGTTTATCACCAGTCACGCCCTGGAAGTAACCGAACTGGATATATAAAACAAGGTTTTTTAAGGTATATGAAAGATAATACAAGTACAGAAGGCCGGCCCCTGACAGTAAGTATAGAGAAAGAGATGAAAAAGTCCTACCTGGACTATGCCATGAGTGTTATTATCGGTCGGGCCCTGCCTGATGTCCGGGATGGATTCAAGCCGGTCCACCGCCGGACTCTCTATGCCATGCGGGAACTAAATAATTTTCATAACCGGCCGTATTTAAAATCAGCCCGTATAGTTGGTGACATAATAGGTAAGTATCATCCCCACGGAGATACGGCAGCCTATGACTCGGTAGTCAGGATGGCCCAGGATTTTTCCATGCGTTATCCCCTGGTTGACGGCCAGGGCAACTTTGGTTCCATAGATGGTGATTCACCCGCGGCCATGCGTTACACCGAGGCCCGCATGACCAGAATAGACCAGGAAATAATTGCTGATCTGGATAAAGATACCGTTGATTTTACCCCGAATTATGATAATACCTTGACTGAACCCATAGTCCTTCCTACCAGGATTCCCAACCTTCTGGTAAACGGTTCCGCGGGTATTGCCGTGGGCATGGCTACCAATATACCACCCCATAACCTGTCTGAAATAATGGATGGTCTCATAAGTATAATGGATGATCCTAATATTACTGTAAATGCTCTCCTGGATCATATAACCGGTCCTGATTTTCCTACCGGCGGCTTTATCTGCGGCCGGGGCGGTATAAGAGAGGCCTATGAGACCGGCAGGGGCAGTGTGCTTATGAGGGCCAGGGAGCATATTGAAAAAGTAGACAAGGGAGAGAAAGAAAGGATCGTCTTTACGGAAATACCCTATCTCCAAAATAAGGCCAGGCTGATAGAAAAGATAGCCTGGCTTATGAAAGAAAAGAAGATAGAGGGAATTTCCGAGGTGAGGGACGAATCAGACCGGCACGGCATGCGGATAGTAATCGATCTCAAAAAAGGAGAGATTGCCGATGTTGTTATTAACCAGCTCTTTGAACTGACCCCGCTTCAAAAAAGTTTCGGCATTATCTTTTTAAGCATAGTCAATAATAAACCAGAGATCTTAAATCTTAAACAGATCCTGGAACACTTTATTTTACACCGTAAAAGCGTAGTTTATCGAAGAACCGCTTATGACCTGAAAAAAGCCAAGGCCCGGGCCCATATCCTGGAGGGTTTAAGTATCGCCTTGAACAACCTGGACGAGGTGGTACAGCTGGTCAAGACCTCTACCAGTCCGGCAGAAGCCAACAAGGGCTTAATGAAAAGGTTTGAGCTCACAGAGATTCAGGCCCAGGCCATTCTGGATATGCGTCTTCAGAAGCTTACCGGTCTGGAGAGGGAAAAGATAGTTAATGAACTGGAAGAACTTTTGAAACAGATTGAATGGTATGAAAAAGTTCTTCAGGATGATACCCTGGTCAGGCAGATTATCCGCGATGAATGTGAAGAGATCAAGGAAAAGTATGGAGATAACCGAAAAACCGAGCTTATGGAGACCCCTGATGAAATACTTCCCGAAGACCTTATCCGGGAAGAGGATATGGTTATTACCGTTACTCACAAGGGTTATATAAAGAGAAACTGCCTTGAACTGTACCGCTCCCAGCACAGGGGGGGCAAGGGTATTCAAGGGGTATGCGCGGTAACGGATGATTTTGTGGTAAACATTTACCTGGCTTCCACTCATCATACCTTTCTCTTTTTTACCAATACCGGCAGGGTCTTCTGGCGTAAAGTTTATGAAATTCCTCAGGCCAGTCGCAAGGCCAGAGGCAAAGCAATTGTTAATCTCCTTGAGCTGAGAGAAAACGAAAAAGTAGCGGCGATTATGCCCATAAAATCTTTTTCCTGTGATGAAGGCAAAAACTGTTCCATTTTTATGGCCACCCGGAAAGGAGTTGTGAAAAAAACTATTCTTTCAGAGTTTGCCCGGCCGGTGCGCAAGGGTAAACAGGCCCTTAAACTCCGGGAGGATGATAAGATCATCAAGGCAACCCTGACCGACGGCAGTAGCGAGATTCTTCTGGTTACCCATAAGGGAATGGCGGTCCGTTTTTCCGAGACAGATGTCCGGGCTATGGGTAGAATTGCCAGCGGTGTACGGGGGATAAGACTTGCTGAAAATGACCGGGTGGTTGCCGCCGTGGTTCTGGAGCAGGATAAATCCATTCTGGTGGTAACGGAAAAAGGTTTCGGCAAACGTAGCCCGGTGGATGAATACCGGTTTACTAAAAGGGGGGGTAAAGGAGTCTTTGCCATAAAGGCCAGCGAGAGAAACGGTAATGTGGTCGGGGCCTGTCAGGTAGACGATAATGAAGAGGTAATGCTGATTACAGATCTGGGCAAGATTATTCGTTTAAAGATGAACGAGATTAGAATAATAGGCCGCAATACCCAGGGAGTACGTTTTATTAACTTGGAAGAGGGGGAAAAGGTGGTTGGTCTGGATATTCTGCCCGGCGGAGAAAATGGAGATGACTCCTGAAAAAATCGGGGTTGTCGGGGCCGGAAGCTGGGGAACTGCCCTGGCCCGGCTTTTAAGCAATAAAAATCATAAGGTTCAGCTCTGGGCCCACCGCCGCAGCCATGCCGAAGAAATAACCCTTTACCGGGAAAACAGGACCTATCTCCCCGGTTTTTCAATTGGAAAAAATTTAAGCATATCTTCCGACCTGACCGAAGTGGTCAGAGACAAAAGGTTTCTGGTTCTGGCTGTTCCTTCTCATTACTTCCGTTCTGTTTTTCAGGGGATTGTTCCCGGTCTGACCGCTGACAAGATCCTGGTTTCAGCAGTAAAAGGTATTGAAGAAGAATATTTGATGACCATGAGCCAGGTTATGACTGAGGAAATGGCTGCCGGGGGTAAAGCCTCGGGAATTGTTGTTCTGACCGGTCCCAGTTTTGCCAGGGAGGTTGCGGCTGAGATCCCTACCGCAGTTACTGTAGCCTCAAAGAATATGGAGAGCGCTCAGGCGGTCCAGGAGCTCTTCGGCACCACTTATTTCCGTTTATACCGCAGCAGCGATCTTGTCGGCCAGGAACTGGGGGCGGCCCTCAAGAATATTATTGCCATTGCCACCGGTATATCTGACGGTCTGGGCTACGGTACCAACACCAGGGCCGCTCTTATCACCAGGGGTCTTGCCGAAATAAGCCGCCTGGGTGTTAAAATGGGGGCAGATCCTTTAACATTTTCCGGACTTGGAGGTCTGGGCGACCTTGTCTTGACCTGCACCGGTGATTTGAGCCGTAACAGAACAGTAGGCCTCAGGCTGGGCCAGGGTAAAAAGCTGACGGATATTCTTAAGGAAATGGAAATGGTTGCCGAAGGAATAAATACAACCAAGTCAGCCTATAAGCTGGCCCTTCGGCAGCATGTTGAGATGCCCATACTAGAGCAGGTGTATAAGATTCTCTATGAAGACAGGTCCTGCCAGGATGCTGTTATCTCCCTGATGACCAGGGAACAGAAAGAAGAGTAGTCTCTGTTTAATATGCTGCCCAACTATATAAACTGTTTCCAGTTTGACGTTAAGAACGGTAATATCTCCAGCAACCTGGCCGGGGTAAAACAGGCGATAACAGAGTTGAACCCGCTTCCCGGCGGTCTCCTTCTGCTGCCCGAACTATGGTCAGCCGGTTTTGCTTATGAAAATTTTGACTGGCAGGCTGAGCAGACCGGTCTTATCCTGGATGAACTTGTTCAGCTGGCCGGACATTACAAGGTTATAATTGCCGGATCTCTGCCGGAGAAAACAGTAATCCAGGGGAAAGAGTATTACTTTAACACCATGTTTTTTACCGGTTCTGCCGGAATTGCGGGTAAATACCGTAAACAGCATCTTTTTCCTCCCCTGGCAGAGGACAGATATTTCAGCCCCGGAGACCGACCGGATCCTGTTTCCACGGAGATGGGGATGATCGGTGCCCTGGTCTGTTTTGATATCCGTTTTCCCGAACTCTCGTCTTACCAGGCCAGACAGGGGGCCGGCCTTATTGTTGTAAGTGGCCAGTGGCCTGCTGTCAGAAAAAAGCACTGGCAGACACTGCTCCAGGCCAGGGCTATCGAAAACCAGGTTTATGTGGCGGCTTGTAACCGTTGCGGTAAAAGCGGAGAGACCTTTTATCAGGGAGGGTCCCTTATTCTGGCCCCGGACGGGATCATTATCAAAGAGGCTGAAGATCAGCAGGGCTGGACCGGCTGCCGTCTGTACGCTAAATTACTGCGAAAAGCCAGGAGTCTTTTTGTTACTGCCGGAATGTCTCCTTATCCCGTATTTGCCCGGGATAAGATAGTCAGCCTGGAGAGACTCCTGGAAAAAGTTAATCTTTTCAGGGAGAATGGTTCCCGGGTGGTTTTTACCAACGGCTGTTTTGACATTCTCCACGAAGGCCATGTCACCTATCTGGAGAGAGCCAGAAAAGAGGGTGACTGTTTACTGGTCGGAATTAACAGTGATTCTTCGGTCAGGGCTATTAAAGGCCCTGACCGTCCGGTAAACGGGGAAAAAAGCCGGGCTATGGTACTGGCCGGGCTGGAGTGCGTTGATTACGTGGTTGTTTTTAACGAAAAGACCCCGCTTGAGCTCATTAAAAAACTGCTTCCGGATATTTTAATCAAAGGTGCTGACTGGTCCCCTGATAACATAGTGGGAGCTGCTGAAGTAAAGGCCGGCGGCGGCAGGGTAAAGATTCTTGAGCTGGTGGCTGATTTTTCAACCAGCCAAATAATAAAAAAAATCAAAGATTAAATTAGAGAGCTATGGGTTTAGTATAAAAAATCAGGAAGGACAGAGAAACTTCCAACCCTTATCCAGTTCCTCCTCTTGCAGGCCAAGATCGCCGGCAAATTTTTCAAGTTCTTTTATGCTGCAGTTCAGAGAGGAAACCCTCCTTTTTTCCATGACATCCTCCCGCTCCTTTTCCAGGAAAGACATTAAAGACCGTACAGTCTTTTTTTTAACTTCCGCGATATCAAGCCCCTCTTTCTGAGAGTATTTTTTCAGTCTTTCCCAGTTGATAATGGATCTCTTCAGCCCCCGGTAAATACTTTTATTTCTGTTTTCGGGATTAAGATCCCGTAGTATAATAAACATGTACCTCCGGATAACCGCCTTTTTCATAGGGAGTTGATCATGATAATCAAGATTGATACCCGGGCCCTCCGGATCTTCGGTCAAAAAGTAGAGGGATTCGTAAAAAGCTACTTCTGGCATCTCGCCGGAATATTCGATCATTAAAATTTCATTGTTGAGAAGCTCTTGTTTATTATCCATACCTTCAGATTTCTTGATTCTGTAATTTTAATATTAAGGGATTTTCTGTTCAAGCAATAACAGTGATGAACCGATTAATAATATAAACCTGTGATCTATTCCAAACGATACCATTTTTAAGCGAAATTTTTATGAAATACGGCATCATTTTTTTGCTTTCAACCATTGTTATTGTTCTGCTCGGACAATTTTCGGTTATAGTCCATGCGTTCGAAGAAAAAACTGTACCGGAATACCTTCCTCCCCTGAAGTCACAGGAAAACAAGCTGTTACAGGAACCTTCAGATAAACTGATCACCGATATCAAAGAAATTGCCTCGGTTCTCTGTCAGAATTTGGAATATCCGGATCCCCTTACCGGTGATATAGCCGGAGGTCTTCTGGTTGCTACTTTTGTTGAACTTGATGATCTGTATTTTACCTCTTCATTTGGTCGTTATCTTGCAGAACAACTTATGACTGAATTTCAGCAGCGACGTTATAATGTTGTGGAGATCCGTAAGTCAAGAAGTATTTTGATTCGGAAACAGAGGGGGGAATTTGGTATTTCCAGGGATCCATCTGAAATAAAAAGAGAGATCTCTGCTGACGGGTTGCTTAGCGGCACTTATACAGCAGGACCTGAACATGTTTTGGTTAATGCCAGAATCCTTGACAACAGAACAGGTAAACTTCTGGCTGCGGCAACCAAGCGCATTAGCCGAACTGCTTTTATCGATAGCATGTTGAATAGAAGTTTTTCTTCGGAGATAGAGGCTGAAGGAGTTATGTACATGAAAGAACTGGGTAAACCAGGAGATGATGAATAATAAACTGGTAGCTGTTCGGGTTTATCGAGTTGACCGGGGAATTGCCAGATAAGGGGAACAGGAAATGAGAACCACAGGTTTTTGTAATTTATTGAACAAGATAGCGGCAACCCCGGTTTTACTATTTGTTGTCTGTTTAGTTAATGCTGCGCCTGAAGTCGAGGCCTCCAGGCAAAAAAATTCAGCAGAGCTGGATCTTGATGAACACAAGAGCTGTACTGAAAGGACTGCAGACCGCAGGGTCTACCAATATGTCCCTGACTTTTTTCGCAGTCAGAGTACGGAAAAAATGATTTCTGATATATCAGAGAAGGCTGCCGGTAAGGTCTACTACAGTTTAAAGGATGAGGGAGGGCAGAATTATACTGCCAAAGTTGCTGTTGTGGCGGCAGTACCTCTTTCTGATTTAAAAAGGGATACTGAATTCGGCCGGCTTATAGCTGAGTATCTCCTTACCGATCTTGCTGACCGGGGTATAAAGGTTACGGAGCTTCGCCTCGGTAAAGAAATAAATATTATGGCTCAGACCGGTGAATTCATACTGACCAGGAATATAGGTGAACTTGCTGAAATTTTTCAGGAACTGGACTATGTTCTGGTTTCAACTTTCAGCAACACCAGGAAAAAGCTTATAGTCCAGGGAAGGCTTGTCGATCTGAAAAACGGCCTTATAAAAACCTCCTGGCGGGATACTTTACCAATAAACAGGGAACTTCTCGGTCTTTTTCATGATGCTCCAAAACCCCATACCATTGCAGTAAAAGGAATGGAGCAATAATTATTTATTTGCGGGGAGATCATAAAAAATGAGACCGGACGCAAAGATTTTTCTTTTATTTGTGTTAATAGTATCTATAGGTACAGGGTGTTCCGGAAAGCAGAATATGGTCGGACAGGGTTATTCAAAAGAGAAATACTATACTAACCTTGATCAGCTAATTTCAGCCATATGCCGGGATGCTCTGATTGAATTTCAGGATTTTTATCTGGCAGACCAGGTAACAGTGAAACCTTTTCAGCTTATAAGTGGATATGATGTCCCGAAAACCACTTTACTTGGCGTTACTTTGGCCGATCAGATGGCGGCCGATCTTTCCGGTAATTCTACTTTGTCCTGGTTTCACAGGATGACTGCCGGTTTTAACGGAATTATAAGGCCCGGTGAGCGTTATGAACCGAAAATAGAAGGCCTTATAGAAGAGTTGGATGGTTATCTTCGTGTGCATATAACGGCCTGTAATTCTTTTGGGGAAAAACGTGATTTTGTCGTGAGTGCTGAGATGTCTGAACCGCTTTATCAGGCTTTTCATACCCGGGTAAAAGTTTATGAATCATATTGAAAGGCAGTTAAATACCAATCCTGAAGCGGCATAGCTGTTACTGTCATGGTTGAAGAAAAGAATAATTCACCTGAAGAGAGCGGTGAAGGTGAGATTGATCAGTCGGCAATAGACGCACTTTTGAGTGGAGAGGAAAGCGGAGAGGATTCTGCCCCTGGAGAGGAAGAGGGGTCAGAGGAATCAACGGTTGAAGATTTGGACCAGAAGGACATAGACACGCTTTTTTCCGGGTCCGAATCTGCCGCAGATTCTGGCGGGGAGGAATCGGGAAAAGCAGACTTTTCCGGAAAAATAGATTCCGGCACGGAAGAAGAAGATCTTGACGACCTTTTTGACAGCCTGGAAGAAGATGAAAAAGACAGGTCTTTTTTAGGCGATGATTTTGCTTTTGCCGAAAAAGTTGACGGTGACGCTGAAGAGGGAGAGATTTTAGAACCTGACGATAAGGAAGAAGAGGAGGTTCCGGGTGAAGAAGCTGCTGCAGGCAGCCAGGGTGAAAAGAAGCAGCCTGCTGAAGAGAAGGAAGGGAAAAGGATAAATTTTGCCGGCTTTATACCGTACATAAAGGATAAAAGAGTTATAGCAGCAGGTGTTGGAGGTTCGCTGGCAGTCTTTATTGCTGCCTGTGTTTACGTTTTACTGGGTAGTGGTGAAAAAGCCGGAGAGAGGCAGATCGCTCAATTTGAATCAGTTAATGTAACCGCAAAGAAAAATAAAAAGCCCGGAGAAGAAAGGCCAGAGAATTTTATTCCGGTGGCAAGGAACGCTAATTATGAGATGGCTGAGGATGGAGGTAATATCGAGATAACTCTTCAGGCAGTGGATCAGGATGATGATAATCTTACTTTTACTATTACAGAAAAACCCTGTTACGGGAGATTGTCCGGAAACCCACCGGTTCTGACTTATCTACCCAGCCTTGATTTTTCCGGGGAAGACAGTTTTAGGTTCAAAGCAGGCGACGGCAGGGATTTCAGTAAAGAGGCCGTGATAAGGATCAGTGGTCCTGACCTGGCCGAACTCGCCGACCGCAAAAAGAAAGGGGGTACTGAGAAGGCGAAAGAGGATGAACAGAAAGAAAAGGCTTCCCGGATAAAAAAACTGGTTGCAGACCAACCGCCTATCAGGGCCACCAGTACCACCATGACCGTGAAAAGCACGGATAGCCTGTTTCTCGATTTTGCCTCTTTATGGAAGAAAACAAATAAAAGTGCCTATAACGGGACTGTTTATTGCAAATTAGATTTTTCCGGTTTGAGGGGTGAAGTTCAGCAGCTTGATCAGGCGTTATATCGTTATAAAGCAGACCCCTTTTTTTCCGGAATCGAGGTTGTTGGCTACCGGTTTAAAAAAAACGGGATAAGTTCACCAACAGGCGAGATAACTATAAGGGTAGTACCTGGAGACCCGCCTCCGGAGGTGAATATTAAAAAGATGGAGCGCCGGGAATACGCGGTGGGTGAAACCGTGGTCATTGATGCCAGCCCGAGTCGTGATGATAAAAAACAGTCCCTGAAGTTTAACTGGAGTCAGGTTTCAGGAGTGCCGGTCCGTATAAGGGAAGAAAACCGGGAGGGATCAAGAATTTCTTTTATTATGCCTTCAGCTTATTCCAGCCAGAAAAATCCGGGGCCACTTTTAAAGGTCACAGTGACAGATGCCGGTGGCCAGGAGGATACAGAGCTTATAAAAACCAGATCTGTATCCCTCAGGGATTCTGCACTCTGGCGGGGGGACGGCGGTAGAATTACCGGGAATCCGCCTGAAGAGGCAAGGATGTTGCCCTGGCCTTATGAAGATTAATTACGATAAGCCAACTTCCCGTCTGAAATTATAATAGTTTTCTCAAGTCGGAAAGTTGAGTTATGATGTGCTTGTACCTCTGAAAGGGTATAAACCGGAAAGGTAAGTAAATCGGTGATTTACCAGCGGCTTTTAAGGTTAGAGATCCTTTCCTGGTAATTTCCTTTAAAAATTGCTGAGCCTGCCACAAATATATTGGCACCAGCTTCAGATATCTGCCTGATGGTCTTTTCGCTTACTCCGCCGTCTATTTCTATTCCGGTAGATAACCCCTTATTGTCAATCATTTTTTTAAGTTCTTTGATTTTATCCAAAGAGGATGGAATAAATGATTGTCCTCCGAAGCCCGGATTTACACTCATAAGCATGGCCAGGTCAAGGTCTTCCAGTATATAGTCCAGGCTGGTCAGGGGGGTGGCAGGATTGAGAGCTGCCCCGGCTTTTTTACCTGCAGCCTTGATTTTCTGAATGGTGCGGTGTAGGTGAACTGAGGCCTCGACATGGACCGTTATCCAGTCCGCCCCTGCTTCAGCAAAGGCCTCTATATAGCGGTCAGGCTCAGAGATCATAAGATGGACGTCCAGGGCCAGACTGCTTATTTTTTTTACGGATGCAACCACAGGTGGACCGATGGTGATATTGGGGACAAAGTGGCCGTCCATTACATCAACATGAATAATATCTGCTCCGGCTTCAGTTACCTGTTCTATCTCCTCTCCTATTCTGGTGAAGTCAGCCGAGAGAATAGAGGGAGCCAGTATTCTTTGGGTATTTAATCTGCCTGTTTCCATTGGGTTACAATGTTTATTTTCTTTGTTATTGCTGCTATTGTTAATCTGATCCGATAACAACCATAACATAGTGGTCGGGTTTTATGTAATGCCGGGCTGCTTCCCTGATTTTTTCCGGGGTAATTTTTTTCAGTTCACGGATATATCGGTGGCCATAATCCTGGCCTAAACCATAAGTTTCATTAAGAGCCATTTCCATGGCTTGGGAGCCGTGGCCCTGGAGTCCCAGTTCATAATGGCCTATAAGGAACTCCCGGGCTCTGTCCAGTTCTTTTTTGTTGATCTTTTTTTCTCTTATACTGTAGAGTTCTCCCCATAGGGCCTGGATAGCTTTTTCTTTTTTATCGGGGCTGGCAGCTATGTATGTCCCGAAAGAGCCGGTACCCAGGCCAGAAAAATTGAAGACTGAGACACTGTAGGCCAGACTCATCTGATCTCTCAATTTACTGAACAGGCGGCCACTTTGACCGGATAAAACAGTTTTTAACATTTCCAGGCTGTAGCGGTCTTCATTTTTCAAGCCGGCCCCGATAAAACCGATAATGATATGGACCTGTTTTTTTTCTCTGTCCAGTGTAATAATTTCAGGTTCCGCTGGAGGAAGGGGTTCCAGAAAAGAAGTGTCAAGGGGATATGGGGCAGCAGACCGGGACCAGCGGCCGAAACAGTCATTCACTGTTTTTTTGACTTCTTCGGCCTTAATATCACCGGCTACGGCAAGCACCATTTTCCCGGGCCGGCTGTATTGTTTATATATATTTTTCAGCTCTGCTACATCCAGATTCTTGATTACTGTTTTTGAACCGGCACTGTTAAGGCTGTAGGGATGGCCCTGGAACAGGGCTTCATTGAATTCCCGCATGGCAACTGAAGGTAGTGAATCTTCCTGTTGATCGAGTTTGTCCAGTAATGCCCCTCTCACCTTTTCTGCTTCCCTGCTGTTAAAGCAAGGATTGATAATAATATCGCTGATCAGTTCAAGACCGGGTTTAAAAAAACGGGAGAGAAAACCGGCCTTCAGCCCGAAGGTGTTTTTACCACTGAAGCCTGATAAGGAACCGGCCAGTTCAGCGAGCCGCAAGTCAAGTTCCCGGCCGGAGAGACTTTCACTGCCTTCCGGCAGGAGTTTACTGATAAAGCTGAAGGCCCCGTTGGTGGTTTCGGTTTCTCCCCGGAGACCCCCGGGGAAGATGAGCCGCGCAGCAACAGTCGGGATATTGTGGTCCTCTTTGACCAACAGGGTGATACCGTTATCCAGTTCGAAACGATGAACGTTATCCAGAAAGGAATCACTGATCAGAGAGGCAGGGATCTTGCTGACGGTACGTGCTTTTTGGTCAGCTTTCCGGATAATTTCAGTGGTTTTCTGTTTATCCAGAGTGGTTTTGGATGAATCGGGGAGAAGGCAGCCGACTGTTATTTTATCAGGTGAAAAGTATTTGCGGGCAACCTTTATGATTTCTTCGGATTTGACCTGACGCACTTTGTCCAGATAGTTCTCGCTTCGCGGATCACCACTTAACATTTCCAACCTGCCCAGAATACGGGCCCGGCCTTTAACCTTCTCCAGACCGAAGATAATCTCTTTTTCCAGGTTGAGTTTTATTCGGGCCAGTTCATCCTCCGGGACCTCCTGATATTTGAGTTTAAAAATCTCCTCCAGCCCGGCTTCCAGGGCGGCGTCCAAATTTTCCGGTTCGAGGTTTGCAGTTACCTTGAGCAGTCCCTGGTAATCAGGGGTAAAGGAGGAGGCCCGGACCCGGTGGACAAGTCCCTTTTGATTTCGCAGCCTGTTATACAGTCGCGAACTCTCCCCGTTACCCAGCAGGGCAGCTATGACATCCATTACCGGGGAATCTGCATGGTTGAAAGAGGGAATGGGAAAGGTCCAGGCCATCCGGCTCTGGTTCACATTTTTTTGGAGGTTAAAAACACGGGGAGAACCCTGTTCCGGTTCTCTGGGAATGTCTGGTATATTGGCTGTTTCTGCCTGTACCCCCCCCATCAGTTCCTGGACTCTGGAAAGTAGATGGGGAAAGTCAAAATCACCTACAATCACAACACACATTCTGTCCGGGTTGTAGAAATTTTTCCGGTAAGTCATAATATCCTGCCTTTCAATAGAGACGATACTTTCTCTATTGCCTATGACCGGCCGCCGGTAGGGATGTTCCCGGTAAGAATTAGCCATGAGTTCTTCAAAGAATTGAGTAGCTGGCTGATCTTTTCTCATGAAGAGTTCTTCCAGAACAACCCCTTTCTCTCTTTCCAGCTCTTCGGGATCAAAAACAGCATGGAGGACGGCGTCGCTTAGGACCTCAAGGCCTTTTTCCCAGTGACGGTTGGGCAGGGTAGCGTGATAAACTGTATATTCATAGCCGGTATAGGCGTTTATCTGTCCCCCAAGTCCCTCGATAAGCCCGGCTATTTGCCCGGGCCCCCTGTCCGGAGTACCTTTGAAAATCATATGCTCAATCAAGTGGGTGATACCGGCCGTTGCTTTTTCTTCATAAATACTGCCGGCTTTCACCCAGATCTGCACTGTTGCCGCCCTGCTTTCTTCCAGGTCTTTGGCTATCAGGGTCAGTTTATTATCAAGGACTTCTTTGTAAAGACCGGGAGAGATTTCTTCGGCGTTGCTTATGGATACTATTGACATAAGAGTTAGTAAAAAAATTATACAAAAATGTAGTAATTTCATGGTAGTTGTGTATGGCTGAGATGTTTGTTTATTCCCGGATGGTATCCCTGGTCTGTGATTTTTGGGTTCTCCTTATAAATATATACCAGAGAAAGACCCCTAAACCAATCATTATTAGGCACAGTATCTGACCGCGGGAAAGCAGACCGCCCCAGAGACCGATATGGGCATCCGGGGCTCGGAAGAATTCAACCAGGAAACGGAAAACCCCATACAGGATCAGGAAGAAAACAAAAATTATTCCGGCAGGCCAGTTTTTTTCATATTTTTTTCTGTTCATTGGCCAGAGAATAATAAAAAGCAGCAGGCCCTCTACCAGGGCTTCATACAATTGAGAAGGATGTCTGGGATAATGGTTTACTCCCGGAAAAATCATGCCCCAGGGCTGATCCGTTATTCTGCCGTAAAGCTCGCCATTGATAAAGTTGCCCAGTCGGCCAAGCCCCAGTCCTATGGGGGCGGTAACTATATAACTATCTGTAATATTAAGAAAATCAAGTTTTTTTAATCGGCAAAAAATATAGCCTCCAACAATTAAAGCTATCAGTCCTCCGTGAAAGGACATTCCACCATGCCAGGTGGCAAGAATTTCCATGGGGTGCTGGAGGTAATATCCTGGATTATAAAAAAAGACATAACCCAATCTTCCTCCAATAATCAGACAAATGATCAGGATGGTATTAAGATTATCAAAATGTTTTTTAAGTTCTTTCAGGTTATACAGCCGGATCTGCTTACGGATGAGCAGGTATGTCGCTATAAAACCCAGGACATACATCAGGCCGTACCAGCGTATCTGGACAGGCCCAAAAGAGAAAATTACAGGATCGATCTGGGGATATGGGAGCATTTAATTTTTTTAATTTTTTTATAAAATTCTCAGCACATCATTTTTGATTTTTTTATCATAACGGTCAAGCCTGTCATTTTTCAAGCTTAACCTTATATTAATTCTGATCATTAATGCATTTTTGGTAGCTGATTTTGCTATTTTATTTATCCGAAAATCACCATCGAGATCGCTGTCAAACAATGAGAGTAACCATGAAGATCACGAAGGATATGAAGTTGATATCAATACCACGAAAGAAACCTTCGTGCTCTTCGTGTCCTTCATGGTTCAAATCGGTACCTGTTCAATACGGTATTCGATGAGCTCTTCTGATTGCGTTTACCCGAAAATCGAAGAGGGCACGGTATTTGCCATATCGAAGCTCCGGATTTTCATGGTTCGTTGAGGCTGGCCTGCCTGGTCCAGCCATGCTGGTTT
>JAWOFO010000035.1:0-66857 GCA_046497465.1 Desulfobia sp.
CCTGTTTTGAGTTAATAGATTTACCCGCCACCAAAACCTCCTTTTTAAGGGTTGCTTTTGGCAGCAGAGTATAACATGTCCGACCGGACAAGATAATTGTCATTAACCGGCCAAGTTAATTGTCATCTAATAGTTGACATATCATAATTAGTATATATATTATTTGATATGTGGCGAATTGAAGAGCATCGTAGACTAAATAGACAAATAAAATCGGTCCCTATTGAGGTTCTAAAGCGATATGAGAAATGGAAGGACATTGCTTCAATCTCAGGACCGCAAGGCTTACGGCTGATCAAGGGCTTTCATGATGAGAGCTTAGTTGGGAAATGGAAAGGTTTCAGGTCCTCTCGTCTCGGTAATCAATGGCGAGTTATTTATCAAACCATCCCGGAAGAGATGCTTTTTCAAATTGAATCTATAACTGCTCATGACTATCGGAGGTCATAAATGAGTGAATATAAACCTGCAAAGAAAAGAGTTGATGTTTCTGTTGGTGAGTCGGTACGTATTATTCGCGAGCTGCAGGATCTGAGTCAGAATCAGCTTTCGGATCTTACGGGAATTCCTCAGGCAACCATTTCTGCAATTGAAAATAACCGCGTTCAATTAGGTGTTGAAAGAGCAAAAGTTTTAGCGCGTGCCTTAAAAGTGCACCCGGGAGTTCTCGTATTTCCCGGCTGGGAACTGCCAAGTGAAATCGCAGCATAACCTCGCTAATTCAGCCGACGCAAAAAGCCGCGCGGCTGATTAGCCTGTTGGACCCGATTTGCACCATATCCTGAACATTAGTCCGATATAATCACGCTTGACGTTATTCATGAAATGCGTTATCATGTAATACATGTGCGCCAGGCGAAGCTGGCGCTATCCAGCAGGTGAAAGTCCTGCCCAGGTAACCTCTAAAAAAAACGTTCACTTGTGGGGCCTGGTAGCGAGTCTTGCGTTCTGTGCGGAGGAAATTGGTCAACTTTCCGAACAATCAGAATGAAGCGTAGACAGCAATATAGTCAGCCATTGGGTGGAGGAAGTCACCCTTAAGCGATCGAGCTCCGAAAGATATTTGAGAGTCGGAAAGGCCCACCCCTTATGTTTGGGCGAAGGCAACACCGGATCCCCCACGGGACCCGGCTTTCCCGGCGTCCAAGAGCATGGCGGGTTATAAAGGATAGTGTCGGAACCTGGGAGGCCCCTTTAAAGTCGGCAGGATGCCGAAACGCAACCGCAAGAGTTGAATTCTCAAGCCGAGCGTCATGCTTTTCAGGGGAGTCAGATCAGCCCATAGTAGTGATGAAGCGGGGTAATACCTGTGGAGCGAAGGGGCTGACGAAATTTGAACCTTGTCACGGACACGCTCCCTGCACTCTGAGGTGGGAAAAGAGCGCACAACTGCAAGCAACCATATGCAACTGGAATTGTTTCATAGTCGCTGGACAAGGATACGTCTCCAAAGTAGACGGAAGCAAATTTCGAGGAGCCCCGTGCGGGAAATTCGCATGCGGGGATCTGTGAGGGTTTTATCCTCTACTGGATCTCTTTAGACTTAGTGGAGGATAATTCTACTCAATGATCAGATCATTTAAATGTGAATACACCGAGGCGCTCTCGAAAGGCCATAGGGTAAAAAAATTTGTCAATATTGCCAAGGTTGCCCGGCGAAAACTCAGGCAGCTCGAAATCGCTAATCGCCTTGAGGATTTAAGAGTTCCACCCGGCAATCACCTTGAGGCGCTTAAAGGCAGTCGTTCCGGTCAATATAGCATCCGCATCAATGATCAGTGGCGGGTCTGCTTTCGCTGGACGAATGGATTCGCAGAAGACGTCGAAATCGTTGATTATCATTAAGGAGTATGCATCATGAAAAAACTTGATCCTATAACACCAGGTGAAATCCTGTTAGAAGAATTCCTTAGACCCATGGGGCTGAGCCAGTATCGTTTGGCTAAGGAAATAGGGGTACCCGCACAACGTATCAGTGAAATTGTTTCAGGAAAACGAGGGATTACAGCTGATACGGATTTGCGGTTGTGCCGATTTTTTGGTCTATCAAATGGTTATTGGCTCCGAGCGCAAGCTGCTTATGATACCGAAGTCGCCGAACGTAACATTGGTCCCTTGCTGAAAAACATTAAACCCTGGTCAGAGCATACTCCCCAACCAGGCTAATCAGCCGACAAATTCAAAAGCGTTGGGACGGGGACGTTCTTAACTTATTAACTTGATCTGCCTGGTTAGTTTTCCAGATAACGCAAAACGGCTGTCGCCTCAAAAAATTACGGATTACTTGTACTATCTTCAAATGGAACATTTTATCCCTGGCACTGCGGACAGTACCAGAATGATGAACGGATTTCAGGCGATGCAGATTTCGTTTCCGATATCCTGAGCAGGGCCGAGGATTCCCTTGAACCCAGATATTCTTTGCGAGCCAACGGTATTGATATTGATTTTATCGCCGGACGCGTGGCCAACCTTCTTGAAATTCCGGAGGAAGTTGTCTGGCAGGAGGGCAAATCTCAACATCTTGTTCAAGCCCGCAGTTTATTGTGTTTCCGGGCGGTACGGGAGTTGGGTGAAAACATGACATCCCTGGCCCGGCGGCTGAATATATCAACGGTTGCAGTGAGCAAATCGGTTACTCGTGGAACTGAGATCGCGAAAAGGGAGGGGCTGAAGCTGGTCGAAACTCCTTGACCTGCCTGGTAATAACAGCAACCAGGCGCCTGTTGCGCTGCCGTCCGGTGGCACTGGAATTATCAGCCACCGGTTCTGCTTCCCCCACCCCTTTGACCGTCAGTCTTTCTTCGTCTATATTAAATTTATCAATAAGATAGGTGCGGACACTCCGGGCCCTCTGAAGAGAAAGTCTGCGGTTATAACTCTCAGAACCTATGCTGTCGGTATGCCCTATAAGCTCAGCCGCAGTCTGAGGATAGGTCTTGAGAAATTCGGCGGTTTTTTTCAGTTCGTTGTGAAATTCAGGCCGCACTTCCGCCTTGTCAAATTCAAATTCAACATTCAGGACAAAGCTGATCTTCTTGTCTCTGCCCAGCATTTTTTCCAGGCTGGGAGTTTTCTTCTCAGGTGCCGGCTTTTTTACCCTTTTGCAGGGCAGGGGCTCCACAGGGAGAAAAAACATATCGCATACAAAATCGGCCATCTCATCTGCAGACAGAAGTGCTTCTCCTCTACTCAGGTAACCGCATCCGCCGATTTCAGTCAGAGTTTGAAGCCGCTTTTCCCCTTCCGGATCATCCCCCATCAAGACAGGATAAAAACATATCTGCTCAGCAAGGGACTGTTTCAAGTATCTTGCCGACTTAACAGTACTGTCGTTAATCTGTCTTCCATTGCTTATAATAACCAGGGCATTGTTCCCCTTGGTCTTTGACAGCTCCATAACCAGACTGTCAAGACTGATACTTAAGGGATTTATTTCACTGTCAGGCAGAGTTTTGGTTACTACCAATTCCTCAATTCCCTGATGGGTCAGCTTATGGAGTCCGAATAAAATAGAAATATCTTCAGAAAAAGACTTAACGTTCCAGCCGTAGATGCGGAATGCTTTTTCATAGGAAATCCCGGAAGGAATGCTTTCTTTAATTCCCTGCAGGAGACCGTAAGCTTTTTTAAGATTGATATCCCTCTGCCCGTCAATTACAACCAGAAGGCGATCAGTTTTTTGACGCAAGTCTCCCTCCGCTAATTTCTCTTCCAGGGTGTCAGAGGAGTACTCCATACCCTTGAAGGAAGCGCAGCCGCCGGAAAGCATAAAAAAAAAGGTAAAAAAGACCAACAATAAAGGTTTCAAAAAAACAATCTTTCCCAGATCATGCATTATCATTCTCCAATTCCTATGCCTTGGGTCTCTGAACTTAAGTCTCTTTAATTATTGTTCCTGAATAAACATACCTACCGTCAAGCACCCCTGCCCCACTAAAAAATTTGCACATTATCATTATATCATAACAAGTTGAATAGATAGTTAAATTAGTGGACTTACCTATTGCCGGCCAAAGATATCCTTGAAAGTCCCGGCAATATTTTCGCTGTCCAATCCCTGCTCCTTGTAAAGATCAGCCGGTTTACCAGAGGTGCCGTACTGTCTCACTCCCAGGCAGTGCAGCCGGCATCCCACCTTTGCTTCTGCAATAATCATGCCGGCAATTGCCCCAAGACCGGTATCAATATGATGGTCCTCCACGGTCAATAAAGGGCCTATGGCAGCCGCTTCCAGGAGGCTCTCTCTGTCAAAGGGCTTGATGGAGGCGGTTATCAGAACACCAACGGCAAGCCCCTGCTCCTCAAGCAAACGGTGGGCTTCCATGACATAGGGGGTAAGAGAGCCGAAGGTTACAATAGTCCCGTCCCCGCCTCTACGGACCCAGTCGGCTTTACCGGGCACAAACTTGTATTCACCACCAAAAAAGGGAGAGCCGTCTTCAGCGGTAACAACATTCATCTTTGATCTGCCCATACCGACAAAGTCATTGCCCTCTCTCGAAGCCACATAGCGAACAATCCTGTCGGTCTGATTGGGATCAGCCGGCAGGAAGATGGAGAAGCCAAAAAGGTTGCGCAGCAGGCCGATATAGTCAATTCCCTGATGGGTTGGGCCGTCCTCGCCCACATCAAGGCCAAGATGGGTAGCTACCACTTTGACATTAGTCTTGTTAATATCATTCAGACGATTCTGGTTATAAACCTCAGAAGCCGCAAATACCCCGAAGGTACTGAAGAAAGTCGCAATATTTTCGCGGCTGAGGGCTCCGGCCATGCACGCCCCATGATGCTCCTGAATGCCGCACTCCAGGAAGGCCCGGGGACTGATTTTCCGGAATCCCCCCATCTTGACTGATCCTTCCAGGTCACAGGACAGGCCGGCAATTCTGGGGATCTGCCCGGAAATATTGTTCTTCTCGGCCAGGCTCTGCAAGGCCAGTCCATAAGCGGACCGGCAGTCAGTTTTGTCTTCCGGACCATAGGTTACAGGGGTGCCTGTTTCAATCTCCGGGTAATCACCGCGTCCGCTTGTCAGTTTGGTTGCATTACTGACCGGGCTCTTGCGCAGCCGGACCCAATGCTGAAAATCATTTTCCACTCCCAACTCTTTCATGGCGTCAACTAACTGATCCTCCTTCAAGGGAGCACCATGGTATTTGGCAAGGTTTTCCATAAATGATATCCCCTTGCCCATAACTGTTTTTGCCACAATTACTGAGGGACATTCCGGCCTGGCCGGATCTTTACTAAAAACTTTTTTAAGACTGGAAAAAATCTTATTATAGTCGTGGCCGTCATTAAGTTTTTCCACATTCCAGCCTGTAACCTCAAACAATCCACTGACACTCATGGGCATTATATCATCGGTGGAACCGCAGATCTGAAGGCGGTTGCGGTCAACAATCACCAGAAGATTATCAAGCTTATGCTTATTGGCAAAACGCATGGCCTCAACAGTCTGTCCTTTCTGCATCTCCCCGTCCCCTACAAAAACTATCACCTTCTGCTTCTTCTCCTTCAGTTTCAGGGCCTGAGCTATTCCTACTCCTACCGAAAGCCCCTGACCAAGATTACCGGTATCCCACTCCACCCCGGGAACAATTTTTTCCACATGTCCTGGAAAACCGGAACCAGCCCTTCGGAATCCAGTCAGAAACTCCTTTTCAGAAAAATAACCATATTCACTCAGTACACTGTAAACACCGGGGGAGACATGACCGATACTCATAATTACCCGGTCCCTGTCTTGCCATAAAGGCTGTTCGGGCTTATGGTTGATCAGACCATAGGTAACCAGAAGGAGATCAAGGGTGGAAAGAGAACCACCCGGATGACCCGACGAGGCCAAAGTTGTAGCCAGTAAAGCCCGGCGGCAGCACTGTTTCCGCATTTCACCGAGTTTTTCCAGTTCATCAGAGGACAGTTTTTCCTGGTTGATATCTAAACCGAATGTCATATAGCTGCTCCAAAAAATAGTTTTAATTTTTCAATTTTTAATTTTAAGGTAAGTTATCAGGCTTTAAAGCATGACCGAAACATATTTAAAGACAGAAAACCACTATAATACGTTAAACAAAATCTCTCCAGAAGAAAAATAAAGGCCGCAATGAAAGAGCCTGGCTAAACAATTCAGATGAAAATAGAGACAGTCCATATAAAAAATCCATTTATACTTGCTCCTCTGGCCGGCTACTGCAGCCTGCCCTACCGCATTCTCTGTCTGGAATACGGTGCAGGTCTGGTTTATTCGGAAATGATCAGTTCTCACGGTCTGGTTTACCGCCAAAAAAAAACTCTAGAGATGCTGAAAACAGCGGCTGGAGATCAGCCGGTTGCCATGCAGTTATTCGGCGCCGATCCTCATGTCATGGGCGAGGCTGCGGCTATCCTTGCTGAAACAGACATTGATATTATTGATATAAATATGGGCTGCCCGGTAAAAAAAGTCGTTAAAAAAAAAGCCGGAGCAGCTCTGATGAAAAATCCTCAACTGGCTGCACTGATTATCCGCAGTGTCGTGGAAAAAAGTAACAAACCGGTAACAGTCAAAATCAGGTCCGGCTGGGATCACAACTATATCAATGCTGTTGATTTCAGTCTCCTGGTTCAGGACAGCGGAGCCTCAGCTCTGGCAGTACACGGGCGCACCAGGAGCGACGGCTTTGGCGGCCGGGCGGACTGGTCTCTCATTACCAGGGTAAAGAAAGCAGTTAGCATTCCGGTTATGGGAAATGGCGATATTATTTCTCATGAAAAGGGCCGGGAAAGGATGCGGGAAAGCGGCTGTGATGCAGTGATGATCGGACGGGCAGCTATGGGAAAACCCTGGATATTCCGGGAGGATTTGGACGATAATTCCCTGCAGCCCAGGCTCAAAGCCCTGAAACGTCACCTGGAGCTGGTCAGGACCTATGCTGAGCCGGAGAAGGATCTGGCCGCCTTAAGAAACCAAGCCGCCAGGTATTTCAAGGGCCTGCCTTATAACATCAGGATCAGGGAACAGATTTACAGATCCCGATCCTGCCGGGAACTGGAAGATATTGCGGCCGAATTGGAAAACGGCAACCGGAAAGTTGAAATTTAATCTTTCGGGATCGGGAAAAAGAAAGACCGGAAATCTTTCCAAAAGAAATTTGACTTGGTCTCGATCTCTATAATAAAATAATCTGTATATAAGACTAAGGAAATATTTTCAGCATATGTTGAATGGGTTTGATGACTGCCAACCCTGAAAAATAACATCGCTCCTGGAGAGTGATCAGCCTAAAGAGAAGGTTTAAAAATGAAAATATTAATGATCTATCCCGATTACCCCGTCACGTTCTGGAGTTTCAAATACGCCCTTAATTTTGTATCCAGGAAAGCCTCCTTCCCACCACTTGGTCTTTTGACCGTCTCAAAGCTTCTTCCCGGCCATTTCCGGAAAAAACTGGTGGATATGAACGTTGACAAACTGAAGGACAAAGATCTGGACTGGGCTGATATGGTTTTCATAAGCGCCATGGATATCCAGAAAAACAGCACCAGAAAAGTGGTCGAAAGATGCAAAAAGAAAAATAAAAAAATAGTGGGCGGCGGCCCCTTGTTTACTATACAGCCTGAGGCCTTTGTTGATCTGGACCATTTGGTTCTGGATGAAGGAGAAATTACTATCCCTGAATTTCTTGCAGATTTATCCGACGGAAATCTAAAAAGGGTGTATTCCTCAAAAAAAAGACCGGATATAAAAAAATCTCCGGTTCCTGACTGGTCACTGATAAATCTCAAGGATTACGCCACCATTCTTATCCAGTACTCCCGGGGCTGCCCTTTTAATTGTGAATTTTGCGATGTGGCGATTCTCAACGGCAGAACTCCAAGAACTAAATCGCCCCTGCAGGTAATAGGCGAACTGGATACGATTTATAATCTGGGTTACCGGGGATCCGTCTTTTTTGTAGATGACAATTTCATCGGCAATAAGAGCTTGGTTAAAAAGATGCTTGCTTCCCTCGTCGAATGGCAGAAAAACCGGGACTATCCTTTTACTTTTCTGACCGAGGCCAGTGTTAATCTGGCAGAGGACCAGGAACTGCTGGACCTGATGAGCAAGGCCAACTTTAACAAGGTTTTCCTGGGGCTGGAGACTCCCAGCAAGGAGAGTCTGACAGAATGCGGCAAAATTCAGAATGTCAACTGTGATGTGGAAAAATCGGTAAAGACCATCCAACAGCATGGCATGCAGGTAATGGGGGGATTTATACTCGGGTTTGACAGTGACATCAGGACTTCCGTATTCAACAACCTTATAGAGTTTATTCAGAACTTGGGGGTTGTAACCGCCATGGTAGGGTTGCTTAATGCAATACCACAGACCCCGCTCTGGAAAAGACTGGCAAAAGAAGGCAGGCTACTGGGGAGCATGACTGGTTCCAATACTGATGCTACCATTAATTTTATTACCAAGATGGAGCCGGAACAATTAAAAAACGGCTACAAGAAAGTACTGGCCAATATTTACTCTCCCCGGCTTTACTATCAGAGAATCGAAACTTTTCTGGACAATTACTCCCCCAGGGCCAGATCCAGGATAAGTCTCCGGGAAATAGAGGCGTTTCTTAAAAGTATTTTTAAAATAGGCATTTTTTCAAGATTTAGTTTTCACTATTGGAGACTGATGATCAAAACTCTCTTTAAAAAACCCAAAGCTTTTCCTATGGTGGTTGAAATGGCCATAATAGGCCACCATTTCCGTAAATTGACCAAAGAGGTTACCAAGGGACATTCTTTTTAGATGAACTTCCCCGGGGTCTTTCCCGGCGATGAAAAAATGCATGCCGAGATGGCTATTGCCCGCGCTGCCGGTAAAACCAGCGGCGGACACATTATGCCTCTCCTGATCTGGAGTTGCCCTTTCACGGTTATGTGGCCGGTGGTTCCGAAGATGTTCACGAAGGCACCCGTTTGCTGATGTCCAATGAACGGGCTGAAACCGTGGCTGAGAAATCGGATTCAACTCTATGATTTCACATCTCTGTTGTTCAGGAAATGCGCGAATATTATTATCAACATCTCCGACAACTTTGCCCTCCAAAATCCTGAATCGATACTTGAGGGCCCCATAATATATAGTACTGGCAGTGCCATAAAGTTTATGATAACGTACGCAATCTTCTACTCATCTGTTATATTCGATTGTGGTTATCTTCAGGGGTAATCCAATTGTGGAGTAACAATTTATATCAGAATACGTTCATACGGCATAGCCTCTGAACTCTGACCTTGCCCTGAAGGTAAGGGTTTCTGCGACTGACTAAACCATGATTACTTTTTATAAAGGGGATCGGACAAATGTTTTTTTCGCCCGTATTTGATTCGGAAAATAATACAATAGAACTAAACGGGACAATGGTCTCTTTACATTGCCATCATTACAATTGTGGACTTCTGAAGGCTATCGAAGAAATTCCTGGTATTGATGTTCATGACATATTTATAAAGACATCCTCCGAGGAGTTTTACAAGAACTTCAAAGCGCATCTGGCAAATAATGAGAATAGATATTCCGTCAAAAACTATTTACGAGAGGCTTCGGAGCTTTATCGATTCATGGGCTTTGGAAGAATTGACTTGGATAATGTCGGTAAAGAGGGTGGAATAGCGTATGCTGATTCCTCATATTTTGTAGTCGGCTGGCTTGCGAAATACGGCCGCAGGAGGGATCCTGTATGTTTCCTGACATGCGGATTTATTGCAGGAATATTGGCAGCAATCTTCAATGTCTCGCCCGGGGATTATACGGTCAGGGAAACGGAGTGCCTTGTTTCAGGCAGTGATCATTGTAAATTTATAATTTCAAGGAACTGAAATGGCCATTGACAGCACCAAGATAATAAAAATCGCCTCAAAGCTTCCGGTTACAAGTAACGAAAGGGGTATCATGGCTGCTTTCGGGGTATATTTAGCCATGAATTACAATGAATTTTACTTTAAACTGGTTTCACGGATCACTCACATGCTGGATGAAAAAAAGGTGCAGGAGGTGGAGCAGAACCTGTACAACGCCGTACTGGAATGCGGTTATCATACATTTCACGGGGTCCGTACTTCCATAGACTGGCGAGAACATATAAGCCCCATGATACAGACACCGGAAGATGAAATTCATGCCTTGGTCGCCTTTACCAATGTGCTGGGTATAGGTTTTATTCAAATAGAAAAGCTTATCCCCGGGAAAGAACTCGTTACTACTGTGCGAAATACCTATGATCCGGCCCGCTATCTGGAAAAATACGGTCCTCAGTCAAGGGGGCGCTGTTATATGATCAATGCCTGCACGGCATCCTACATGGATCTCGTTTATGGTCCCCGGTATCCCAAGGGAATGGGTACTTTTGTTTCAAAGGAGATAACGTGCCGTTCAATGGGACATGATTTATGTAAATTTGTGGCCAATCCTGTCCCCATGAATGACAGTAAGGTATAAGGTATGAAAGGCACCAATTTTATCAAATGGCCGCTGGAGGTCAGTGCTTACGAGATATTGCACTCACTGCCGGATGCGGTATTTACCTGTGACCGACAGATGCGGATCAATTACTTCAACATCAAGGCGACTGAGCTAACCGGTTTCAGGCCGATCGAAGCGCTCGGAATGTACTGTAAGGACATTTTGAAGTCTGGTATGTGTGAGACGGAATGCCTGGTCAAAAAGGCGCTTGATTCCAACCAGAATGTGTTTAATGTGGAAAGTTCCCTTACCAATGTAAACGGGGAAGAGAAGCATATCCTGGTCAACGCATCCCTGCTCGCGGACTCGTCCGGTGAAATTGTCGGCTATCTGCACGTATTCAGGGATATATCCCTGCTTAAAAGTGTAATGGTGGAGCTGGAGGATTCCCGAAACGAGTTGGTTCGCATAAACAAGCAGCTGGAAAAAGAGATCAATGAACGGAAACAGGCCGAGGAAGAGAGGAAGTCTCTGGAAGACCAGCTTCGGCAGGTACACAAGATGAAAGCCATCGGCACCCTTGCTGGAGGCGTTGCCCACGATTTTAACAACCTGCTTTCAGGAATTCTCGGCAGTGTTTCCTTGATGCTTCAGCATACAGACTCCCTTCATCCCGATTATAATATTTTAAAGAACATCGAGGACTATGTACAAAAGGGTTCGGACCTTACAAAACAACTGTTGGGTTTTGCAAGAGGGGGGAAATATGAAGTAAAGCCCGCTGATCTGAACAAACTTATCATGAAGTCCCTGGAGATGTTTGCCAGAACCAGGAAAGAGATAATTATTCACACGGAATATCAAGAAAACTTATGGCTCGCAGAGGTTGATAAGGGGCAGCTCGAACAGGCCCTTTTAAATCTTTTCATAAATGCCTGGCAGGCGATGCCTTCAGGCGGGGACCTCTATATACAGACGGAAAATGTTATTCTTGATGAGAATTATATCAAGCCTTTTGAAGTAAAAACCGGCAAATATATAAAGATCTCCATCACTGACAACGGGATGGGGATGGACGAGGAAACCCAGCAAAGGATATTTGACCCGTTCTTTACTACAAAGAAGATGGGCAGGGGAACTGGTTTGGGATTGGCTTCGGTTTACGGCATCGTCAAGAATCATGACGGCCTTATCAATGTTTATAGTAAAGTGGACAAAGGAACTACGTTCACGATTTATCTTCCGGCCTCGGACCAAGAAGTTGCGGAGGAAACAGAGCTGTCTGCCAAACTGATACCGGGAGCGGGTACAGTACTGCTTGTTGACGATGAACAGATGATGATTGATGTGGCCGAGAAAATGATTCAACATCTCGGGTTTACTGTTCTTGTTGCCCTATCCGGTGAAGAGGCAATCAATATTTATAAAGAAAACAAGGATAAAATTGATGTTGTTCTGCTGGATATGCTCATGCCCGGGATGGATGGGGGTGAGGTCTACGACAGACTCAAAGAAATCAATCCCGGAGTAAGGGCTCTTCTCTCAAGTGGATACAGCCTTAACGGTGAGGCACAGAATATACTGAGCCGTGGTTGTGACGGGTTTGTTCAAAAGCCTTACGGTATTGAAGAATTGTCGCACAAACTCCATGAAGTAATGAATGAGAGATAACATTCACCTTACCTGAATTCATGTTAATATTTATCTTGACATAGTAATTCTGAGCGGATTAATTTATTACTGGCTCAATTTTTCGACTTAAAAAAACAGTATAATTTCATTCGGTTAGCATGCCCCTTCAGTAACGGCTTCGTGTTTGGGTGGCTCTAAGGCTCGCTTCACTAAAATTTCAAAACTCGCTCGTTCCTCGCTCAAGCAGTTGAAATTTTAAACGTTTCGCTTCGCCAAGAGCCCCTGGCAAACACTGCGCAATGTTCCTGAATGGGCTGCCAACCGCTAAACACCACTGCCTGGTTGAGTTACTGGCTATTACTATGTAAAAATCAACAGTGAAGTAAAGGAGGTATAAAATGAAAAAGGTTGTTGTGGTGGGTTGTGGTTCATATATGGATAGCGGCTACGGCTGTCCTGGTGAGTGGAGATGCCTTAAGGCGGCAGCACTGGGTGAAGGAAAGTTTGATGAACCTTGTCAGGTTGTCTCCCTGGTAAAATGTCAATGTCCGGCCAGGTCTACAGTGGCAAATGTCGGCATGGCCTTGAAGCTTTTGGAGATCAAGCCGGACAGGATTTATTTATCCTCCTGTCTGGCAAACGCCAAACCGGCTTGTCCGTATAACGATGCCGAAGAACTCGCTAAGATGTTGGAGGCAAAAACCGGTATTGATGTTGTACTCGGGACCCACGATTACCAATAGTTCAACTTTCCGGATTGATTTATCTATATGATATAACGTATAAATTTTTTAGTAAGGCATGGGTACTTTACGGTTGGCATGTTGATTCAGGAACGGCTATACCAACCGTCTGAAATCATAAATAGTTTTCTCAGTTAATTTCCCAGTACTCCTCTGATAAAATCATTGACCACTTCTTCCGGGCTAGCTTGTTTCTCTGAATCACCCTTTTCCTGCTTATCCTGATCGGAGACTCTGTCAATTTCCTTACCGGCCCTGTCCTTGATCGTGTCTGCCAGCCTCTCTTCGATTTTCTGATGGGCGGCAGCAGTATATGGAGAGACCTCGGGACTGGTGAGACTGCCGGTCAGGTAAAGTTTGAATTTTGCCGCTCCATCTTTCTGCACCATGTATTTGCTTAAAGATGTTTTTAATTCCAGTCTGCTGGACAACTCCGGAGCAAAATTAAGCTCCAGGGGCGCGGCCAGTTCACCATCCAGCCCGATTATCCCCTCACTGTCAATACCTAACTGTTCACTGTCTAAAGAAGCCCTAAACAGGACGTCTCCGTTTTTTATCCGAAAATTACCGCTTAATTCTTCATAATAGATATCTTCGAGTCTTTTTTCCTGAAACAAGGTGGCAATAGCGGCAAGGATTTCCACCTGATGGATCCTGCCCTCCAGAAGTTTATAGGTTCCCTGGCCATTCAGGGCGTCAGCTAAGGCAGGCCATTGAAAGCCGGTTCCGTGAAAACCAAAGTCTACGGTCAGGTTTCCGGAAATACGTTCTCCGGTCTTCGGAAAAAGGCCTCTCTGCAAGGGGGCGAGCTGCATCCCCCGGATGGCAAGAGTCACGTTATAATCAGGCTCAAGTTTATCCAGATCAACAGCAGCTTGACCGGCAATCCGCCCTTCCGCGGTATAAGCTGAAAGATCGTTCAGGTACAACATATTGCGGCGCAGCTCATAATCAAGCCGAAGATCGTTGATCCAGAGATTACTGTATTCTGCTTTGGTCACCCTGACCTCTCCTTGGGCCTTGATCCCTTCAGGCAGTCCTGCCCCTATGGATTGACCGATGTTTTTATCAGCTCGATTGCCGCCATTGCTCCTGTCGGCTACTTTATCTTTCTTTTTATCAACAGACCCCAAATCTGCCAAAAAGCAATCGAGATTCAGAGAACGGCTGTCCAAATTACAGGTGATATCCGGAGACACCAGATAGTCTTTGACTGTACCATACAGGCACATCTTCTGACCTCCGGCTTCTGACCTCTGGTCCTCCACCTGGAGATCGAAACTGAAATCAGCCTTATTCCGATCAAAACTGATACCGCCTTCCAGGGCGGTTTCAACAGCTTCACAAAGGACCTCGGCACTTATATCCAACCTGCCCCTGTATTCCAGGGATGCCAGATCCCGGCCGGCTGCCAGACTGACACTGCAATCAGCAGCAGCCGTAACCGCCGGAATCTCTTTAAGTTCATCGCGCACAATTAAATCAGCCCTGTTTATTCTTATTTCGCTTACGGCCAAAGCAAAGGGAAAGGCCGCGTCTGCTGAGCCGGGAGAAGATTCAATGCTTCCGGTTTTCTTTTCTGCCACAGTGGATGTCAATGGTTTCAGGGTCTCAAAATTAAATTTACCACTGGCATAACGAACCACCTTTATTCGCGGTTTGCTCAAGACAACCTGGCTTATTTTTAATTTTTTCTTTAAAAGCGGTAGGAGGTCATAGCTGAGATTAAAACTCTCTGCCTTTATAAATTCATCCTGTCCATCAGCTTCCATGATTGCAAAGTTTTTAAGGGTTAACCCTTTCCACAGGCTGATCTGAATATCCCCAAGCCTGACCTCTCTGGCCAAGGCGTTTTCCATCTTGGGAACTACCAGTTCCTTGATACGTTTATCAGTCAGGTAATAATGGACAAAAACTGACAGGCCTGCTGTTATTAATAAAATAACGCCAATAATTGCGGCCAGTATCTTAAATACCGTCTTCATAAAGTTCAGAGTTCAGAGGTTACCGCAAGAAACAGCTCTGCGTGGAGACCACTCTTTTGGTTGCTTGATTTCGATTTCAGGACTAAAGGTTTAAAGTTCAACTTTCCGGATCGATTTATTTATATGATATAACGTGCAAATTTTTTAGTGAGGCAGGGGTGCTTGTCGGAAAATTGATTTTAAAGCTAAGGAAGTCTTTTAATACAGCTTATCACTTCCCTCCATTTTCTTTCAAGCCTTTTTTCAGAGACCGGGAATTCAGTCTTAACTTCCGGCGCGAACACAGACAGTTTATACTCTTCCACCATTCTACGGTAATCTTCGATTATCTGACGCTGCTCATGGTCTATCTGGTCACCGGCCGGGCAGGAAGAAAGACGTTCCAGATAAGGGGTAAGACGTTCCTCCTTGGCCTTATCCTTAAGCGGATCCTGGATCTTTCTTTTCAATCTTATTTTCAGGGCCTTGAGATAACGGGAAAGATTATCCAAATCCTGAATAGTTATACTTTCCAGAAAACCAGGAGATAAAAATCCGGCCACCTGATTGCGAAACTTCTCCGCCACCTTACCATCTATAGAGCGCTCTTTTTTTTCTGCCTCTCTTATAAAATCAAGGACTGAACAGCGCTCTCTTAGGAGTTCCACTACCTGTCTCCTTATATCCTGGCCCATGGCATAAAGGCCATACTCTCTCACCTGTTGAACTTTCTCCTGAAATTCCTGCTTACCAGGTATAACACCCGGCCAGACCTGAAAAATCTCGCCCATTATAAAATCCAGTAATTGGCGATTAAAATCCTCATGAGTACCAATTCCCTGATAAAGAGCCCAGTAAGCCCTGGGAATAATAAGATCTTTTTCCGCTGCTTTCCATTGCTTTGCAAAACGGCGGCGATAAAGGGTCAGCAGGCCTTTGCGGGTCTGGGCACATCTTTCGCTTTCGCTGGCAAAAAGTCTTAAAGCCACCGTATCATCCGGTCCCGGTTTAAGCCCGGGCCAGGCAAAACCGGTAAATTCGCCTTTTTTATTTTTGACAGGAATAGATTCTGGAATGTCTTCGAAATTCCAGCCGGTAATCCCTGTTCTCTCCCATCTTTCCCTGAGCTTTTCCAAGCCCTCCGGCGTACTTTCTGCAGAAACCAGGGATGAAACAAGCTTACCGAGTTCTTTCCCTTCCGCCACCACCCGCTGTTTTTCGTCAACCAGGGCAAAATTCATTCTGAGATGAGCGGGCAGCAAATCAAGATCCCACTGGCCTCTATCCACTTTCAGCCGGAAATATCGTAAGAGCAGATCCTCTAATTGCTGAAAAAAGGAGCCCTGACCTACAGCCATGGCCTCCATCAATTCCCGGGCAGTTTCCGGTATGGGGACCAGCTGTCTGCGGAGATTTTTGGGCAGTCCTTTGAGAAGGAAAGTTATCTTTTCCAGGAGAAGACCGGGAACCAGCCATTCAAAATCATCCCGGCGGAGATGCCCGGAGAGGGTGACAGGGACGCGTACCGTAATTCCATCATTTTCACTGCCTGGCTCAAAAGTGTAGGAAAGAGGCAGAGTAAAGCCGGCGCTCTCTGTGGTTTCAGGGTAATTCTCCAGTGCTGCGGACTCCGGAGACGTATTGATAATATCTTCCTCTTTCATAAAGAGAAATTGATCCGTCCCCTTCTTTTTCAGATAGCGGTTCAGGCCGGCCCGGTCTGCAATACCAGGGGGGATTCTTTGTTCATAGAAATTGAATAGAGTATAATCATCAACTATTATATCCCGGCGCCGCATCCTTTCTTCCAGCTCTGACAGATCCCTGATCAGGGCCAAATTATGTTTCAGGAACTTCTTGGGCCTTCCTCCAAGCTGCCCTTTCACCAAGGCAGCCTGTATAAAGATCTCCCTGGCCTCTTGCGGTTTTATTCGGCTGTAGTTAATCCGGCGGCCACTGACAATAGGCAGGCCAAACAGGGTGACTTTCTCCAGACCGCTAACCTGTCCTCTCTTTTTTTCCCAACGGGGGGAGGAGTAGCTTGACCGGCAGAGACTGCCCGCCAGAGGTTCCAGCCATTCCACTTTTATAGACGCCACAGTATGGGCAAAGAGACGGGAAGTCTCTACCAGCTCGCCGGCCATTATCCATTGTCCACCCTGACCAAACTGGCCGGAACCTGGAAATATCATAAATTCCTTGCCCCCGGCGCCCTGGTAGATGTTTTTTTCTCTCTTTAATCCGATGTTCCGGAGATTGCCGCTTAAAATCGCCTTATGAATGGCCTCGTAGCCCTGGTTCTCATAATCAAGCGGCAGTTCCCGGTAAGAAAACTTACAGCTTTGCCGGCCGGAAACAGAAACCGGATCAAGGCAGGATGTCTTTAAATAAGGATGCTTTATTCCCTTTTTCCTTTTGCCTCCCTGGCCGGCCAGGTTGGCCCAGATCTGTTCGTGGATCTCCCGCCATTCCCTCATTCTCTGGAAAGACAGGAAATTCTGCTTACAGAATCTGCCGAGCCGGCCCTTACTGCAGCCTTCCCCAACCAGGGCCTGAAATCTGTCCCAGAGATGGAGCCAGCTAATAAAATCCGAAACGGGTGAGGCAAACCCCTTATGGATCTCATCCGCCTGCCCTGCCTGTTCAGCCGGTCTTACCCTGGGATCCTGGATACTTAAGGCGGCAGCGATGATAACAACTTCCCTCAGGCAGTTACTGGACCTTGCCTCTATGATCATCCGGCTTATCCGGGGGTCAAGAGGCAGGGCAGCCATAACCCTGCCTCTCCTGGTAAGTTTCCTCTTCTCTGTTATAGCCCCGAGCTCCTGCAGCGACTTATAACCGTCATTTATGGATCTGGCTGAAGGACAGTCAATAAAGGGAAATTTCCGTGGATCACCCAACCGCAGATCAATCATACGTAAAATAACTTCTGCCAAATTGGCCCGCAAAATTTCCGGAGCTATAAATTCGTCTCTTTTCCAGTAATCCTCTTCTGAATAAAGCCTGAGACATAAGCCGGGACCGACCCGTCCGCAGCGTCCTGCCCTTTGATCACAGCTGGCCCGCGAGATACGGCGGACCGGGAGCTTGGTTGTTCTGGCCCCGGGATTGTAGGAGGCTATCCGGGCCAGACCAGTATCCACAACGTAACGGATACCCGGCACCGTTATCGAGGTTTCAGCTACATTAGTGGCCACTACAATTTTCCGGACCGGGCTCTGCCTGAATATCCTGTTCTGTTCTGCGCCGCTGAGGCGGCCGAAAAGGTGGAGTATAAGCGGATTTTCATCTCTTTTTAGCTGTCCGTGGCCCCGGCCCTGAATACTTTTGCTAAGGAGTTTTACAGTCTCTTTGATGTCTTTTTCAGTGGGCATAAAGACCAGGATATCTCCAGGTGCTTCAAAGTTACAGATATTAAATACCGCCTTTACCGTCTGCTCCACATAATCCTCATCTTCAGGGCCTTCGGCCTCGTTTTTTTCGAAATAACGGATTTCAACCGGATAGCTCCGGCCACTTACCTCTATTACAGAAGCCTTATCAAAGGCTAGGGAGAACTTCTCGGTATCAATGGTAGCGGAAGTTATAATAATCTTGAGATCAGGACGCTTATATTTCAGTCTTTTCAGAATTCCCAACAGAAAATCTATATTAAGACTACGCTCATGGGCCTCATCAATTATAATGGTATCATAAGCGTAGAGCCCGGGGTCTCCGGAAATTTCAGACAAAAGAATACCATCGGTCATAAACTTGATTCTGGTATTGGAACCTGTCTGATCGCGAAAACGTATCTTATAATCAACCCCGGCCGGAAAACCTTCCCCCAGCTCCTCCCTGACTCTTGCAGCTACTGAAGTGGCAGCCAGACGGCGGGGCTGGGTGCAGCCGATCATACCTTTCTGCCCTCTTCCTGCTTCCAGGCACATTTTGGCTAATTGGGTGGTTTTCCCGGAGCCGGTATCCCCGGCCACAATAACCACCTGATTCTCTCTTACAGCGCTGATGATACGTTCCCTCTCCTCCACTACCGGCAGGCGGGAGGGATAGGAAGCTTTTAATGTTTTTAATAAATCCATTTACAGACCTGTTATTGACAGAACAGATGATTTCAAGGCTTATGACAGACAAATTAAACTGCGATTATTGACATATCAGCTAAAATACTGGTACTATCTACAGGCTGTAAAGTGTTGCCTGTCCCCTTAAACAAAAAAACTAACAGACAATGATAGTACGCCTGCTGCCGGCACTTATCGTCATGGCCACTATATTTTTTCTTTCTCATCTGCCGGGAGATAGTCTTGATTTCAATCACCCCAAAGGAACTGATAAAGTATACCATGCTATTGCCTTTGGCTTACTGGCCTTGAGCGGTATCTATGTCGTAAAATCCGACATCGACAACCGGAAAATACCCTTGCTTAGAGGCCTGGCTATTATTATTTTTTGTCTTATATATGGCGTAAGTGATGAATTCCATCAATCTTTTATAAGGGAACGTTTTTTCGACTGGCGTGATCTGGCGGCTGACACCCTGGGTGCTCTGCTGATAATACTCTGCTGGTGGATCTTTCATTATTACAGAATGAAAAATTTAAAAAAGCTATATACATAGAGGAGATAAAATATAATGCCGATCTATGAATTTCAATGTCAGAAATGTAAAAAAATTTTTGAAACCCTGTTGCTCAGTTCCTCGCCAGAGGCAAAGGCAAAAATCAGGTGTCCGGACTGTTCCAGCCGGGAGGTAAAAAAAGCAATTTCAGCTACAAACATTGGATCTTCATCCGCTTCTCCCTCCTTATCCGGGATGCCGTCAATTGGGAACTGTAATCCAGGCTCTGGTTTTTCCTGAGCCTAAAAACATACCGGCCGGTCCGGCCGGATAACTGTAAAAACAGAAAGACTGATTTTTTATTTTTTTCGGTAATTTTTTCGGTAATCGTAGTCCCTATACAGACATTATACTAGGCCACCTTGAACACTGGCTGGAGGATGATCCCGAAATCATCGCCCTGATCAACAGGCTGCCTCCCATCAAACGGAAAAACATCTGCGCGCAATAGCCGTAATATTTTTTGCCTTTTTCACATAGACATAGAGCAATACATATATATATATAACTGGTCGTTTATTGTGGAGCTATATCTGCGCTGCCCGGCTGCTGCCTTTTTTAAAGAAGAAAACGTAAGCCCGTTTTTTCGGGTTCAGGTCCTAATGATATGATTATAATCACGGCTACAGGAATTGTCTTTTTTCTGGCCTTTATCTTTTCCATGCTTGGCCTGGGCGGCGCCATGCTTTATGTGCCTGTTTTCCACTGGCTGGGATTTGGTTTCAAAGGTGCAGCCGTACCCACAGCACTTTTGCTAAACGGCATTACTGCCGCCACTGCGGCTGTGATTTACCACCAAAACCGAATGATCGATTATAAGGGTTCGTTTCCCCTGATCTTATCATCATTTCTCGGGGCTCCCTGCGGGGCATATCTGACCAAATTTATACCCACCGAGACGCTTATCCTTTTTTTTGCCCTGGCCATGCTATTTGCCGGCGGCAGAATGCTTGTCAGCTCCGGGGAAACCGATCGCCAAGAAATGGTCCCGCTGCCGCAGAGGCTTGTATTTATGAGCGCTGGAGGATTTGGTATTGGTCTCATAGCAGGGATGCTTGGTATCGGCGGTGGCTTTTTATTTGTTCCGCTTATGCTGCTTCTGGGATATCCTACCAAAAACGCCGCGGCCACAAGTTCATTTGTGGTGATTTTTTCATCTTTTTCCGGTTTTGCAGGGCACGTGGCCGGCGGTCATTTTAATGTACTGCTGATGCTTGCCACAACCATGGCAGTTATTGCCGGCGCTCTGGCCGGTGCCTATATCATGCGGGAAAAAATGAAACCCGGCCGGATCAAATTGATATTTGGCTTGGTGTTGCTTGGAGTTGGGATGAAGATGTTTCTTGGAATCTTGGTTTAAGGAAAAGGTGTAGCAAATGGATAAAGACAAAGAATTTTTAAAGGCGGCTTTTTATTTCCATGGTCATATATGCTGGGCCAGCACGGCTGGAGTACGAGCTGGACTGGCGGCGTTGAGACAAATGGGAGTTCAGAGAACAGGGACCTCGGGAGAACTTCACTGTTAATTCCCCTTTATGATAACATGGATTTACAGTCATAAGGCAGCGTTCTGGTGGCTGGCCTCCTTGTCGATGATAATTTTTGCGGCAAGCCTGATAATAGTACCCTGGGCGGTGATCCGCATACCTCCCGATTATTTCACCAGGGTAAAACGACAGAGAAGACTGCTGATTACCTCCAATTTTGCTGTGCAGGGAATACTTATTATAGTTAAGAATATTTGCGGATTGATTCTGGTTGTAGCCGGCATTATTATGCTCCTGATCCCGGGGCAGGGACTATTTACAATTTTTATCGGCCTGATGCTGATGAATTTTCCGGGCAAGTACCAGCTGGAAAAATGGCTGATCACCAAAAATTCTGTGGCCCGGACTGTCAATTGGCTCAGGCGTCGGGCCGGCCGGGAGCCTTTAATATTTCCGGATACCGGACAGAGAAAAGACTAAAGCTTATTTTTAACTATTCTCTGCTTAGAATAAAAACTATACTGGCACAACAGGAACAACCTTTGTTATAATTTCAACTGGAATTTAAATCCTGCGATAATTGAACCGAAAAATCCGCGATGAATAAACTTGTCAGTACTGTCTACAATCTTATTTTAGGGGTAGCCTTGGGATCCACTTTTGCCTTGGCGGCTTTTGTTGCCCCGGTCATCTTCAACTCTGATCTTGCCCTGGGCCGCAATATCCTGAGCCGTTTTCAGGAAGGTCTTGTAATGATAGAGATATTCAAGAGATACTGCAACCTGCTTAACCTGACCGTTGTTATTGTACTGTTGATGGAGGGCATTAAGTTTACGGTTTACAGGAACAGAGACTATCTCCGGTTGGGGGCCGCTATCGTGGTACTGGTCAGCAGTGCACTTTTTACTTTTTATTTTACCCCGGAGATTATCCAGGCCCAAGCCAACAGCCCCGATGTCAAGTCTTCCGAAGTCTTTCAGACACTGCATCGAGCCTCGGTTATTGATTTCAGTTTCATTATGGTAAGTCTGGCTGTACTGATGGTAAAAATGTCTTTCACAGAGAAGAAAACATGATTTTCAGGGTCTTTGCCCACCAGGAGCTGGAAAATCTCTACAATATTCTGGCAGTAAATTATGTGGTGGGTCCGGTTAAAAGGGCTGAGACCCCGGAAACCGTCCCCTTTTATGATTTTGATTTTATCTATGACTACAGTGAACTCCATCTTGACTACCCTTCCACCAGTTACTCCCTTAAACACTTTCTCCTGCCGGCCAGAGAGACCATTTCCACCTTTACCCTCCAGAAAGACGGCAACTGGCAAAAAGAGATTGACCTTAATGCCTACAAGCCCATAGTCTATTTCGGAATCCATGCCTGCGATATCAATGCCTTGAATAAACTGGACAAGGTTCTGGCAGGCAGTGTTTATCCGGACCCTTACTATATCGCCAAAAGAAAAAATATGTTTATCGTCGGGGTAAACTGCAGTCCGCAGCCTTACTGTTTCTGCCGCTCCATGGGAGCTGATACCGCTCTGCACGGTTTTGATCTGTTCCTGACCGATCTCGGGGACCAGTGGTTTGCCGAGATCCTTTCCGCCCGGGCCTTTGAGTGTGTCAGTGCCATTAACAGCCGGGAACCGGAAGAAAAAGAGCACGACCGTTATTTACAGGTTACAGAAGAAAGGTCCAAACAATTTAGCTGCCATGTGGATACCACCGATTTGACTAAAATTCTGGATATGGAGTTCGAGTCAGAGGCCTGGCTGGAATGGGGTGATAAATGTCTATCCTGCGGGACCTGCGCCCAGGTGTGCCCTACCTGCTACTGCTACGATGTCAAAGAGCATATCGATCTTGATCTGCATCGGGCAAGCAAAGTCAAGCAGCTTTACTCCTGCAACCTTATTGATTTTGCCAAGGTAGCCGGCGGCTTCAACTTCAGACCCGAGAGCCACAGACGACTGAAATATCGTTATTATCATAAGCACCGTGGATTTGTGGAATCATTCGAGGAGCCCCTCTGTGTAGGCTGCGGTCGCTGCGGAGAGGCCTGTCTGGCTGGAATTACCCCTCCCGGAGTTATTGCCAGCATAAGAGGACAGGAGAAACGTCATGAATAGACTTCCCTTTATCGATGTACTGGATGAAAAAAAACGATACCCCCATAAAACCGGACTGAGGGAATTTGAATACAGCTATCAGGCAGAAATTACCAATATCTATCCCCTGAGGGAAAAAGAGAAGCTGTACCAGATACAACTCATCGATCCGGAAGAACGTAAGAATTTCACCTTTCTGCCCGGCCAGTTCGTCATGCTGGAGCTACCAGGCGTCGGCGAGGCCCCCTTCTCCATATCCTCCTCACCTATCCGGCACGGCAGTATCGAGCTGTGCATCCGCGACGTGGGTAATCTCACTCATTTTCTTGCCATGGTAAGACGGGGAATTAACGTCGGTATAAGCGGGCCTTTTGGGACCTGGTTCCCCATGGAAAAAATGAAAGGCCAAGACATTCTCCTGATTGCCGGAGGTCTGGGCATTGTTCCTCTGCGGGCTCCTATTTTTTCAGTCCTGGAAAACCGCAGCCGCTACAACAAGGTGGATATAATGTACGGGGCCAAGACACCCGGTGAACTCCTTTTTACTTATCAGTACGAGATGTGGAAACAGTTTGATCTTAATCTGGGAATAACTGTTGATCAGGGAGACGAGAACTGGAATGGTCCGGTAGGTGTTATCACCGATATTCTAAAAGACCGGGTCGCCAAAACAGGCAGCCTGGCTAAAAATACTTATGCCATTGTCTGCGGTCCGCCGGTAATATTCAAGTTTGTCTGCGACATGCTGATCAAGGCGGAGATGCCTATGCGGAAAATTTTCGTTTCCCTGGAAAGAAGGATGCACTGCGGCCGGGGCAAGTGCTGCCGCTGTAATATAGGGTCGACCTATACCTGTCTGGAAGGTCCGGTCTTTGACTACTGGTCTGTACTTAATCTGAAAGAAGCCATTTAGCGCCGGGGGCGCTTGTGTTTTAACTCAACTTTCATCTTACCTAGATATTAAAGTTATCAATTCCGCAGCCTAAATATGATTAACAGTTCCGAACAGAGAACCTACCTCGGTGTCCCGGCCCCCAAGCCTAAAACCGCGTTCTTTGAATTCACATCCTGTGAAGGCTGCCAGCTGCAGCTCTTAAACAACGAGGCCAGTCTTTCCGACTTTCTCTCCCTGATCGAAATCGTCAACTTCCGGGAAGCCATGACGGAAAGGGGTGAAGACTATGAAATCGCCTTTGTGGAGGGTAGTATCAGCAGAAATGACGAGATAGACCGGCTTAAAAGGATCCGGTCCCGGGCCGATACCCTGGTGGCTCTAGGCTCCTGTGCCTGTTTCGGCGGCGTCAATCAACTCAAAAACCGTTTTGCCGACCTTCAGTGGGTAAAAAAGACGGTTTACGGCGCCAATCCGGTAGAGACCAGCCGGGTCCAGCCCATCTCGGCCATAGTCAAGGTAGACCTGGAGATCTATGGCTGCCCCATCAATAAGCAGGAAGTGGAAAGGATTGTTACTGACCTGGTGGTGGGCAAGACTGTCTACCAGCCGGAGTATCCGGTCTGCCTGGAATGCCGGGCCAACCGCAATATCTGCCTTTTTGATCTGGGTCAGCCCTGCCTGGGGCCCATAACAAGGGCCGGCTGCGATGCCTGGTGTCCCGGCAACCGTCTGGGCTGCTGGGGATGCCGGGGCCCTGCCGAAGAGGTGAATTATAAGGAGTTCTGGAGGATTACGGAAAAGTATGGTTTTTCCAGGGAACAGATCCTTGACCGTCTGGAGTGTTTCGGGGGTTTTGCCGGTTATCTCGCAGAAAGCGGAAAGGAAGAAGAAGGAAAAAGAGTATGAAACTGACCTGCAATATTGACATTCATCACCTTACCCGGGTCGAGGGGCACGGCAATATAAATATCAGCATACAAGGCGGCCGGATCGCGGAAGCCAGCTGGGATGTGGTGGAGACTCCCCGTTTTTTTGAGGCCATGCTGGTAGGCAAAAACTTTGAAAATGCCCCTTATATAACGGGCCGCATCTGCGGAATATGCTCCATAGGCCATACCCTGGCCAGTATAAGGGCCGTGGAAAACGCTTTCGCTTTTACACCTTCCCGGCAGACCCGGGATCTCAGGCTGCTTTTAAAGCACATGGAGACCCTGCAGAGCCATATTCTCCATCTCTACTTCCTGGTGACGCCTGACTTTCTGAATACCGGCAGCATCTTTCCCCTTGCCGAGAGCCATCCCGAGGAGTTCAACCGGGCAGTCCGTCTGAAAATGCTGGCCAATGACGCCTGTGACCTTATCGGCGGCCGCCGGCTTCACCCCACCCGCACGGTAGTAGGGGGCTTTACCATGCTGCCGGAAAAGGCAGAGCTGTCAGCCTTAAGAAACCGGCTTGAGACAGCAAAAAAGGATCTGGCCAGGACCGCAGAACTGTTCAGCAGTTTCAGCCTGCCCGAGTTTGTCCGGGAGACCGAGTTTGTCTCCCTGAAAGGAGAGGGCAGCTATCCTTTTATCGGCGGAGACCTGGTCTCCAGTGACGGTGTGGTCAAAAACGAGGACCAGTATCTGGAAATGACCAATGAATATGTGGTGGATCACTCCACTTCCAAGTGGAGCCGCCTGTCCCGGGATTCTCTGGCTGCAGGGGCCCTGGCCCGGTTCAATAACAACTTTTCCTACCTGCATCCAGCCGCCCGGGAGCTGGCTGAAGGTCTATCCCTTAAACCTGGAGTCCATAACCCCTTTCTGAATAATACCGCCCAACTGGTGGAATGCGTCCATATCATCCACGAAAGCACTGCCCTGCTTGGAGAGTTGATCGACCGCCGGCGGAAAAAAAGCCGGACAGCGGTCAGTCCTCGGAAGGGATATGGAGTGGGGGCGGTGGAAGTCCCCCGGGGTATCCTGTATCATGCCTTTGATTTTGATGAGTCAGGACGAATAATGATGGCTGACTGTGTCATTCCCACCAGTCAGAATCATGCCAATATCCACTATGATCTGCAGGAGCTTGTCCGTCAGTCTGTTGTCACCGGCAGAAACGATAAGGAAATCCGGAAACTTGCGGAAATGCTGGTCCGGGCATATGACCCCTGTATCTCCTGTTCGGTCCACTGAGCTACCCATATTTTACACTTTATGCCAGCCGAAAGAGGCAGTCATTATGGTCCCCAGTCTAATTTTTTTGTTGTAAAAAATATCTTGACAAATTAATTTTGAGCCGGTTATCAATGATAACTATCGATTTCTAAAAGAAAAATTTTATTAAAGACACTATGACTCCTTTTAATAAAAATGAAAAAGAAAAATTCAAAGCCCTCTCTATTCCCAGACACATTTACCTGCTGATTACCTTTCTGATCCTGCTGGCAATTGGCGGATTAGCCTATGGCCTTTACGTCGGTTACTATTTCCCGGTCTGCTACGGTAACCTGTTGAATACAGTTCAGAAGATGCATCATGAAACCACCATGGGACATCTCTGTTTTGAAGAACTGCTGAACAGTGACAGCAGAACCGATCTGCAGGAGGTGGTCGACCATTACAGCAAGGCCTACCGGTATAGCCAGGTGATGCTGAAGAAGGAGAGTCATGATAAACTGGATCTTCTGCCGCTCAGCGAAAAAAACCTGCGGCACAGGATTTCGGCAATACAGGCTAAACTGGAGGAGTTAAAGAAAATCAGCCGCCAGCTCCAGGCTGAGGTGGGAAGTCTGGGGCCGGACAGTGTTAAGAATAATAATTACGATGCCCTTTACAACGAACTGCTTAACCATACAGCGTTGGTAACGGAAGATCTGCAGGGAGTGACGGCCGAAAAGCGGAAAACTTTCTGTGTTACCCTTTCCCTGCTTATTGCCGTCATTTTGCTCCTGGCGCTGATCCTTTTTATCCTGGTCAGGAAATTTGAAAGACGGCGGGCCCAGGCCTACGTGGATTTAAAAAAGACCCAGGAACAGCTCAGGGAAAGCGAAGAGCGCTACCGAAGCCTTATTGAAAATATTGATCTGGGAATCGTCCTGGTAGATGCGGACTGCCGGATTATCATGGCCAATCAGGCCCAGGCCGATCTTTTTGATGTAAGGCTTGACGATCTCCTTGATAAAAAGTGTCACGAAATATTTTTTCAAGGCGGAGAAGAGCACTGTGACCTCTGTCCTGTTAACCGGGCCAAGGAGGAAGAGGGAGCAGTTGAGGAGTGCCTCGAGATCGAACGGATTGACGGCAGCAGGTTCCGAGCCCGGATCAAGGTTTTTCCGTTTCAGAGCAGCAATCAGAACGGAGGCTTTATAAAGGTAACCGAGGATATCACTGACCGTCTGCAGACCGAAGAGGCACTGGCCGCAGAGAAAGAGAGACTGGCGGTTACCCTCAGGTCGATCGGAGACGGGGTCATTACCACTGATACCGAAGGAAAGGTAACCATGATAAACAAGGTTGCCGAGGATCTTACCGGCTGGCCCCAGCATGAAGCAGAAGGCCGCCCTCTGATCGAGGTTTTCAGAATAATAAATGAACTGACCAGGGCGGTCTGTGACAATCCGGTGGAAAAGGTCCTGTCTTCCGGAAGAATTGTAGGGCTTGCCAATCATACCGCCCTTATTTCCCGGGACGGCACCCAAAGAACCATTGCCGACAGCGGTTCACCTATCAGGGATCACCAGAGCCGTATAATAGGAGTGGTGCTGGTTTTCCGTGATGTAACCCGGCAGCTTCAGATGGAAAAGGAGATAACCAAGGTCAAAAAACTGGAGTCCATAGGGGTTCTGGCGGGCGGTATTGCCCATGACTTTAACAATATCCTGACCGGCATCCTGGGCAATCTCAACCTGGCCCTTTTTGATGGAAATATGGAGAAAGGGACCAGAAAACTGCTTACCGAGGCAGAAAAGGCCTCAGTAAGGGCTAAAGCCCTGACCGCCCAGTTATTGACCTTTTCCCAGGGAGGGGAACCTATCAAAGAGACCGCTTCTTTTGAAGAAGTAATCCGGGATTCAGTTGAGTTTATTTTACACGGGGATCGGGTTGCCGCCAAATTTGATATCCCCGAGGACCTGTGGCTGGTGGATATAGATAAAGGTCAGATGAGCCAGGTTGTCCAGAACCTTGTTCTCAATGCCTCTCACGCCATGCCTGAGGGTGGGTTAATTGAAATCACCGGTGAAAACATCCATACTATCAGCGATGAACATATCTTCCTGGCCAGTGATCAGAAGTATATCAAAATCACTATCACGGATTACGGTATCGGTATCCCCGAAAGTTTTGTCGAAAAGATTTTTGATCCTTATTTCTCCACCAAACAGGAGGGAAGCGGTCTGGGCCTTCCCATAAGCTATTCCATTATTAACAAGCATGGTGGTCATATCCTGGTAGATTCCAAAACCGGGGTCGGAACTACATTTACCATCTATCTCCCTGCTTCCAGGGAGACATGTGCCGAACAAGAAGATAAAGAAAAGCATCGGCAGGGCCCTGAATTTCCCGCCAGAATTATGGTCATGGATGATGAGGATATTATAAGAGATATGTCCAAAACAATGCTTAAACGCCTTGGGCATGAAGTTATTCTGGCCGGGGACGGCCGCGAAGCCATAAATCTTTACAAGGAACAGGAGGCGGCGGGCAAGCCCGTGGATTTGATTATAATGGATCTTACCATCCCGGGAGGTATGGGAGGCCGGGAAACGATTCAGGAGATCCTGGCCATCAATCCCGGGGCCCGGGTAATTGTATCCAGTGGATACTCCAATGATCCGGTAATGTCTAATTACCGGGAATACGGTTTCAAGGCCGTGATTTTTAAACCGTACAAGCTGCAGGAACTGAAAAAGGTAGTTAATCAGGTGCTTTTCTGATCAGCTCGGCAAAACACGGATCAGACTCTCCGCCATTGCCTCAAGTTCGTTATCACTTACCGTCCTCATATCAAAGAGCATCCGGTCGTGTTCCACCCGGCCGATCACCGGCAGGGGGGCCTTTCGTAAGCCGGACTCCAGCTTGCTAATCTTCATAAAAGAAGGGGTCAGGGCCAGGGCCCTGCTCGCCAGCCCCTGTTCGGGCAAAGCCCCGCCTCCGACCCGGGACTGGACCGCCGCTATTTCCAGCCGGCAGTATGGTTCAAGTTTTTCCCGAACCATTTCCAGCAGGTATCGGACCCGCTCCTCTATTTTTTCCAGCGGCATTCTCATCATGGCCAGGGTAGGAATCAACTCTTCAGCCCTTTTCCCGTCAAAGTAAAGGCGAAAGACAGACTCCAGGCCGGCCAGGGTAAACTTGTCAATTCTTAGGGCCCGGTTCAGGGGATTGGATTTGATCTTTTCGATAATCCTCTTTCGACCCAAAATCAAACCGGCCTGGGGGCCGCCCAGGAGTTTATCACCGCTGAAGGTCACCACATCAACACCTTCCCGGATTGCATCCTGTACGGTGGGCTCGCTTTCCAAGCCGTAACTGGACAAATCAACCAGACAGCCGCTGCCCAGATCCTCCACAACCAAAAGACCGCGTCTGGCCCCAAGCTCCACCATCTCCCGCAAGGGGACCTCGGAAGTGAAACCGATTATCCTATAATTACTCATATGGACCTTGAGAAGCAGGGCAGTATTTTCATTAATCGCCTCCTCATAATCCTGTAAATGGGTACGGTTGGTGGTCCCCACTTCCACCAGACGGCCACCGCTCTTCCGCATTACTTCCGGAATCCGGAAGGAACCGCCTATTTCTACAAGCTGGCCCCGGGAGACAATAACCTCGCGGTCTTTGGCCAGGGTATCCAGGACCAGGAGGACTGCGGCGGCATTGTTGTTAACCACCAGGCCGGCTTCAGCCCCGGTAAGTCCGCAGACCAAATCCTCCACCAGGGAATAACGGCTGCCTCTCTTGCCGGTAGCCAGATCAAACTCAAGGTTGGAATAACCTTTTCCCACCCTGTCTATATAAGCCATAGACTCTTCAGGAAGAAGAGAACGTCCCATATTGGTATGAATAATAACCCCCGTAGCATTTACTACATTACGAAAATTAGGGGTCTGTTTTTCAGACAGCCGGTTTTCAAATTTAGGGATCAGGGCCCGCCTTTCCAGGTCAGCAGGACAACGCAACTCCCCATTGATTATGGCCCGCCGCTCCTCAGCCAGCACCTCCTGGACCGCAGCTTTAACAAATGCCTGCGGCGCTCCGGTCATCCCTTCCACCCAGCTCAGAAACTCATCAACCCCGGGGATACTCCGCAGCAGCTCCTTTATCTCTGCTGAATAGGATTTCTTATTTTCAATCATAAGCAAAGTTTCCCTCATATCTCGAAGTCGTCTATAATGCTACCTCAATCTCCTTTTCCGAGTCCGGAAATAGAAATACCGGCCGCCTTACCTTTACAGTCAGGATATCCCCCTTGTCCTTGTACAAAAGGGCAATCTTGACATCTTCAAGATCTGTTACTTCCTGTCCATCAAGGGCAAGAATAACGTCTTTTTCTTTCAGACCGGCCTCGCGGGCCGCACTGCGGCCATGAGCAAAACCGGTGATAACAAGTTCATCTTCCCTGCTCAGGAGCTTGACTCCCAAAACAGGTGATTCCTCCATGCTGAAAGGAGGAGTGAAAAACAGGTAATCACCGCAGCTCTTATCCAGTTTCTCCCCTCCCCTGGCATTTACTGCCACGACCTGCGCGATTTCCAGCCGCCTGTTGACCCTGGGGGGTATACCGGTTTCTTTGTTGACATGCCCGGAACCAGCCAGAACCACCATTTTTTTTGCAGGGTTCTCCTTGAGGTAAAGGGCTATTGTTTCAGCCATAGTCTCATCCCAAAGGGCCTGGGCCTGGACAAAGCCGGACAATTTTCCGTTGCCGAAGTAAGGCCCCTGGTGCTGCTTAAATACTTCTTCCAGCCTCTCTCTGTAGCCTTCCATGGAGAGATCCCGGTTCTGGGTAAGATCGTTTCTGGTTTTTTCGTCCAGAGATGCTATCCCACCCCGACGAAAGGCATCGCTGACTATTTTCTTTTCGAGATTAAGGCCTAACACCGGGATACCGTATTTCCTGGCAAACTGCATTATGTCCTGGTAGTAGCGGTAATCGTAGCCCCAATTCTGAAAATAATCGACCTCTTTTAAAAACTCCCGTTCGCCTGTTTCCGCTCTGATATACCTGTCCAGAGTCTCCTGGACACTGGCCGGAAACATCTCCATGCCGACAGCCATCTCTGGATGACGTTCGTACAGGGCCCGCACTATTCTCATCTGTAACTGATGGTCAACCGGCCTGACATGAGTTTCTCCAACATAAATAACCCGGTTCTCAGCCATTTTCTCCATGAGATCATCAAAATCACGGCGTTTCGAAAGAGCTATGCCGGTGGGTTTTTTATCCAGGTTGCGGACAATACCCTTGTCGCTCTCGGGAATGGCCTTCTTGATGTTCCTGCCCTCCCGGAAATAAAGCCTGCCGTATTTCCCATAATGCCTCAGCTTTTCTGCAACCGCCTGCACTTCCTGACGATCAGCCGCCTGGACGATTACTGCAACCTCTTCAAAATTCAGGGGATTCTTTCTGGCCTCCAGGCTGAAACCCTTACCTGGCAAATCAACCTTACCAAAAACGGAACGACAGGCATCCGAGTCTTCACCCAGAAACAACAGGGAATTGTCCTCCATCTCCCCGGCATTTAATTCCTTATCTTCGATAACCCGGCCCCCTATTCCCCGGATCATTTCAATCATAGGGGCATAAATTTCTTTGGTGCCTTCTTCTATTACAGCCAGTTTATTCCGGGCACCCAGGAAGGCAGACCAGACCGGAGGGAGCTCGCCGTCAACCAGGGAACGCATTAAATCGTAATGCCCATCAACCACCAGCTGCACCGGATAACCGGGAAGCTCGAGAGAGACTGAAACCCTGCCCTCTTCCATTTTGACACTCCTATTAACAGTACCGGCTTCAGTATCTATCCTGACCGGTACCACGAGGTCGTAGGGCTTGCTGTTCTCCTGAACAATATCAAATGAGAGAAACGGATCTCCCCCGGTCTCCCGGAAATCCAGGTTCTTGATCCCGAGAACCGGGACATCACTTCTGGTCAGCCACTGCTCAAAAAAAGAAGACAGATCCAGGCCCGAAACCGCGCTGAAAGTTTCCTCTATCTCCTGCCAGCCAGCCCTGCCGTATCTGTTATTCTGATAAAAAAGGCGGAGGGCTTCCCTGAAGTCATCTTCCCCCACCCGGCGGTGCAGCATGTGGAAGATCATGGCACACTTATTATAGCCTACGGCCCGGACAGCCTTGTCAGCTAAAGCGTGACTACCGGCGCTGGTGAAACCCTGAACAGTAAAGGTACTGTTGTCAGCCAAGTAGTTCTGATATTTAACCAACTGATTTTTACGGAAATCAGAACCCTCACCTTTCTCCGCAGCATAGGCATGATCCGCCAGGTAGGTGGTCAGGCCCTCAACCCAGTTGCCCTGCTGAGGGTCGGAACGTAGGGCATTACCCAGCCAGCTGTGAAGCACCTCGTGGCCCAGGGAACTGTCAATGATAAAGGGCAGGTGCACCACCCGCTGGCCCAGCAGAGTAAAAGTGGGCATGGCAAATCCGGTTGGTCTACGGTTTTCAACTATGGCAAAACGTCCATAGGGATACGCGCCGAAAAGTCTGATATATCTTGCCAGATACTGATGTGTTTTCTGGCGGAAGCCGGCTGCCAGTTCCCTGTCTTCTTCGAAAAAGTAAGAGGCCAGTATCTTACCGTCGCCAAACTCCTCTTCCACCACCTTGTAAGGTCCGGCTATGAAATGAATACGTGAGACAGGATGAGGAAAGTGAAAGGTAACCAGTTTCTGCTCGCCTTTCTGTTCAATAACGATTCGATCGGCCTCAGAAACCGCGGAAAATTGTTTGGGTACAAGGGCCGTAAGCTGGTATTCCGCGTCTACAGAAGGCCGGGGATACCAGGTGTCCAGCAGGGTAATACCTTCCGGGCTGAGCAGGGAACAGTCATCCTCTTCCACCTTTTTCTTCCAGGAAAGGAAAATCTTACGTTTATTATCCCCTGTAGGGATAAACAGTACGCCCTTTTTATCAGGCTCTGCTTCAAGCCTGGCCCCGTTGACCCTAAGACTGAGATCTGCCAGACCTGCAACCGTCAGTTCCAGGCCGTATCCTGCGGGTAAATCAAAGTCAGCCTCCCCGCTCAAAGTGTTTTTCCCCACCTCAAAACCAATGGTCATATTATATTCAAGGGCTCCGATATGGGCCGCCCAGGAGCTGTTACTATAGAAAAAAAGCAGAAAAAAAACGGCGAGGGACCGAGACAAACCTGATTGCCATACCTTTTTCATAAAATATATCCCTATTATTTAAAGCTGATTGATAACCGGGCTCCAGAAAAAACAAAGTTCCACACCCTTGGGGGACAGATGACCGCACCTCGGCACGTTATGGTGAGGAAGGTAATGAATCATCCATTGGGATTTTTACTCATAATTGAGATTCATCTTTACGGTTATAAATTTACAGTGGACAGTATACCACTCATTTCATTAAAAATAAATGAGGTTAAAAACCCATAAATTTTTAATTTATATTTTTTCCCTTGACATTACCCATATAATAGCTAAATTTTTAATGTATAAGGAGGTAAATCATGGCTATTACCATTAATAATAATGATTACTCTTCAAGTTTCACTGCCAATCAGCTGCAGCAAGGCAACCGTACCCTCAACCAACACCTTGAACGTATTTCCACAGGTAACCGCATCAATAATGCGGCAGACGATGCTGCCGGACTAACCATTGCCAACGGTCTGGCCAGCCAGGCCCGCGGGCTGGGTCAATCTGTACGTAATGCCAACGATGCCCTCTCAATTACCCAAATAGCGGACGGGGCCATGCAGGAGGCCGGTAAACTTGTCCAAAATATTCGGGAAAACGCCCTGCAGGCCGCCAACGCCAGTCAGAGTCAAGAGAGTCGCCAGGCCCTGCAGTCCGAGATAGACCGCTCTCTGGAACAACTGGACAACATTGCAGCCAACACCAGTTATAATAACCAGGATCTGCTGAACGGTTCCTTTACCGGCCAAAGTTTCCAGATCGGGCCAGAAAGCGGCAATAACATTGATATTCACATTAATTCCACCGAAACCGGTCAACTGGGGAGCGGGGAAAACGGCAGTCTGGCAGAGATAGATGTCACAACCCCCCAGGGGGCTGAGATTGCGGTCAGAGTGGCTGATGAGGCCCTCACTCAATTAAACAGCAACCGCTCCAACCTTGGCTCTACTCAGAATCAGCTGAATTCGACAATCAGCAATCTGGCTACTACCGAGATCAACACCCGTAGTGCTGAATCAAATATCAGGGACGTTGACCTGGCGGAAGAGGCTATGAATTTTAATCAGATGCAGGTTCTGAACCAGGCCAGGACCTTTGCCCAGAACCAGGCCCAGGCGGTTAACCAGCAAAACGTGGTCAACCTGCTTCAGGGGGGCTGGTAAGATCCTCATATAGTTATCAAGAAACCCCTTACCATATTAATAAGTGTTGTGCTTTTGTGCGGGCCGCTACAGGCCCGCACCTCTATTTTTAAGGAAGCCGACCTCCTGATCAGCAGGGGAGGTTTAACACTGGTACCTTCTTGCCGGCCACCCCTCCGATACAAAAGCAATGTCCCTCTAATCCCGGCCAGTATCCTGAAAATTGCCACAGCAGACGCAACCCTCTCCCTTCTGGAACCCGGTTTCCGTTTCCGGACCGAATTCTACCAGGACACAAAGGGAAGGCTGATCATCAAAGGTTTTGGTGACCCTTTTCTGATTTCGGAAGAAATCACCCTGATCAGCAGAAAGCTCCGAAAGCATCTACGCCAGCCACCATCCCGGATCATGATTGACCAGTCCGCCTTTAAGCTGAACCGGAGAACAGCCGGCACAGGAAACAGCCTTAATCCTTATGATGCCGGCAACGCCGCCCTGGCCGTCAATTTTGATACCGTTAAGATAAAAGTGGCGGCTGACCTGAGCACTGCTTCTGCCGAGCCCCAGACCCCCACTCTGCCAATCATGCAGGCTCTGGGCCAGAAAACCGGCCCCGGGGAATACCGGATTACTATCCCGGATCTTAAAAACAGTACCGTTCATTACGCAGGCCAACTTTTTGCCGCCCTGCTCCAGAAAACAGACAACCAGGACCCAATTCAGGTCGGCATTTTCCAGGGAGAACTTCCGTCAAAGCCGGTTTACACCCATTACTCCTCTAAAAAATTAACCGAGGTGGTGAAAGCCATGCTTCTTTACTCCAATAACTTTATTGCCAACCAGCTTTTCCTGGTCTGCGGAGCACAGAGATACGGATATCCAGCCACCTGGAACAAAGGCCGCCAAGCCCTTGCCGGCTTTCTAAACTGCGAGGTCGGCCTGCCGGCACAATCTTTCCTGATCAGGGAGGGCTCAGGACTCTCAAGAGCAAACCTGATAACCGCCGAGGCTATGATAAGGGTCCTGAAACACTTCCGGCCCTATGCTCATCTGCTGCCGGACTGCCAGGGGCATCTGCTTAAATCAGGTACCATGTCCGGGGTCTACAGTTTTGCCGGTTATCTCAAAGGTGATAAAGGTCTTCAGCCCCTGGTCATTATACTGAACCAGAGAGAAAACAACCGGGACCAGCTGCTCAAGCTTCTTCAGGAGAAACCGCTTACTCCTTAAGCATCTGCTGCGCCATGAAACCCGCCCCCAGTAAAGGCGCCCGGCTGTCCAGTATAACCCGGACAGGAATTCTCCGCATAAGATCTTTATACCGGCCCTTGTCTGAAAAGGACTGCAAAAACAGATCTTCCTGCAGGACAGGGAGAATTTTCGGGGTGATGCCGCCGCCAAGGTAAATTCCTCTGGTGGTCAGCGCTGTCAGAGCAAGGTTGCCGCAAACAGAACCGAGAATGGAAACGAAATGCCGGAGAACCTGACTGCAGACGGGATGTTCTCCGGCCAGGGCGGTTTCAGTTATAACCCTGGCCGAATCCATGGATCGCATTTTTTCCTTCAACCATAAGGGTTCCGGGGTATCAACCGATTGCTTTAACCAGTAATAGATGTTAACCAGCCCCTCCCCGGAGAGAAGGCGCTCCACGCTAACGTGCCCAAATCGTTCATGGAGAAAACGCCAGAGATCTATTTCCGCCTCGCTGGTCGGAGCAAAGTCGACATGTCCGCCCTCGGAAGGGATAGGCCGGGGAGAGCCCTCCTGAAACACGAGCAGGGCCTGACCAAGGCCTGTACCCGGGGCCACGATTCCGATAGCGCCGTTCTTGTCGGATCTGGCCTTGTTCAGGGACAGAAGCCGGTATCCCGGCAACAGGGGAACCGACATGGCAGTGGCGCTTAAGTCATTGACCAGCCGGACACGTTCCCATCCGAAACGTTTTCTGAGGCTGTTTTCCGAGACTATCCAGGGCAGATTGGTGGTCTTTGAGCGCCCCCTGATAACCGGACCGGCAACACCTAGGCAAACACTGACCGGTAAAATGCCATGCCTGCCGGTAAAGTCTTCAAGGATACTCTCCAGGTTGTCAGCCTCCCGGCTGGAATAGGTCTCCATGATTTTCAGGCGCGGCCGGCGAGGACCCGGCTCAAAGCAGCCGATATTTGTCTTGGTCCCGCCAATGTCGGCCCCTAAAACGAAAATTTCCTCGGGGTATTGCGGCGTCATGTCAAGGTGCCTGTCATCCCACTGATTAGCTTATTTTTTGTAAAGAATTTTTTCAAGCGCCCCGGGTATATATCTGACTATATCCTTGATCTGAGTGGCAGGCGTTGGTTCTGCGTATGATCCGGCTAATCGATTGGCTCTTATAGCGGCTGTGGCCGCTTCATGAACAGTCATGCCTGATTCTATCAGGGCCGCCACAATACCGGTTATCGTGTCACCGGTGCCCCCCATTGCCTCCATTGCCTCTTCCGAAGGATGATCAACAACAGCCCTGATTCCCTCACTGTCAGCCACATAGTCCTTTCTGCCCTTGACCAGCAGGCACCTGGCTGCATTTTGGTGCTGGTAAGCCCGGGATATGAGATCAGGCACCCGGTTTTCCTCGTGCAGGATAAAACCTCTCGTGTAAAAAGGATGCGGTGCCTCTTCATCCGCCAGAAAGGCCAGTTCCCCGATATCAGGAGTAAAAAGATCATATTTGCAGGATTGCCCACTCATTTTGGCAGCATACATAAAACCTGCATCCGCGATTAGTACAGGCCTTTTTCTCATCTCCTCCAAGGCAAACATCACCAGGTTGTGCCAATCAACATCGGGTTGAAGGTAATGAAAGGTAAAGGTGTTGTGGCCGGTTTTTTTCAAAACCCGGGTCAGATGTTCATAAAGGCACCGGCTCCCGTAGCCCTGTCCAATGTCTCCTGCAAGATAACCGAACGGACCGGGTATATCAAGTAATTCGCACGTCTTGATTGCCGAGGCCAGCAAGGCCGGGGTGCCCCGGTTGACAGGGAACTTCTTCCCCTGTACATATATCACTTCATCTTTCAGTCTTACCTTCCCTGCTACAAGAGGAAAATCCCGGTCAGGCACAGTACCTGCTATTGCTAACATAGATCTAGTAACTTCTCGTAAGACAACTGGAGGGCATATCCACATAAAGTGTGGCCGATCTCCCGGGGGCTGGGTGCCTCGCTAAGGGACTTTCCGACCATCTCCCGGGCAAGGTAGGGAACATCCGGACACCCGCCGCCGGAGACGTTCACAATAATCAGGGTCTTTTTATCAACAGTCAATTTCATGTTGGCCGCCCGGACCATCAGGTACTCTCCGAAATCCTTGGTCTGGAAAAGATCCACAGGCTGCATCAGAGGGCTGTTGACCGGGACCATTTCCAGCGGGATGGCTCCTTCTTCCTGAAGTCTTCTCCGGATATTCAGCTTTTCTATAAGGGGAAATTCGATGACCAGATCACAGCCGCTTCTTATTTCAGGCGGTGGTCCCATGACACGTATCTTCCATCCGCCCCCTTTGAGGATACTCTCGGCCCTGATCACCTCGCTGGTGTTTTCAAACACCAGGATTCCGCGATCTACAGACAGGTTTTTCGGATTTCTTTTTGATCTATTTCCTTTAAAAAATTCTAAGAATCCCAAGGTGATTAATCCTTTGAAATGATAATACTGTATCCCTCACCATCCGGCTGGATATTTTTTATCTGCCATCCCTTGCTTTGGGCTGCCCGTCTCACATTTTCTTTGGATGTATCCGTGTCCACCAGGATCCTGATCTCGCCTCTGCCCGCAGCCTTGATCTCATCCATGGTCATCAATACAGGCTGAGGACAGGAAAGCCCTCTTGCATCAACTGTTGTGCTCATTGTTGAACCCTCCTGACATTAACTTTTCTCATGAAAAAACCGATAAACAGGCAGACCAGGAGTCCTGTCACCACGGCTGCAATACCATGGGTCCCTATACCTTTCGGTGAACTTGCCAGACCGAAATTGTGGGCAAATCCTGCCCCTACTATCATGCCAAGAACGAATACAGCCGAATCTCCATCACCTTCCCCGGCTAAAAAAAGTTGTCGTCCCGGACATCCCCCGGCCAAGGCAAAAGCCAATCCTGCCACTACCATGCCTCCAAAGTTCCAGACCCACATGGTATGGGCTACCGGCTGTTTAACAAAACCGGGATGGAATTGTTCCAGGATAAGGTTGGCAACAAAGGCAGAAACTACTAAGGCGAAGAGCCCCATGAAAAGATGGGTCTGCCGGAAAAGGATCAGGTCCCGGAAGGCCCCCATTGTGCAAAAACGGCTTCTCTGGGCCAGAAACCCAATGGCAAGGCCTGCAGCCAGGGAAATGATCAGAGGTGCATGCATAGCGCCCGGACCTTTAATACTGTAGAAGAGGATGCCGCTTTTGGCCTCGCCCTCAAGCTGAGGAAAGACGAGCATTAATACGAGAAAGCCCGACATGATCAAAGGAAACAGCCATCCCGCCGAGGTATACGTCTTTTCGGCACGTCCTAGGTTGTACCCGCCTCTTAGAAAAAGGGTACCAATCCAGATACCGACAATCAGCCCGGCAATACCGAACAGGGCATTCCCATCGCCAGCCGCAAGCCGCAGCAGGGCCCGCCATGGGCATCCCAAAAAAACTAATGCCCCGATCATGGCAAATACCCCTAAAACAAATCTTACAATTGGGGCCGAGCCCGCTCGTGGGCGGAACTCTTTAAAAACATAGGCAGCAATCAATGAGCCAAGTACAAATCCAATAATTTCCGGCCGCATGTACTGTACCACAGCGGCCCGGTGAAGCCCCAGCGTCCCTGCAATATCCCGCTCAAAGCAGGCCACACAGATGCCCATGTTTCCGGGGTTGCCCAGGGTCTGCAGAAGCGCTGCAAGTATTCCGATAAAAGCTCCTACACTTATAACTCCCCAACGTGTCGCAAAATAGTTCTTCAATTGACCGGCCCTCCTTTTCCATCCTCCTGAGACATGAAATTTGTTTTTTACTCAACTTTCCGAACGGAAAATTTGCACGTTATATCACACAGATAAATCAATCCGGAAAGTTGAACTTTTTATTTCCGTGATTCCAAAACTAAAATCCGAGAGTAAGTTGAAAAGTGAGGATATCCCTGTCATCTTTAGCGTCGTTATCCGGATCAACCTTCATGTAATCAGCTGTCAACTTGCAGTTATGGCCTTTGAGATAATAGTTAAAGCCACCACTCCAAAAGTCGGTTTCATTTTTCCTGTCAACGTCTACTGTTTCATAACGAATATAAGGTTGAAAGCGGCCGGGACCGATAGAGCCAGGCACAAGATATCCCAGGTTGATGTACCAGTTTTCAGCATCATCGCCGGCTTCCAGGTCATGGTAAAAGTTAGGTTTGCCCTGGGTGCAATTTTCAATATCAATGTAGGCAGCTTCTGCGGTGACCGCACCCTCTCCCAGCGCATGATCGAGAAAGGCGTCTACAGTCCAGACCTTATTGTCCTGATTCTTACGGCCTCCTAATGTCAAATCGTTCTGCCTGTCAAAGCCAAAACCGAAACTCAGGACATTTTTCTTGCCGAGATAGGTTCCCTTGTTGAACCAACCTGTCTCCGGCTCAAACAAGCTTAATGAAAACCGTCCGACAAACCTGAGATTGTCTTCGGGATTATTGTCATCCTCAACTCCTTCAGAGACCATCAATCTGTATTGCAGGAGGCCGTCCAGGGAATTTCCCCATATAGTCAAACCGTCATCTCGCCCCACTTTCTGGGCATAAAAAATACCGCCCCGGGAGCCCCCCTGCAAAAACGGGAGATCAGCGGTCAACATGCACTTAGTGGAGGTCGTGCCGTAGTTACGGGTCAAAGGGACATACATTCGTCCCATCTGAATCTTAAAAGCCTTGTCCAACTTCAAAGTAATCCAGAGATCCCGCCAGGCAACACCGCTTCCCAGACCGATCCCTGAACGGTCCAGGGTTCCGCCGTCTGGTGTTTCCATCCCGACCTTATCCGAGGCAACATGCACAAAAAAACTGGCATACTTGGTCACATCACCCTTCAGATACATATAGGCCCGGCGTATCATGAAATCGTTCAAATCCTCGTATCTGTTTCCATTAGTCTTTCCTTTTTCAACCCACTGATACATGGCCTGCGTCCAGATGCCGATCTCTCCCTTGGTTTGTTCATTAATTTCCTTCTTAAATCCTGCCCAGGAAGAAGCCGCTATTCCACAAACAAAAAATAGTACAATCACCGCTATCTTGGCTGACACTGCTGATTTCTGCATTTCCAATCTCCTTGTGATTAAATTTTGAATTCAAAAAATAGATACAGATAAAAAACCTATTTGTCAAATTGTAAATTTCGATACCATGGACCTTATATATAGAAACAACCAATCAGTATCAAGTAATAATGATGATTATTCAGGCAGCCGGTTTGTAATTATTCATGGCAAACACGATAATCTGTTTTTTTCTTGACAGTTCGTTTCCGGGATTTATTATATGATCAACTGTACCCTTAATATTTTTATCTGCTTAAAATAACGTCATAAATACAACAATAGAGACGAACAGATAAAAATATTACAAGCTGCTAAAGGAACATTTAACGAAATAGAGGGAGAAAACAACAGATGTCAGAGAAAAAAGAAAAAACAGAATACAGTGCAGACACGGCCAGCGATGAGAATATGATCGGAGAGATGGAGCCCTGGGAAAGCTGGGAGACCAAATTGACCTGGTTGAGCATCCTGATCGGTGCCGGCGTACTTTTAATCGGCGGAATTGTGGTACAGACATTTGTACTTTAGCCGGTAAACCTCACTATTTAGGCAGTTCTCTGTAACATGAAGCTTTGCCTTGTAATAACAGATAAAGAATAAATACCATAGATATTAGGATATGAGGGCTGAAAGAGAAGTAGTGCTTATCCATAACGGCCATCATTGGCTGGCCGAGGACAACGATATTGCGGTATCCGCCATAACGCTGGCGGAACTGGAAAAAAACATCAAGACTGCCCTGGGGGCGTGCGGCCGTTATAAAAAAGGCGAGACTGTCACCATACTGCTGGGTGTTGACACAAGGATTATGCCGGCATGGATTCGCCCTTATCAATCCCATTACTTTAACCGTTATGTAACATTGCAGTTATAGATGGAGGTCGGATCATGATACAAAATGGAAATATCAATCGAAAATGGTATTCCGGTATGCTGACCAATGAGGACTGGTGGTCAGTATGGCTGGGCCTGGCCATGGTGATACTGGGGCTTTTTTCCTTAGCTGGTCTGGATCTTGTAGGCTGGATCGCCTCACCCACGACCTGGCTTGATCCCGCCCAGGGGGTTGTGGTTTCCGGAGAAGCTTATAAAGGCTTAAATCCCGTTCTCTCCATTATCATCACCTACGCCGTCTTTACCGGCTTAACTACTCTTGGCGCCGTAGCCATGAAGTGGGATGTCAAGAAATATTTCCTGGGCTTTACCATATTGTTCGTCCTCACCTGGATTATCTGGTATGTAGGTCATAATGCCTATCTGGCTGCCATGAGTACTCAGCATGATAAATTTGGTATATCCTGGAGTCTTTCCATGGGCGGAGGGGCTTCATATCTTTTGGCCCTGGCAGTTGGCCTTATCATAGGGAACCTGTTCAAAGGTTTTGCCGGATTTTTACAAGAAGCAGCCAAACCTGAATGGTTTATTAAAACAGCGATTGTCTATCTGGGGGTAAAACTCGGGATTAAATGTATGGAAGCCAGCAATTACGCCCTCGAACTTGCCCTTACCGGGGCTGCAGCCACTTTTGCCGCTTATTTGATATTCTGGCCCCTTTGTTATGTCACCTGCCGTAAACTTTTTAAACTACCCCGGGAATGGTCAGCGGTCCTGTCATCCGGGGTATCAATCTGTGGTGTTTCGGCATCAGTGGCTACCGGTGGAGCTATCCGGGCCAAACCCATTGTCCCGGTGGTATCAGCAATCATGGTGGTGGTCTTTACTATCTTTCTCATTGTCGCTTTACCCCCGATTTATACCGCCACTCTGAGTAACGAGCCGATTGTTGCAGGTTCAGCCACCGGCATGACGGTCAAAACCGATGGAGCGGATGCAGCAACAGGAGCGATTCTGGATGAAATGATGGTTGCCAAAGCCGCAGAACAAGGTCAATACTGGGAAAAAGGCTGGATTTTGACAGCTTCAATCATGACCAAGATCTGGATTGATATGTTTATCGGGGTATGGGCGTTTATTCTGGCCATCCTGTGGGTTGGCAAGGTAGAGAGAGGACCGGGGCAGAGCAAGGTACCCAAATCGGAAATCTGGTTCAGATTCCCGAAATTCGTAATCGGCTATTTAATCGCCTGGTTCATCTATATAGGAATAGCTGCGTTTGCCCCTGATCTTACCGAATCGGCTAAGATTGGGGCAGCATCTGTGCAGGGGCCTATGCGGCACCTGTTTTTTATGCTGACCTTTGTCGCTATCGGCGTAATTACTGATTTCAGCAAATTAAAGGGGCTCGGGCGGCCGGCCCTGTCTTATGCTGTATGCCAGTTCATTATTATTCCGCCAATTGCTCTTATTATCGCTTATATATTTCACAGTGGCATGACGGTTCCAGGGGCCAACTAGTATCTTACAACTAGCATTTGGCTATTTATTCCTTGATCTCGAACAAACCTGAGGTTCCCCTCTTATCAAGAGGGGGACTCTTGATCACAGGTGTTTGGGCTGTCACTAGTTGTTTTTCCCAGCCAGGGCCAATACGGATTCGACGATTTTATTGATTGCCTGTTCAGTTGGAGAATCATGCCTGCCTTTGATATAGGCGCAGCCTTCATCCCCTGCCTTAACCATTTCTGGATCCAGGGGGATTTTGCCTAAAAAGGGCACTCCGGTTTCCCGGGCCAACGCTTCTCCGCCCCCGGCATTGAAGATGTCTACTGTTTTTTTACAGTGGGGACAGATAAAGCCGCTCATGTTTTCAACAATGCCAATTACAGGATTTTCCGTATGCTTGCAGAAATTAATCGATCTTCTGACATCATCAATTGCCAGAACCTGTGGGGTAGTCACAATAACTCCCTTGGCATCTTTACCCAGAAGCTGCATTACAGAAATGGGTTCATCCCCTGTTCCAGGCGGGCAGTCAACTATCAGATAGTCCAGATATCCCCAGTTAACTTCCTCCAGAAACTGTTTGATCAGGCTCATCTTAATCGGCCCTCTCCAGATAACTGAATCGTCCTTGTTGGGGAGCATGAATCCCAGGGACATAACCGAAAGATTATCGCTCCATCTCACAGGCTCCAGGGCATTTTCACTTATTGCCTGGGGCTTGGCATCGCCTAAATTAAGCAGCCTGGGTACACTTGGACCGTGAACATCGACATCCAGTAAGCCGACTTTTTGTCCTGCCAGGGAAAGGCCTACCGCTAAGTTGGTGGCTACGCTGCTTTTACCTACCCCTCCTTTGCCTGAGAGTATCACTATCTTGTGCTTGATCCTGTTTAAGCATTGATGCAGTTTTTCATCATCATTCTCCTGCTGCTTGCAGCTGTCCTGGCTGGAGCAACTTTCACATGATTTATATGTCATATTCTTCCTCCGTTAAAATTTAATTTTGTTTGAATTTGACTTGGCAATTCCTTTAAGAGTAATATCTTTCAACAATTTCAAAAATTATATCCGGGCCGGTTCACAACTCCTTGATTTAACTTTTCGAGATCAGGAAATCTGAAATTCGGCAAATAAAAACGCGTGGCCAAAAAACGGACACGCGCTGAATAAAGGACAGAAAATACTTATTATTTAATCTACTACTGATTTAACTATTTCGATAACCATTATAAAAATACAATAATTTTTTAGGAAGATTTGTCAACCTAAAAAAATAAAAGGACCTCACCCGTTTTATACTAACTTCACATTGGTTTAATTATGAAATCAGTATGTTGGGTCATTTGAGATTATCTTCTCAATAAATCGGGGGGATTGCTTTCTCCGGCACGGTACTGGATTCCAGAGGCCCCCCTCCAATTATTGAGATATTACTTCTTAGTTAAAATAACTGTCTGATTCTGCTATCTTATTTATATGAGTTCAGTAAAAAATGGGTGATGTCCTGAAAGAAATAACCTCTGTAAAAGAACAGGAAAAAGGGTTGACAGCAACTGCACACGGTATACAATTTATATCCTGCCGAGACTTTCCCATATATTCCAGTAAAAATATCTATTTAGTATTAACTATATAAGGAGAAAAAAATGAAAAGACCATATTTAACCAAACAGAACGGAAAATATGAAATAAAGGTCCGTACTTGTGGGGGATCACTCGATCTTAAACAGTTTACGGCCCTCAGAGACATCGCTGACAATTATGGCTCGGGGAAAATACATTTGACGGTGAGGCAGGAGGTCTTACTTTTCGATATTGAAGAGGATCACCTTGAGGAGGCCCTGAGAAAGCTGGAAGATGCTGGTCTGAGAGGTGGTTCTGCCGGCTTCAGGGTAAGAAACATTGTTTGCTGTGTAGGACAGAGGTGCAAGAACAGTGTACTGGATGTTACCGGTCTGGCGCAAGACCTGGACGAAAAATATGGGGAAAGAGAACTGCCGGGGGCTGTAAAAATAGCTATGGGCAGTTGCCCCTATCCGTGTACCAGGCCCTATTTGAATGATATAGGAATTATTGCAAGAGCCTATCCCGTTGTGGACCTGGAAAAATGTGAAGGGTCTGCCAAGTGTGTAGAGGCCTGTCCAATGAAAGCCATTAGCATCAACGAAGATAATAAAGCTGTCATTAATCGAAAGAAGTGTAAGATGTGCGGCAGGTGTATTAATACCTGTCCGCTTTCCGCCATCTATGCCAAAGAAAAAGGCCTTACGGTTGTGGTAGGTGGACGCGGCACCTGGCCTGCCCTGAAGGGAGAGATATTGGCTGAGATGTTGGAACCCCGGGATATAGTGCCGTTGGTAGGAAAAATACTGGACTACTATGAACAGAACGCCCTCAGCCATGAAAAAAGACTAAGACCTTTTGTAAAGAGAATAGGTATTGAAAAAATGCGCAAGGATATATTGGATACTGATAAGCCGGTGGGACAAAGATGGAGAGAAGCCATGCTGTAACATAGCTGCTTGCCCGGACTCCCATGGCAAATCTGTTCTGAGCTGTTCAAGAGCGGTACAGGCGGGCGGCGGGCTGTGAGAATGAAGATAGCAAGTCCGCCGCCACTTGCCTGCTAAGCAGGAAATTTTACCGGGCCAATACCTTAATTCATTTTAACTAAAGCCAGCTCAGCAGCATTTACTATCTGGTTAACTATGGGCGATGCCGTGAGGGCAGGCTGTGTACCCAGCTGAAAAGTTGCTACTTGGTCGGCTGTCATCTTATTGGATATAAAGGAGGATATAATATTTGCCACCTCGCCGGCAGTTCCCCCACCAAGCATTTCACCGCCCAAAATTCTTCCCGTATTCCTGTCGAACATCAACTTTACCTTGGCCTGTTTGGCATCCGGCATTGTTCCCGGGTGTTTGTCCGGTGCTGTCACTTCAGCGGTAATGATGTCATATCCAGCATCATTAGCCGCTTTTTCCGTGAGACCCGCTGCAGAGAGCCCCATATCTCCCACAACAGTGGCAAACACGCCGATGGCTCCGGGGTTCTTTCTTTTAAGACTGAAAAGGTTGGCTCCTGCAATATGTGCTTCGGTACAGGCTATCGAGGCCAGGCGAAGACCGGATACTTTTTGGGTAAAAAAAGAAAACTTTTCGGCACAGTCACCGACAGCAAAAATATTCTCATCGCTGGTCCTCATATACTCGTTTACCTTTATCCCTTTCATATCGCCGATCTCTAGTCCCGCCTGCTGAGCAAGTTCAGTATTGGGAGCAGCGCCTATTCCTATAATCACTGCATCTGCTTTGAGCCTTTCACCGCTTTTAAGCTCGACAGAATCAACCTTGCCATTTCCCAGAATAGAACTGACCGTACTGTTGGTAATGACCTTTATTCCTCGTTCAGCCATCTTATTTTCCGCCTCAACACAAAACTCCTCGTCCAGCGCCAGGAGCAGGCAATGCGGCAGCGCTTCTATAACGGTTATATTCTTGCCTCCTATCTTTTGAAACTCATCAGCCATTTCAACACCAATGAATCCACCTCCGATCACGATAATATCCCGTAACTCAGCCAGTCTCTTCTGGAACTCATCGAGATAATCGGCATCTTTATTGACAAAGAACACGTTCTCCAGTTCCTTGCCGGAAATGGGCGGGGAAACCGGTTTGGATCCGGTGCTCAGAATAAGCCTGTCATAGCTGACGGTTTCCCCGCCCGCCGTTTTCAGCGACTTCCCTGCCCGATCAACTTCAGTCACCTCATCCACCATAAAATCGACGCCGTTATTTGTCAGAAGGGCATCGGGTATGAGATTATTATCGGTGGAACCGACGGTTCCGAAGATATAGGGTATACCACAAGGAACCATCACCCTCTTCTCCTTTCTGATAACCAGAACGTCGGCATCCTTATAATGCCTCTTGGCTGTTACCGCTGCTACCGGTCCAGCGGCACTTCCTCCTACAACTACAACATCTGCCTGTTTCATTTATATATACCTCCCACTCCCTTTTTGTTATTAACCAGTAAAAATTTTCCCGCTTCACAACCTCTTTTGCCGGCAGATCAATGCGTGTCAATGCGCCTGTCAAATTACTAATTCAACTTTCCGACCAAACACGAAACCGTTCCTGAATAACGTACGCCAACCGTCTGAAATTATGCCAATATTCTAAAGTCGGAAAGTTGATTTACTAATTAATTAAAACTGTTTTCAAAGTTGAACAATGTCATAACCGAAAACTTGGTAAACAAGCTCATCAAAGCTACTGGCACGGAGAGTTGGGATCATGACCGCATACATTTTCACCGGTCACCAAGGAATTGTTAAGGTAATCGGTTACTATCTTTTCCGGGGTTTCAACCGGAGCGCCTGTTATCACCTCGATACCTGCCTGGGCAAAAAGCTGCTTTGCCATCTGTCCCATCCCTCCCGTAATAATTACATTGACGTTCTGCCCATGGAGCCATTTGGGCAGTACCCCCGGTTCATGGGGCGGTGGATCTAAAAACTCCTTGCTTTTGATCTTATTGTTTTCAACATTAACAATACAGAATTCCTTGCAGTGTCCAAAATGTAGAGTCAGTTTACCCATTGCCACGGGAATTGCGATTTTCATGATTGGTTTTCCTTTTTTTTAATCTCAAGTTTTATTTGATTCTTCATAGAACTCCTTTACGGTGTTATACCTTTATACCCAGTGGCCATCAACATTAGGGCCTCCTGCATGCTGCAGATTACCGGATTTGAATTTCTCCACGGCCTCCTTTACTTTTCCCCCTATACCGGTAATCACCTTGATATTAGCGGAATTTAGCGTACTAAATGCCTTGGGACCACAGTTGCCGGTAATCACGGCTTCCACCCCTTGGTCTGCTACGGTTTTGCCAGCCTGAATACCCGCACCCTTGGGAAGATTGAGATTTTGTGTATTCTCCACAACTTCCAGGGCCATAGTCTCGGTATCCACGATCAAAAAGTATTGAGCCCGGCCAAAACGGGGATCCAGTTCGGAATCTAGTGTTTTTCCATTTGATGTGATAGCAATCTTCATTCTTATCTCCTTTAGTCTATCTCCTGAAGTACTTCCTTAAAAAAATCAAACGTTCCGTTAATTATTATGGACATAGGTCTATGTGAAACCTTAATCCTGGTAAACGGTTACGAATTTACATTATTTTTTTCTGTGATATCGTTCATGAACCTGGAAACATTCTTCCATACTTCTCTGACCGCCCGGGAAGCAGGTCCATCGGAATATTCGATTAAACTCTTTTTTTCCTTCATGGAATCGATAACATCCCTGTCAAAGGGTATTTCACCTACAAACCTGATATTATTCTTCTCTGCAAAATTTCTTATGACATTTGAGGTTTCAGGGTTCAGATCGGCTTTATTGATACACAGAAATGCGGGAACCCGCATCTGATCAGCAAGGCTTTTGACCCGTTCCATATCGTGTATGCCTGACATGCTCGGCTCTGTTACAATAAGTACGGCATCCGAGTTAGTCACGGAAGCAATTACCGGACAACCAATACCCGGAGGTCCATCTGTAATGATCAGGGGGATATTTTCCTTTTCGGCTATTTCCCTTGCCTCCTGGCGCAGCTCACTGACAAGAAGGCCTGAATTTTCCTCGGCAATACCCAGTCTGGCATGAACCATGGGACCGTTACCGGTTTTGGAAAGATATTTTTTCCCGCATACCTGCTGTTCAAACTTAATAGCCTCGGCTGGACAGAAATGTACACAGACGCTGCAGCCTTCGCAGGAAATAGGATCAATGACAAAATCTTCGGATATGGCATCAAACTGGCACCTCTCCCGGCACTCTCCACATTCAGTACAAAGATCGGGCAGTATTTCAGCCTTGCTTCCGCCTCGGAATTCGGTTTCTCTGATTTGTTCGTATTCAAGGGTCAAAAAGAGGTTGGCGGCATCCACATCTGCATCAATGACAACTCTGTTGCCTGCAAGAAATGCAAGGGGTGCCGTAATACTTGTTTTACCTGTGCCCCCTTTACCGCTGATGATAGTTAACTCTTTCATGATAAAACCTCCCCGGTCTCTTTAAAAAGACCAACCCTTGACATTATTTTCTCAAAGAGCTCCTCAAAAAGTACCTTCATTTCAGGTATTTCCTGGAATAATAGCAGACCTTTTGAACAGACTGCCGCGGCCTCTCTGCTGAAAGGAAATCGCTGAAGTATTTCAATGCCTTCCTTTTCTGCATATTCATCGATTATTCCTTTTTCAGGATCCGCCCTGTTGATTACGATGCCAAAGGGAACATCCAGTTTCTTCAGGACTTCCACTGTAAGGGAAAGATCGTTAAGGCCAAAAGGAGTCGGTTCCGCCACCAACAGGGCGTAATCAGAATCACTTAATGCCTCGATGGCCGGACAGGAAGTCCCGGGGGGGGCATCCACAAGTGTAATTTTGCTTTTATCGATCCTGTCCTTTACCTGTTTTATCAACGGCGGGGACATTGCCTCACCGACCCGGAGTTCTCCCCAGGTCAGTTCAATTCCGTCCCTGTTGGTGCCCTTGCGCAAATTACCGAGCACCCGTGACGATTCCTTGATGGCATTATCCTCACAGACCATGACGCATCCTTTACATGAATGGCACATTTCCGGAAATGTTATGACCTTATCGGCAACCACCGTAATGGCGCTGAACTGGCATATCTCTGCGCACGCACCACACAGAGTGCACTTGTCCATGTCAACCACGGGAATCATGGTCGAGATCTCTTCGGTTTTAACATTTTCCGGTTTGATAAAAATATGGGAATTCGGCTCTTCAACATCACAGTCAAAAACCTGAATATCTGATTTTTCTGCGGATACAGCAAGGTTCACGGTAATAGTTGTTTTACCGGTACCTCCTTTACCGCTTGCAATAGTAATTATCATTATACCTTATCCTTATAATAACTCTGAATAAAAATTATTTTGTAACTTCTCAACAAGTCTTGATAAAATCTGAGATCAATAACTTCTTAAAAAACCACGATCATCAGGGAGAAGGCCTTTTAAAAGGAAGCCTCAGGACGTTGAAAAGATACATTATTTTGATTTAACTCCCTAATACTCCGGGACTTTCATAAATTAAGCTGGGATGGGATGACAAGAACTTGCTTTTCGGAGGGGCGGTAGATGATAAAAATTCGTTTTTCGGAGAGGTAATTACAAAAAAGCTCCCAAAATCTTCATTTTTCTGGATAACCACCAGGAATAACTGAAGTTCATTCCCTTGACCTGGCCGCCACACGTGTTACAAGACTTCTCGGCAGCACATCCAATCCAAGAAAAACCACGATAATAATTACTTTTTAAAAAATATTTGTCAACTTAAAAAATCTGTCTTCAGGCAGGAAGGGGCTGAAATGACGGCGGCGACGGCAGCCACCGGCGCCGCCCAAAAGAATACTAATTAAAAATCAGGTATACAGCCTCAATATAACCGCGGTATCTCATACCTTGCCGATTATGTACCTTCCTCCCAGGAGTTAAGGTACTTTTCCTGCTCAGCAGTCAGCTGATCAATTTCGATATTCATGGCTTTAAGCTGCAGCCCGGCAATCTCGTCGTCTATATGTTCGGGCAGCTGCAGAACTTTGGGCTCCATCTTGCCCTTATTCTTAACCCCGTACTCGCAAGAGAGGACTTGACCACAAAAGGATGTAGACATAACTTCACTTGGATGTCCTTCAGCTGCCGCCAGATTGACCAGGCGTCCCTCCCCTAAGACAAAAAGCTTTTTACCGTCTAAAACATACTCCTCCATAAAAGGACGGACATGTCTTCTGGCGCTGGCTTTTTCAGCCAAAACAGGCAATTCCAGCTCATTATCAAAATGGCCTGAATTGGCCAAAATCGCGCCATTCTTCATCAGCTCCATATGTTTATATGAAATTGCGTGCTTGTTTCCGGTCACAGTGCAGAAAACATCACCGATCTTGGCAGCCTCCTCCATGGGCAATACCCTGAAACCGTCATAAGCGGCCTGCAGAGCACGAAAATTATCAACTTCTGTAACAATTATATTGGCTCCCATGCCTTCTGCCTTGAAGGAAACACCCCGGCCGCAACTTCCATAGCCACAGACTACTACTGTCTTGCCGGCCCAGAGCAGGTTAGTGGCCCTGGTAATTCCATCAATAGTGGACTGCCCCGTACCGTAGTAGTTATCCACCAGGTGCTTGGTCTTATTGTCATTTACTGCAATCATAGGATATTTCAGGGCATTATCCTTTTCCATGGCCTTAAGCCGGATAATACCGGTAGTGGTTTCCTCGCAGCCGCAGATGATATCCTGGATCAACTCCGGATGGTTCTTATGAATTTCTGAAACCAGGTCGCAGCCATCATCAATGGTTATATTCGGTCTTTGCTCAATTACATTTCCGATATAGCGATAATAGTCTTCTTTGGTTTCCCCCTTATAGGCCCAGACCTTTACACCTTCTTCTGCCAGAGCCGCAGCTACATCATCCTGGGTAGACAGAGGATTGCAGCCGGTAATAGCCACCTCTGCTCCTCCGGCAGCCAGGGTACGTACCAGAACTCCGGTTTCTTTGGTTACATGCAGGGCCAGGCCAATACCAATACCTTCAAAGGGTTTTTCCTGGGTAAAGCGCTTACGTATCTCCAGCAAAGCCCCCATGTGCAACTCAGCCAATTCCAGATTTTTCTTGCCCTGACTGGCCAAAGAGATATCTTTTACTTCGTAGTTTTTTCCTTTATCCATTTTTTCTCCTTAAATTTTAAAAATTCATTTTACCGCTTTAAAAATATTCAACTTCAATCCAAAGCGCACTGCATAATCTGCAGTGCCCTGTACACTAAAACCTGTATCTTCCAGCCATTTTATTACCTCCTCCTTGGCAAATCCCATCCAGGATCCCCCGAAACGTTTTTTGACTTCTTCGGACTCATGTTTGTCCAAATCAGCAAGAAGCAGTTGACCATCCGGCTTCAAGACCCTGTACGTCTCTTCAATAGCCAATGCAGGCACCGCGATATGATGCAAAACCATATTTACTACAGCCAAATCCGCTTCAGCATCTTTTAAGGGCAGATGCTCCAATTCACCCAGCCTGAAATCAAACTCCCCGGAAGTGCCTTTTACTTTCAGTTTGGCCTGGTTAAGCATCTTCTGGGAAGCATCCACCCCAATGGTTAAATCAGCGTACCTGCCCAGCCGCTGGAGCAAATCGCCGGTCCCGCAGCCCAGGTCAACAGCAATATGCACCTGGCGAAAATTTTCCTCCAGGATGGCTGACAAATCCAGATCTCCAAATAGATCCCGTTTAATTCTGTCCCAAGACTCGGCCACCTGATTAAAAAAACGCCTGGTCCGTTTTTTCCTCTCAGCCACGATTGCTTCAGAGCGCTGCAGATCTTGAAGATAACTGTTTTTCTGCTTCAGGAACCTGCTTAAGAACTCCACCAAAAGTTTACTATCCTCGTTCTGCTCTGCATAGTAGTAGGCAAAACTTCCGTCTCTTTTGCAGAGCAGCAGTCCGCATTCGCTCAAGACCCTTAAATGCCGGGATACCCTGGACTGGCCCATCTCCAGAACTTCCACAATCTCATTTACATTTAACTTGTATAAACTCAGTAAATAAAAAAGCCGTAATCTGGTTTCATCACCCAGGGCTTTGAAAACCTTTAAAGGAATTAGCATATTTTTTTATCAAGATATGTTGATATGTAAGATACAATCTTTTTTAAACAAAATAAATGAACTTGTCAAGTATAATTTGAACAGGACATCAACCATTTTTTACTAACCTCATATAAATCTTGACAGTCAAAAGTTCTTCCGTCATGCCGGACTTGATCCGGCATCCAGTTTCTTACCTCTTTGAAAAGACTCTGGATTCCGGCTTTCGCCGGAATGACGAACAGGTAGAATCATGGTAAATAAATTCAAATGATTAAGAGAACTTTTGACTGTCAAGATATAAATAAAATAAAAAAAATCAGAAAGTTAGTCTAACTAAGAAGTAGGATCTCAAACAATCCAACATGCTGATTTCACAATTAAATCAATGTAAAATTATATAAAATGAGTGATGTCCTGTAATTTGGAAACTTGAATAAGCGTTTATTTTTTATTTAAAATTTAAAAATAATATCCATCTGTATACGGTCTTCGTCCTTTTTGCCGTCTTTACTCTCGTCTTCCCGCTCGGTTAAATAGCCTGTAGTCTGGGCATAGATATGATCGGTAAAGAAATAACGGGCATGGAGTTTATGTCCCCGGTTGTTGGTTCCACCGCCATGAAAGTCCGAGTCCACAAATACAGCAGGAAAGGCATAGTCCTCGAGTTCCTGATACCAGTACTGGAGATACCAGTCTCCCTTTTTCTTTTTGTTGCCCAGGTCAAAACCAATGAGCCAGCCTTTATCCCGATCATCACCGCCATAGGTCAGCAGTCCACCTGGATTAGAACCCGCGTAATCAGATCCTCTGTCAATCAGGTCATCAATATCTGCATCCAGATTGACAATATAGCTGCCAAATACGGAAAAGGGCAAGGGAAGGAACTCTTTAAATTTGGCTTTGGCTTGGAATTCCAGACATCCAAATTCATTGCGCAGTCTTCCGCTGTCATCAAAGACCATCTGTTGGGTCTTATGGTTGTATCCGATGAAGGTGGCATCATCGTCAAGATCGTTTCTATCATATTCAAGGCGATCCAATTTCAAAAAATCATAATATGTCGCGCCCAGCTGAAAGTGGGTGTACTCACTGGGCATAATATCGGTGCCGATTTGATAGGCCAATAAAGTTGGATCATCGTTTGTGTGTTTTTCTTCCTCTATAAACCATTGCCCCAGGTTGGCGAACAGACTCAGATGCTTATTGATGCCGAATGTAAAACTCTCGGCCAGGCCTTCGGGATTAACATCCGGATCCCATACCAGCGGTGTGGTAAACAGGTGATTCTCATATTTTCCGCCCTGAATGGTAAAATAAGGGCAAGGCGACCATTTCCCGTAAGCCTTGTCAATAAAGATGTCTTTACCCCTTCCATGGCCGTCAAAGCTTTGGTTGGTAGTATTCTGGAATCCCGATCCGGAAGCCAGGCCGACTCCTACTTCAGTGGCCTCGCTGGTTTGGACCTTAAGCCCGAAACGAAGCCTGAATCTTTCCCGATTTCTGTTGCTGTCTCCGATATCATCGCTTTTCCACTGGGTATCATGCCGGAGTCTGAGATCCCCGTAAAATTTGATCCGCTCAAGCCATTGGGGAAGCTCAGGATCATCTCCTTTTTCAACCATCACTTTAACTCTTTCCTCCTTTTTGGTCTTTTCCGTCTTAATTTCTTCCACTATCTCCGCCGCATCTTCCGATGACAGAATCTTTTTTTCCACCAGTTTCTGTATCAGGATGTCTGTTTCCCCGGCCTGGGCCGTGCTTATACTGAATGTGAAGAACACAACCAGGTTGAACATAAAGAACAAATAAATTACATTTCTCATGGCAACAATTCTCCTTTTATTAAAAATGTTTCACTTCGTTAAATAGATTGTCACATATTTCATATAGACATAAATCATGTCAGTCTAGCTAGTTATCATGATCTGTAAAGACGCACAGGACCGGGCCTGCCAGAAACTTCTTACGTATCATAAGCATTTCTCCTTAAAATTTAATTTGATTCATCTGCAAATAGAGTATAAATAATATACTTTTGTTGATGTCAGAGACATTAGTCCGGTTATATAACAGAGGGGTTACGGAAATGTTAAAAAAGTGTTAAATCCGTAATCAATGGATAACTTATTGTTTTTTATGAAAAATAAAAGACAAAACAAGCACGTAAGACGGGAAGGCATCAACCGGGGTGGGGGATAATTCAAGTCTTTACAAAACTCTCAAAACAGTTATCTGGAGAATTACCGTTTTCTGCGAAGCCTGGACCGGTAGATGATGGCTAAAAGATTCATACCGAGCACCAGGGCAATGAGCACCAAGGCAGTCCCGTATTGAAGTCCCCTGGTCTGTTCGATGTTGGTTCCGGCTGTAGCCAGAACATAGATGTGATACGGCAGGGCCATGACTGGATCAAGTAAGGATGAGGGCATCTGCGTTGTATAATAGACCGCCGCTGTAAACATGATGGCTGCCGTTTCACCGGCAGCCCGGCTTAACGCCAGGATGCCGCCGGTTATCATGGAAGGCAGCGCCGCAGGTACCACGACCCGGGAGATTGTCTGCCATTTTGTCGCCCCGAGCCCCATTGATGCCTCCCGATAGGTGTCCGGCACTGCTCCCAGCGCCTCTTCCGATGTACCGATAATAACCGGCAATGAAAGGATTCCCAGGGTCAGGGCACCTGATAAAATGCTGACCTCGAGTTTCATCCAGGTCACAAAAAAGGCGAGACCAAAAAGCCCGAATACGATTGACGGGACCCCGGCCAGATTATTGATGCCGAATCGGATCGCCCTCAGCCACAATCCCTGCCTGGCATACTCGTTCAGGTAAATTGCGGATACAATGCCCAGTGGAAAGGCAAACAGCATGGCCCCGATGCTCAGGTAAACAGTGCCGATAATGCAGGGGAAAATCCCTCCTTTGGTCATGGAATCTGTCGGGGCCTCAGTCAGAAATGTCCAGTTGATTGCCTGCCAGCCGTTTTTAACCAGGAAAAAAACAACTATAATCAAGGCCAGTGCATTGATCAGCGCCGCCCCTCTGAACATAAGGAAAAAACCGGACTGGGAAATTTTCCTTCGAGCCCCTGTTTTTCCGGATATATCGATATGGTTGTTCCGGGTGGTCATATTTTTTTCTGTTATAAGGTCGCCGCCCCCACCTGCCGGTGTTTATGTGAGATATAGTCCGCAATAAAGTTAAACATCAGGGTAAAGATAAATAGTACAAGACCTGTGGCAAACAGGGCGTAATAATGTTCGCTCCGGAACGGTGCTTCAGCCATTTCCGCTGCAATACTGGCCGGCATTGGCCGGCAGGGATCAAAAATTGAATTCGGAATAAGGGCTGCTCCCCCGGCGACCATCAATACCACCATGGTTTCTCCAATGGCCCTTGACATGCCGAGAATGATACCGGTGCTTATCCCTGACAGGGAAGCGGGAATGATTACCCGGATGATGCTTTCCCAGTGGGTGGCCCCCAGGGCAAGCGATGCTTCCTTGAGTTCGGCGGGAACACTGGTGATTGCATCTTCCGAAATTGTGGTAATAGTAGGAACCGACATAAAGGCCAGCATTAAGGAGGCATTGAAGAGATTCAGCCCTGTTGGAATATCAAAAATGTCCTGGAGGAAAGGGGCAACAACAACCATACCGAAAAATCCGATAACCACCGAGGGCAAAGAGGCCAGCATTTCCACCATTGGCTTGGCAACCTCCTTGATGCATGGTGATGCGATTTCAGCCAGGTAGATAGCGGTCATGATCCCCAATGGAATGGCGATGGCCGCTGATAAGCCGGTTACCAACAAAGAGGCCAGGATCAGGGGCAGTATCCCGAAATCCGGAGGATCAGCTGTTGGATACCAGTATTTTCCCAGGATGAAATCTTTCAGGGTGACCTCTTTAAATATGGGGACCCCCTCTTTAATAAGAAAAAAAAGGATCATGGCCAGAATAGCAATGGATAAAAAAGCCAGCAGGAAAAAAAGGCATCGGATCAGCTTCTCTCTGAACTGTTGTGATTTTGCCATGGATTCGAATTGTTGACTTATTTAAGGTCGTTGAAGACTCCGTAAACAGGTGCTTTCCGGTCAACGTTAATAACTACTGTTTAACCCTACAACGTCAGTTACCAGTTGTGCAGCATTCGTCACTCCGTCATGCCGGTCCCGGATAGTGTCCGGGATGACGGATCCGGCATCCAGGAGTCTGAGTACGGAAAGAAAATTCAATTGATCGGTTTTCCTGCAACTGCGACTGGATTCCCCGGTCAAGCCGGGGAATGACGGAATAATAAATATTGTTGCAGGGTTAATACAGCGGGACATATCCGACCTCCGAGGCGATTTTCTGTCCCTTCTTCGGATGCAGTATGTAGTTGATGAATTTCATAACCTTGCCGGATGGCCAGCCCCGGGTGAACATGAACAACTCGCGGCTGACCGGATAGGCAATGGCGTTTTCAACACTGGCTTCTTCGCCGTTAACGGATAATGGCTTCAAGTCCTTGTTCAGATAACTAAGTCCTATATAACCGATGGCATATTTGTTTTTGGCCACCGCCTGGGCCACCGCCCCGTTTGATGCTTGAAGCGATGCACCCGGGTAAACCCGCTCATCCTCCATTACGATATTTTCCCAGACTTCGTAGGTGCCGGATGAGGTATCTCGGGAGATCACGAAAATCTCAAGGTCTGCACCTCCGACTTCACGCCAGTTTCTGATTTTTCCCTGATAAATATCTCTGAGCTGCTTAATACTTAAGTCATCAATATCATTCGACGGATGGACAACCGGTACGATGCAGTCCCGGGCAACGGCAAAAGGCACCGGGTAAACGCCATTTTCAACAGCCATGGCAACTTCTTTCTGTTTAATAAACCTGGAACTGTCGGCAATATCCGTTGTCTCGTCGATAATTGCCTTGATACCGTTTCCTGAGCCCCCGCCGGATACGGATACATTTATATCCGGATAGATCTTCATGAACTCTTCGGCCGCTTTCTGCGCAATGGGCAGTACGGTTGTTGATCCTTTGATGGAAAGTTTTTCCGCCCAAACCATGGTGGAAAAGCATAAGACCAGGGACAGGATTAACCCGGTTTTTAAAATTGTTGCTATCGTTTTCATCAGTTGTGTCTCCTTCTTTTTTAGGCCTTAAAAACAGTTTGCTTCGTCCGGTAATTAAAATTTATGTCCCGCTGTTTTCATAACAGCAGAGACTTTTGTTAACCTCTGTAAAACTGAAAATCAGTAAGAGTTTAATTTTTAAATTTGACATTTATGTGACAAAATGACGAAATAATAATGACAATAGGTTTTACGATCTGTCACAGAATTGTCACAATAGCTTCATAATTCTGCGATAATTAATAATTAAATTTATCTGTCCGGATAACACGATAGAAACAGGTAGATCCTATAAATTTTCTCGAAAAATGAGATCATGATAAAATCCATACTTATTGTCGAGGATGAAGCCGACATCATAAAGCTGATTGACTGGCACTTGTGCTCAGAGGGCTATTCCACCTACATTGCCTCAGACGGCGTTAAAGGACTTGAAATCGCGGAGAAAAAAAAACCGGATCTCATCCTGCTCGACTTGATTCTGCCGGGTATGGATGGTCTTGAGGTCTGCAAATCGCTTAAGCGAAATTCAAAAACGCAGGAAATTCCGGTAATTATGCTGACAGCCAAAGGGGAAGAAGTGGACCGGATTGTTGGATTTGAGCTTGGGGCTGACGATTACATAACCAAGCCTTTCAGCCCCCGGGAGCTTATCCTGCGGATTCGGGCCATTTTAAGACGCCATGAAAAGAAAACCCCGGAAGAGGCGTTATTAAGGTACCAGGACCTCTATATCGACCTGGAAAGTTTCAGGGTATGGCTGAAAGGTGAAGAAATAAATCTGACGGTAACCGAGTTTAATCTGTTATTGGAGCTGGTACAGAACCAGGGAAAAGCCCGGACAAGGGATCAGTTGCTGGACCGGGTCTGGGGTTACCAATTTGACGGTTATGCCCGAACAGTGGATACCCATATCCGCCGCTTGAGGCAGAAAATCGGTTCCTATGCCGATTCGATCGAAACTGTTCGCGGTATCGGTTATCGCTTCAAGGAAGTTTGAATGAGGCCCATTCACTTCCGAACCCGGCTTTTAATTGCCTTCTGGTTAATTTTAATCCCGGCGGTCTGTATCCCGGGGTTTTATATGTTTAAAACCCTTGAGAGGGAAATCCTGAGGGAGACTAAAACCACCGCACTTAACCAGCTGGAGCTGACCCACTGGATAGTCGAGCAAAAAGCGCCTTTTCATGACTCCAAATCCATGGATCAATGGATTACCAGGCTGGGTGAAAAGCTTAACTACCGGATAACCCTTGTTAAATCGAACGGGCAGGTGCTGGCGGATTCCTCTGTCTTGTTTGGGCAAGTACCGGATATGGATAACCATATTTACCGCGAAGAAATCATGAGAGCTCGAAAAAAAGGCATTGGGCAGAGCGTTCGCTACAGTACCACCCTCAACCGCAAGCTGATTTACTCCGCCAAGCTTATTGATCTGCCCGGATACCCGGAAGCAATTATCCGTGTGGCCGTACCCGTCTCCGGCATTGAATCCCGATTGGCTTTTTATGCCAACCGGTTCCTGGTATCCCTGGGCGGGGTTTTTATCCTGACTTTGATCGTCAGCTTTATTTTGGCAAGACGCCTTGAAAATCCCATCGACCAAGTAATCCAGGCAGCCAGGGAAATCGGTGAGGGTAACCTTGATAAACGTCTTGAGATCGATCGTGGACCGGAATTTCTGCAACTGTGCACCTGCATTAACCAGATGGCGGACAAAATACAGCATAATATCGAGACGATAACCTCCCAGAAGCAGGAACTTGAGGCCGTGTTTGAAGGTATGCGGGAAGGGGTCATGCTGCTCGACAAAAACGGCCGGATCAAGTCCACCAACCGGGCCTTGATCAAGATCGCCCGGTGCAAGTCTTCCTGCATCGGCTACCTGCCCATGCAAGTCTTTTTGAACCCGGAAATTCAAAACGCCTGCGACCAAGTGATTGCCGGAAACCAGCCGCCCAGCCTCCGGGTCTCCATAGACAGCGAAGTCGTCTACGAGGTGAATCTGGTAAAAATCCCGGCCAACGGGGCGGGTGTAGTTTTTCACGATATCAGCGAGTTGATTCGACTGGAGAAAGTCCGGCAGGATTTTGTGGCCAATGTTTCGCATGAACTCCACACCCCGCTTACTTCGATTAAAGGTTATGCGGAAACCCTGATGGATAAAAATATACGGGCATCAAAGGATGCGGAATCCTTTATCAGGACTGTTCTCAGGAATGCCAACCAGATGTCCAATATCGTTGATGACCTACTGGAATTGACCAGACAGCAGCAAAAGCAGCAGAAACAGCACGAGAATGTTGTCATCGATGCGGCCGAATGCTTCTCCAATGCCTGGGAAACCTGTATGCCTACGGCTGAAGAAAAAAACATTCAGGTAGACAATCAACTTGTTTCTCCCCTGGCTGTGTTTGCAGAAAGAAATGCCTTGACCCAGGTATTTCAGAATTTGCTGGACAATGCTATGCGTCACAGCCGGCATAATACCAAAGTGACGGTTTGGTGTGTTGAGAAGACAGATCATCTTGTATTTGCAGTGCAGGATGAGGGGCCAGGCATTGCTAGACGCCACCAGAAACGCGTTTTTGAACGATTTTATCGCGTAGACAAGGAACGCAGCCGGGCATCCGAAGGGACCGGCCTGGGGCTGGCCATATGCCGCCATGCCGTAATGGGCATGGGTGGCGAGATCTGGGTGCAGAGCCCGCCGGATAACCAATCAAAGGGTTCAGTATTTTATTTCAGTCTTAATATGCCCAAGCCGGAAGCCTGCTGATTTTTGGTAAACCTATTAAAGGATTCACTATATGGAAAAGCCGAATAAAATCGTCACCAATAAGCTCAACTTTTTTTATGGTGATTTCAAGGCACTGGAGGATATTTCCGTAGAATTCAAGAAAAATCAGGTTTCAGCGTTGATCGGTCCGTCCGGATGCGGCAAAAGTACATTTTTAAGGTGCCTGAACCGAATGAACGATTTGATCCCCGGAAGTTCGGTTGAGGGCGAAATCCATATTGACGGCGAAAATATTTACGGACAGAATATGGATGTGGTCCATCTGCGCCGAAGGGTCGGCATGGTTTTTCAAAAACCGAACCCGTTTCCCAAAACCGTATTTGACAACGTCGCCTACGGACTCCGGGTTAACAATATTAAGGATAAACGAACTGTCGCCGAACAGGTGGAAAAAAGTCTCAAACAAGCTGTCCTATGGGATGAGGTTAAAGATCGGTTGAATTCATCGGCTCTGGGTCTTTCCGGCGGGCAACAGCAGCGGCTCTGTATCGCCCGGGCCCTTTCGGTGGAACCGGAGGTCATATTGATGGATGAGCCTGCATCAGCGCTTGATCCCATTGCCACCCAAAAAATTGAAGATTTGATTCATGAACTGAAAACGGATTTTACAATTATTATTGTTACCCATAACATGCAGCAGGCGGCGCGGGTTTCCGATATCACATCTTTTTTTTATATGGGCAGACTGATTGAAACCGGTGACACTGAAACCATGTTCACCCGTCCCAATCTGCAGCAAACCGAAGATTATGTTACCGGCCGTTTCGGCTAATCCCATAAGAGGTTAATTCTGATGGAACGCCATTTTTTAAAAGAACTTGAAAACTTAAAGATGACTGTCCTCAATATGGCCACATTTACCCAACGTTCCCTTGAAAATGCCACAAAGGCCTATCTGGAAAGGGATGAACAGCTGGGCCAGACCGTCATAGAAGGAGATAAAAAAATTAACGAGCTTGAACTCGAAATAGATCAGTATACCTTAAAACTCCTTGCCCTCGAACAGCCTATGGCCAAGGATCTCCGGATGATCATCGGGACGGCAAAGATCAGCAATGAACTTGAACGAATCGCTGACCAGGCAGTCAATATAGGTGAACGTAGTCAGTTTCTCTGCAGTTACCCGCCGCTTGAAAATATCCCCATAATAGAGCAGCTCATCGACATCAGCCTTTCCATGGTCAAGAAAGCGATTTCATGTTTTGTCAACGAAGATATCAATGCAGCTTACGAGATAAAGAAAATGGACGACCGGGCCGATGAATACACCCTGGAAGTCCTGCATACGCTTGTTGAGTATATGATTAAAAAAACGCCGGCTACCGAGCACAGACGCCTGAACACCCGGCGATCCATTCAGACCATTATCATATCCCGATGTCTTGAACGGGTCTGTGATCTCTCTACAAATATTGGTGAACATGTGGCCTTTATCAGTGAAGGAATAAACATTAAGCACCAGGCAATGAACGCCAATTCCTGATTGTAATTCTACAAACCGTCTTAATTCAACAGCGGTTATTGCAAAACCTTTGATTTTCTGCGAGAGTAGTGGAAAATTTTTTATTCCGGGAGTAATGTCTCTTTTCGAGTCCGACAGTACTACAAGATACAGCGGCCTCATACGGGGATTATGACTTGAATTTTTTCTTAAGCAAATTATTCAGCGTTTTACTAACTGTTTTCAAAGGAAAATTTTATGAAAAAAATGATCAATGGCGTGGAAATTGAAGTGATCAGGGGGAATATCGCCGGGCAGGATGATATGGCAGCAGTTGTCAATGCCGCCAATGCGCAGCTTTTGATGGGCGGCGGTGTGGCCGGGGCACTTCACATTGCCGCCGGACCAGGGCTTGAGGAAGAATGCCGGCCACTGGCGCCTATCAAGCCGGGGGAAGCTGTAATAACAGGCGGTCACAATCTGCCCAATAAATATGTCATTCACTGCCTGGGACCTATATACGGTCGGGATAAACCAGCGAATCAACTGCTGGCGGCTTGCTATCGCAATGCCCTGAATCTGGCTGAAAAACATAAAATTGCGTCAATCGCTTTTCCGGCGATTTCCTCGGGGGCGTTCGGGTATCCGATAAAAGACTCTGCTCGAATCGCCCTGGAGACCATCCGGGATCAGATACCACAGCTGGAATATGTCAAAAATGTTCGGTTTGTACTTTACAGTCAGTCGGATTGCGAGATTTATGAACAGGAATTGACTAAATAGATCCACTTTAGAATTCCAGGAAGCCGCCAATTATTTTTTATGAAGCAATTCAGTAATGCGCAAGGATATTGACCTTAAATATTATAAAAACCGTTTGACATGCCCGGGCCTGCAGAGGTTTATTTGGAGCTATTTAGCTTGTATTACTGCTGTGGACCATTAGAATGTTTTTGTCGCATTGCTGGGCCACGCTTTCAGCCAGGGAACCAAAGAAGACCCGCTTGAGTCCGTGCACCGGCGTGGCATCCATGACCACCAAATCATAATACTCTGCCTCCTCGACAATTGAGGCCAGGCGGGCTTCGGTTGTGGCTACCTTGCCCTGGACTGTGGCCGATAATGCGGTGTCCTCGGCCCAGGCCATCAGTTCCTTTCTGGCCTCTTCCTGCTCATCTGCCGGAGTCTCAGGAGGCATCAGGTAGAAGAAAGTGACTTTATGGTGGCCGATCGCAGCCAGAGAAGATATTACATCACGTAAGTGCTCCAGCTCTCCGAGACTGGTCAGAGCCACCATAATCCTTTCCGTATGCAACACCCCGGAGAATCTGATTACTATGACCGGGCAGGTGGCCCTGGCTGCCACCTTATCCACAACGTACTGCAGGCGTTTGGTGGGCTGGGTCTTGGGATGGCCCAGAAGAATAGTCCTGGTATTGGCCAGGGCAACCGCCTCCAGGATACCGCTGGCGATGTCATTGGAATGAACGGTGAGCGTCTCCAGCCGGTATCCCATGCTGAAGGCCTCATCTATGGCGCTTCTAAAAAGATTCTGGCTCTCTTCCAGATGCTCTAACTGATTTACAGACGGATCATAAGGGTTAACCCTGACTGCTACCGGAATGGCCCGATCATGATGAGCCAGGATAGTAGCTATCCTGGTAAGTCCTCCTGCCGTCTCCATATGAGAAAGCCCGAAAATAAGCTCGCCGCTGGGATTTTCCGCCTGTTCCAGGCGCTCCCAGGTCCAGGGAACGAGTTGGAATTCCTCCTTTTTCCAGGGCAGGGGACAGATATCCCGGGAGGGCGGTCTTTGTGCTTCATCCCTTAAGGCCAAAGCTTCCCCGACCGCCTCCATGGCATATTTAGTAAAGATCGGCCCGAACAGTTCCGAGAGAAAGACACCAGCCAGGACCACCGTGGTTATTGTCGAGACATATGGATCCAGGTTGGGGTAACCCTGTATCAAAAAGATAAGACCAATGGCAATCCCGGCCTGGGGAATCAGGGCCAGGCCGATATTGTTGCGTATTGCGTGAGAGGAAGCGGTCAGGCAGGCACCCAGTCTGGCACCCATATACTTGCCGGCAGCCCTAAACAGGAAGTAACTGAAACCCAGTAAGCCGACAGTGGAAAAAAGGGAAAAATCAAGGTGGGCTCCGGCCAGAGCGAAGAAAAGAACATAAATAGGCGGTTCAAAGTAATTCAGGACCCGGAACAGCCTGACGTCCCGGAGATTGCGGTTAACAATAATAAAACCAGCTGCTATGCCGGCCAGAAGCGGTGAGAATTCCAGAGCCCGGGCTGTCTCCCCGCAAAGGAGGAGAAGAGAAAGACCGGCAATGAGTATTTCGCTGCGGTACTTGAGCCGGTTGATGGTAAAATCAATCAAAAGCCCGGTGATCACTCCCATAAACAGGGAAACCAGGACATCGGCAAGACTGCTGATCACAATGGTAAGCAGCAAGGAAATACCCAGATCGTTTCCACCGCTGATTAATTTGTTTACCAGGGAAAGAATGATGCCGAACACGATGATTGCCAGGCTGTTATTGACCACCACCACCTGCAGCAGGGTTGTGGTCATCGGCCCTGATGCCCTTATTTCCCTTATGACGTGCAGAGTGCTTGCCGGGGCTGTGGCAATGGCAACCGCCCCCAAAAGCAGAGATACATAGATATAATCAGTCAGGTTCCAGACTACCTGGGGGGAACCGATTAATAAGAGAATCAGAAAAATGCCGGCTGCCACCAGCAGAAAGGTGGCACCGCTCTCGCAAAAGCTGATAAAGCCGACACTTTTTATGGTATGGCGCAGTTTATTTAATTCCAGATGCTCCCCTATGCCAAAAGCGATAAGCATCAGGGCGATCTGGATGAAATGACCGAGCTCGTCTTCAACTATATCCTGGGTTATGAAATTCAAGCCACTGGGCCCCAAGACAATCCCGGCCAGAATATAGCCGGTTACCGAGGGCAGACGCAGGAACTGGGCAAGCTTGGAGGCCACAAACCCCATCCCCAGAATCAGGGCCAAAGCAAAGGTTACATCCTCCATATTATAACCTCCAGTTAATCAAGTCCGATGGACATTTTCCGGGTGGAAATACTTGCTTGGTGCTTACACAGAGAAGCCCCGGGGCCTTAAACTCCAGGCGTAGTCGCCTGCTCAAAGTAGCCGCTCCCTGCCCCTCTTTTGAAGAAGATGCATAATGGAAGGATACAGTTACGAGGAACTTGCCTTTCACATGAAAGACACCAGCTTTTAAAGAGGCGGGGCCATAAATTCAGGCCCCACCGGATCCGTTATCCACTCCTGCAGGATCCAGTCAACCTTCTTTTTATCATCATCGGAAAGGCAAAAATCCATGATTGCCGGTAAGGGGTCTATCTGCTCAGGCTGCCTCGCCCCCCACAGGGCCACATCAATTCCCTGATCCAGAATCCAGCGTACGGCAAGATGTAAAATCCTCTTACCGAAGGCTTCCCGTGCATATTCATCCAGGTGCTCCACTGCTTTTAAGTAGCTTTCGAAACGGGGCTCTTGAAATTTGGGATCTATCCTGCGCAGATCATCACCTTCAAAGCGCCTGTCCCTTTTCATCCCGCCGCTTAATAAGCCCCGGCACAAGGCCCCGTAAGTAAAAAGGGCAATACCCTTTTTCTGACAATAAGGCAGAACATCCTCTTCTATAGATCTTTCAAACAGGTTATAAGGTGGCTGATTTGATACGAGTTCCCCTCCCTTTAGAAAGGCCTCCATCTGTTCCGGGGAAAAATTACTTACTCCAGCGGCCCTGATTTTACCTTCAGCCTTCAGCTTTTCCAACTCCCCGGCTGTATCCTCGAAAGGCACCCGACTGTCCGGCCAATGGATCTGATAAAGGTCCAGGTAATCTGTTTTCAGTCTCTGCAGAGAGTCTTCAATCTCTTTTCTTATTCTCTCCCGGCTCGAGTTGCGCCTGATCTTATCCTCATTCCACTCCAAACCGGCCTTGGTGGCCAGGACAATCCCCTCCCGGCCGCCATACTCCTTCAGCGCCTTGCCGACAATCTTCTCGGAACGGCCGAAACCATAGACCGGCGCGGTATCAATAACATTAATCCCCTTATCCAGAGCGGCGTGAATGGTCCTTACCGAAAGATCTTCATCAGTTCCTCCCCACATCCAGCCGCCAATAGCCCAAGTCCCCAAGGCTACCCGAGATACTTCCTTATCTATACCGAAAATCTTTGTATACTGCATAATAGTATCTTCTCCTTAAAACATAGTGTCATGATAATCATTTTCCTGTTTTTTTATAGCAAGAAATATTTTACTGCTATAAAATCAACTCTACATAAACACTATAAATCAGGCTTATGTTCGTCAATAGTGGATATATGAAAAGAAAATCTACCGTTAAAAGGACCTTCTCAGGTGGAGATGGATGAAGACAAGGACCATGCTCCGGATATGCCTGCCAGAGCTTTAAACCGGAGGAAAGTGTTACTCTTGTGTAAGCTGTTTTATTCGATTTCTTTTTAACACCTACACATAAGTAGTTGTTTTTACTGGTGCCCGGAGCGAGGATCGAACTCGCACGGCACATTGTGCCAAGGGATTTTAAGTCCCTTGCGTCTACCAGTTCCGCCATCCGGGCAAAGTTGGATGGTTGGTCTATGAAAAAAAGTCCCTGACAGCTTTTATCAGGAACTTTTGGGAGCTGTATAATTTGAGCTGCCTG
>JAWOFO010000062.1:0-48643 GCA_046497465.1 Desulfobia sp.
GAAACTTGGAAGTAATTATGAAATAATTATAAAGTTTCTCGATATCATGCCGCCCAATCTGTCCTATTAAAAAGATCTTGTCCACACGCATGATCATATAGGTGGATCAATTGGGTGATATGCCAAATTTTGTTAAACATTACCAGAAACATGCTAAACCTGTTTACCTCATATCGGTAAAAATTCAGTCCAGCCCCCTCGAACAATTTTCACAAGCTACCAGTAAAACCACCAACTAAAATCGAATAACCCCGAAAACCATTACTGTTGCCCCTATACTCTATTATTCTTGTCTACTTGTTAATAGTTCACGGTGTCAAGTATTTTCCCTTTTATTAGGAGGGTTTTGGTTGTAGTTGCAGGGTTATGGACCGAGGGTAGTATGATTTGATAGGGGCTGAGAAGGGATACGCAGTAATACATGTGTCCATCCCGGACACAGAAGAATGCCTTGTCCGGATAGGAATATTTACTTTTATCTGCGGCTTGCCCCGCGTTTTGCACCATCCAGCCGGTCGGCCAGGCGATGGGTCCGCAGGTGACTGTATCTTGCCAACATCTGCATATTTTTATGGCCGGTGATCGCCCGGATTTCCATAACATCAAGGTCGGTATTCTCAAAGAGCCGGGATGTCGCCTCGTGTCTCAGATCATGAAATCGCAGATCCTCAATCCCTGCTTTTTGACAGGTTTCCCAGAAGCCATGTGTTATACGATCCTTGCTTATCCCGAATACATTCCCACTGATAGGAACCGTTTTATCAGGTATCAACTCTTTTAGAATGGTTAAGGCAGGAGACGATAACGGCACATCGCGGGCTTCGCCGTTTTTTGTTGCAGGAAGGTGGGCTTTGCGCCGCTTAAGATCGACATTTTCCCAGGTCAGTTCGGCAATCTCACCCCGCCGCATGGCAGTTTCCAAAGCAAATAAGATGACTGGCCGTAACCGGCTGAAACAATGTTCCAGCAATTTTTCCTCCTCCGCCTCTTTCAGTCTTCGTTCACGTCCCTTGGGGAGCTTGGGCTTGGTGGCTCGCTTGACCGGATTTCCCAGGCTTTCCATGCCCCAGTCACTCGCGGCCACCTCAAAGAGTCGTGACAGCAGGGATAATTCTAATCTGATGGTTTTGGGCCTTACTTCTTTCTCTCTGAACTTGATATAGTCGTTAATGTCTATGGTGCGGATTGTGGCCAGGAACTGAGATGATATGTCATGCCGGAGAATCTGCCTCACCCGGTTATACTCGGTCTTGGGTTGGGCCAGCCTGGGAATGTATTCTTCCCGGTAGCGCTGAAGAGCCTCCTCAAGCGTAGTGTTTTCAGCCTCCTTTCTGCTGATGAACACCCGCCGGTCCATCTCGTTTTCTATCTCCCTGGCCCAGGCCTGGGCATCAGCCTTGCTGGAAAAGGTCTTGGTTTGGACGGGCCAGCCCTTACGCCTAATCCTGGCCTGCCACTGATAAGGGCCTCGTTTCTTGATGGCTGCCATTTTGCCCTCCCCTTGTTCAGATTCTTTTTTACTTATTGGAGCAAAATTGGAGCAAAAATGCAATAAACAATAAAAAAGGGGTTAAGCAGATTGCCTAACCCCTTGAATTTTCTAATTTTCTTTAAAAACCTACTTGGTGACCCCTACGGGACTCGAACCCGTGTTACCGGCGTGAGAGGCCGGCGTCCTAACCACTAGACGAAGGGGCCATGAGGAAAGTGTTCACTACTAAAATATCAGGCCTTTGTTGTCAAGAGATATTATTACCTTTGACAATATTCAATCCACATTCCCTGGCCCGCTCAAGTTCTTCAGGGAAGCCGCCGACTTCTCCGCGCCTATCCGCACCTTTTACTAAAAAAGCCCCGCCGTAGAAAAAATCCAGGGCATCAAAAAAATAGCGGGCTGTGAGTTCAGCCCCGCAGAAAACCTTTTCCCCCCGGCTGGCAGCCACTGAAACAAAATAGCCTTTATAGGAGGAATCCCGGTTACGGTCTTTCTCGGCGGTCAGGATGTACTTGAGGGACCAAAGGGCCTGGGCCCTGTCCACACAGGCCTTGGCCTGGGCTGATATACCGTAGAAATATATGGGAGAACCCAGAATTATTCTTCTGCTCTCTTCAATCTTGTCATAAACGATTGTCATGTCATCCCTGACCAGGCATTTCCCTTCCTTGTTACAGCCCCCGCAGGCTATGCAGGGGGCAATATCCAGGTCACTCAGGCGGATTATCTCCATTTCGCCACCGGCTGCGACTACTCCCCTGTTTATGGCCTCCAGAAGTACCTGAGTATTGCCCTTTTCCCGGGGCGAGCCGTTGAGTGCCAATATTTTCATCTTATTCTGCTCGCCGCTTTTCACTTCCTGTTCCAGGCCAGCCTTGCGTAAAACCCGGTCTCATCTCTCAGATAATCACTATTTTCAGGGGAAAGAAAATGAGAAGGACAGCGCCAGCGCCAATTACCCTTTTCCTCACCCGGCAGGTTCATCCGGCAGTCACTGCCCAGACTGCAAACGTCCTGCATGGGAATGACAGCCAGCCAGGCCGCAGAGGACTGGGCCAGCCTGATAAAATCCTGGTTGATAATGCTCCCGTCGCTGTTGCAGTAACGTCTGGCCTGCTGTTTAGCTTTCTCTGGGACTTCGGGGTCCAGATACCAGCCCACAGTAGTATCATTGTCATGGGTACCAGTGTATACCACCCAGTTATCATGACCGAAATTGTGGGGCAGATGAAGATTATGGGGATCTGAATCAAAGGCAAACTGCAGGACTTTCATTCCCGGATAACCCAGCTTATGACACAACCTGCTCACCTCTTCATTATACATTCCCAGATCCTCGGCAATAATGCTCAGATCCCTGATTGAATCAGATATCCTTTTAAAAAAGGAAACGCCGGGCCCCTTTTTCCATTTACCGTTTACCGCGGTTTTTTCTTCCCAGGGGACCTCCCAGTAGAAGGCAAATGCCTGGAAATGATCTATGCGGACCACATCCAGGCATTCTGCGATAGTACGGAACCTGAGGCGCCACCAGTCTTCCAGTTCTTTATTGGGTTTTTTTGCTGTACCCCAGAGATAAAGAGGATTGCCCCAGCGCTGACCGGTTTTACTGAAATAATCCGGGGGCACGCCAGCCACATGCCGGGGCTCAAATGTTTTTCTATCCAGGTCGAAAGAGTACTGGTTGGCCCAGACATCAGCAGAGTCCAGGCTGACATAGATCGGGATGTCTCCCACCAGGCTGATCTCTTTTTCGGCGGCCTTTTTTTTTAGCAGATCCCATTGCCGGAAAAAAATAAACTGGGTGAATTTGTGAAAGTCCAGCTCTTCACTTAATTCTTTTGCCGTCTTCTGCAGGGCCTCCGAGTTACGGCGTACCAGCTCATCAGGCCACTGGTACCAGGGTTTACTTTCATATTTCTTTTTCAAGGCCTGGAATAAAGCGTAATCATCGACCCAGCCGTGTTGATCGCAAAAGTGCTGAAAATCCTTCTGCAGATTTATTTTTGCCTTGAAGCCTGAAAATGCCCTCCTCAGTATCTCTTCCTTGAAAGGAGTGGCCAGCGAGTATTTTACTCTATACTCCAGGAAGCCGGGGTCAGGAGGAATATCTTCTTTATCAATAAGCCTGTCAGCAATGAGCAGATCAGGGCTTATTAACAGGGGATTGCCCGCTAGAGCGGACATGGCCATGTAAGGGGAATAATCAAAAAATTCAGTACCCGGAGTAAGAGGAAGGAGTTGCCAGTATGACTGTCCACCCTCCCTCAAAAAATCAATAAAATCGAGCCCCGAGTTAATATCTCCTATACCGTAAGGACCCGGCAGAGATGTCAGATGAATAAGTATGCCGTTTGCCCTCTGTTTCGTCATTCTGTCTATTCCATGAGTTAAGTAAGTTAAATTTCCGGCCCTTGCAGCTGATCTTTATCCTGACCGCAGATGACCGGCGACCCGCGCAATGATGAATAGTTTGTTGTAACAAACTGTAATCTATGCTAACATTAATTTTCTGCAAGTTCTCAATAAGTCCTGGCAACTTTGAAGATTCGATATTATTACTATTAATGTCATTCCCGCTAAGCTTGTCCCGGACCCCCGATCCGGGAGCGGAAATCCAGTGCTTTTGTGGGGTTTCTGGATTCCCCGGTCAAGCCGGGGAATGACGGAATAATGAATATCGTTGCAGGGTTAATGAGAAGTTACAAATATCAGCTTCAACATATCAGAATCTCATTGAATTTAAAATACTTTTTTAAACTGACTGGAAACTATGACAAAAGCAGAAAGTGGTGACACTGTAACTATTACCTATGAAGGTTACCTGGAAGACGGTGAGATTTTCGACTCTTCCAAAGACAACGGCCCCCTCGAATTCAAAATAGGGAGCGGCAGTGTGCTGCCTGCTATTGATGAAGGGGTTGTGGGTATGGAAGTCAAGGAAACCAGAACCATCTCCTCCGAACCTGAAAAGGCCTTCGGCCACAAACTCGAAGATCTGATACATACTGTTGACCGTTCCTCATGGGAACAGGACGTGGAAATCAGCCCCGGGGTAATTGTCGGCTTCAAAACCGAACACCAGGGGGAAAAACACGATATCCCGGCTACGGTAACCGAGGTCAACGGCGACCGGGTGACCATAGATTTTAATCATCCTCTGGCCGGGAAAAAGCTTAATTTCCAGGTAACCGTGCAGGATATCAAAAAGGGTGATTCAGCTGAATAGATGAGATCGGACTTGAGCCAGACCGCCCTGGTTATTGCCGGTTCAGACCCTTCAGGGGGGGCCGGTATTCAGGCGGATATCAAGACTTTCACGACCCTCGGGGTTTACTGCGGGGCGGTTATTACTGCTGTCACCTGCCAGAATACCAGAGGAGTAAGTTATTTTTTTCCTCTCTCCCCTACCCTAGTCAAAGACCAGGTAAATAATGTCCTGACTGACCTGAATATCAGCCATATAAAAATAGGTATGCTGGGAAGTCCTGCGATTGCTCAAGGATTAAAAGAGATTCTGGCCGATTATAAAGGAGAGATAATCTTTGACCCGGTAACAGTTGCAGGCAGTGGTGATTCGCTCTATGACAACCAGGAGCAAGGCGGAACTATTGAAGATATCAGGGAAGTCATTAAACTGGCCACTGTAATAACTCCCAACCTGGATGAACTGGCAGCAATCAGCGGTATGGACTGTTCTGAAAGCAAAAAGGCCTGTCAGGCATCAGCCGGGATACTAGCCGCTTTTTCCCGTTTAAGAGCTGTCTGTTTAACAGGAGGTCATACGGAAAAAAGTCCGGAACTGGTGACGGATTTTCTTATTAAAAGACCTTTGCCACCAAGGGGCGCCGGGTCTTCCGGGAAAGAGCCGGAAGTTTTCTCGCTCTCTCATTCTCACATAAAAAGCCCCAATCTTCATGGTACCGGCTGCATCTTTTCCAGCGCCTTTACTGCTTATCATCTGTTAAGCGGAGAGGATCGAAAGGCTTTTACCGGTGCTTCGGAGTTTACGACCCGGCTTATAGAAAAAAGCGCCTCTTACCATATAGGAGAGGGCAACGGTCCTTTGCTGCATTTTCTGAACTGAAATAATATTAATAACGCTATCAGGCCGTATTCAAGTGATTACGTTTAATAAGTCATTCTGACCCTGCCACAGTCAGGACAGACCCAGGTAGGTCCATTACTTAAACCCCACCTGTTCTCCATGAAACAATCATAACAGATCATAAAACCGCAGGGGCAGTTGAAACAGTAAGGCAAGACTTTTCCGCAGCAATGGCATTGAAATATTTTTTTTCTTCTCTTACCTCTGTTTTCCGTCATTTTCAAGGTTTGAAATTTTTAAAATTTTCAGGAATAATTATTTGGCAAGACTCTATTACAGTATTACACTGCACTGCAATTTATAAAATATGGTTTATTTTATTTTGTCATTTACTAAAATTTAACCATAATGTAATGGAAAGACAACTGCTTCATATTTTTCGCAATACTCCCCTGGGTCGTGAATTGCTTCTGCAGTCTACCTATTTCTGCAAAACCCTTGGAATCACTCCTGTTGTCTATATTCCCCTTTATACCAAATTTTTGATCTACTTTACCTTTGATGTTGTTCAGGTAGATCTTGACAACTCGTACCTCCAGGATCCTTCAACCTCCCGGAAACATGTACAGGAGATTTTTGAATACCAGGGTATGCCTGAACCGGATTTTCTGCATACTGAGACCTTCACTGCCGCAGGTCTTCCCGATCTTCCATCTCACTTTTCTTTCATGTGCTGTCCGCGCAGCGTCAGTGATCTTTCCACTAAAATAGGTCTGGGCTACATCGGACCCAAGGTAAGACGACTGATTCAGGCAGCCCATTTTCCGGTGCTGCTCGGTAGTGCTGTCTATAAGAAATGGCAAAGCATAACGGTGCTGTTCGGCGGTTCTCGGAATGCGATCAAGGCCCTGCGTCTGGGGCTTGATCTCTCCCGGCTGTCAGGTCTGCCCCTGGATGTCTTTACTCAGGAGGAGGGTAAACAGAAAGAAGAAATTTATAAAAAAGTGATTAGAGATGAAAGCCTGGACAAGGAGATGGAGGAGCAGGTAAGAGAGTGGCAAGTATTTAAATCCAAAGATTTTACTGTTAATCTTTACCGGGTTCCTCATGATTCTCTTGTAATTTTGGGCGCTTACGGTCACGGGGTTATTAAAGAGCTGATCTTCGGCAGTACCATGGAGACGGTGCAGACTGTTTTGCCCAATAATTTATTGATAGCAGGACCCAATATGAATTATAGACCGGAATTCCCATGCTTTTGGCAGTAGACATAGGAAATACCCATACCGTCATCGGTCTTTTTCGGAAAACCGATATTCTGGCCTGTTGGCGGCTGCAGACCTGCCGGCATGCCACTGCTGATGACCTGGCAGTCGTACTCCACGGACTTTTTGCCGCCAGAAGACTTTCCCTGGACCTTATAAACAAGGTTATCATAGGCTCGGTTGTACCCGCGCTCAAGAAGAGCTGGCGCGATCTGGCCCGGCAGTATACCGGATCTTTTCCTGTGGAAGTGGGGCCCCATCTTGATACCGGCATCACCATAGCTACCAGGAATCCGGAGGAGGTCGGTGCCGACCGTATTATCAACTGTGTGGCTGGATACAATCTCTATCGCCAGGCCCTGATTATAATCGATTTCGGTACCGCCATTACCTTTGACTGTATTACCGGTCAGGCTGAATATCTGGGTGGGGCTATTGCCCCGGGTTTAAAAGTTACCAGTGACGCCCTGGCCAGAAAAGCGGCCAAACTGCCCAGGGTGGACCTGAGCACTTTTCCCTCCCGGACCATAGGTGACAGCACGGAAACCGCTCTGCAATCCGGTTTTATCTATGGTTTTACAGGACTGGTGGAAGGTATGGTGAAACGACTGTCCAGAGAATTTTCTGAACAACCCAAAGTAATAGCCACCGGCGGCCAAGTTGAGGTAATTGCTTCCTGTACCTCAATTGTTGACTCGTTGGAGCCGATGTTGACCTTAACCGGTTTGCAGATACTCTATGCCAGAAACAGCTGATTTCTCTCTGATTGTCCCGCCTCTGCTTAAGGAAGGAGATATCCTGGGAATAATTGCTCCTTCCGGTCCCTGGAAGAAAGACGAGTTTCAGCAGGGTGTCAGTATCCTGGAAAATCACGGCTTTCGAGTCAGGCTGCCGGATCATCTCCCTACCGGAAAAGGCTATCTGGCCGGATCGGCCCGGCAGCGTTTAAGGACAATTGAACAGATTTGGAAAGACCCGGAAATCAAGGCGGTAATTCCGGTAAGAGGCGGCTATGGCTGCCTGCCTATCCTGGACTTCCTGGACTATCAGTTCATCCGGGCCAATCCCAAGCTGTTGGTAGGCTTCAGCGATGTCTCCGGTCTTTTACAGGCCATTTACAAGTACAGTAATCTGCTCACCTTGCACGGTCCCATGCTTACCACTTTAAATAAATGCGATAAGGGCTCCCTGGCTTATTTTTTTGACCGTCTGACCGGCCGGGCCACTCTCCGGCTCAGTCCCCAGGGGCTGAAAGTCCTTAAGCCGGGTAATGGCTCAGGAATCATGACCGGCGGTAATTTAACTACCCTGACCCATCTTATGGAAACCAGCTACGAAGTCTCCTGGCGAAACAAAATTGTCTTCCTGGAGGATGTGGGAGAATCGCCTTACAGGATTGACCGGCTTTTTACCCATCTCTATATGGCCGGCAGGTTCAAGGATGTAGCCGGTCTGATCCTGGGTGAATTCTGTAATTGCGGAAATGAAAAAGAGATATATGACCGGGTGCTGGAACTGTTTCAGCAGGAAAATTTCCCGGTCTGGGCAGGTTTTCCGGTAGGACACGGCAAAAAGAACCTTACTCTGCCTGTAGGTGTCGGGGTAGAAATGAACTGCGCAGAAGGTGAACTGGTGATAAAACTGTAATCTGAAGGCAGGATATGATGGAATGCTTTCTAATGGGCAACACTCGGCTCAGGTTCGAGCAACTCAGCCACCTTGTCATGAACAAGGTCGGCCAGCTCGTGTTTCTGTTTCATGGTAAATCCGGAAGTATCCAGGGGTTTACCCACTTTTATGGTAATGGTGCCGGGCCTGGCCAGCAATTTACCTTTGGGGAGAATATCGTGGGTACCGGAAATAGCTACAGGCACCATGGGCACTCCCGACTTAACGGCGATTATCGTGCTGCCGCCTTTAAAACGCTGAAGTCTGCCGTCGGGACTTCTAGTGCCCTCGGGAAAGATAATAACGGAACTGCCTTCGGCAATACTTTTGGCTGCCTCAATCAGACTCTTCATGGCCTGACGGCCATGACTCCTGTCCACCGGCAGATAACCGGCCAGGCGCATGGCCTGTCCAAACAGGGGAATCCGGAAAAGCTCTTTTTTGGCAAGCCAGCAAAATTCATGGGGAAAGGCGGCGTGCATGGCAAAGATATCAAACTGGCTCTGATGGTTGGCAGCAAATATATAGGGCCTGTCCTCTTTAATATTTTCCAGCCCTCTAACAATTACCCGGACCCCGCCGGCCTTGAGCAGTATCTTCCCCCACAGTGCCGGCACAGCCTGAATCTTCCGGGGGGAAATCCGGAAGATCAACATACCTGTCAGGCCGATAACACTTGCCAGCAAAGTCAGGATGGGAAGCAGAATTAAAACCGCGGACCCTCGAAGGGTATCTGTAATTTTTCTCAACATCCTTTATTCATGCTTTTGTTTTTAGATTAACCCAAATTGAACCAAAACCGGATTTTTTACCCAACCTGTGGATAACTTTAATAGATTTTTTTTGATATTCAAACTCTGATATCCTGTTCAGGCTTACAAAAAAATACAACCCTTGACAAACGGTTGCAAAAAATAAAAGCCGGATAGTGTTTCTGGATACTTGCCAACAGGAACATATTATGATAACTCAATTAAATAAACTCTATTTCAGCGATGTGACTACCAAGCTTGACCTGGCCCTTGATCTTTACCGTAATTACCATAGCACCCTTAAAGCCGACATTGCCATCCAGAAAGAACTTGCCAGGCTTAAGCCACTGATTGCTGGCCTGGAAGAACAGATGGCAGCAATGGCCATATTCGATCTCTGCGCGAAATGTGGCCAAAAAAACGGGGGTGGCTGCTGTTCAGCCTTCATGGCCGGGGAAACCGACAGTATTTTGCTCCTTGTCAATCTTCTGCTGGATGTAGATGTCAGCTTCCAGCACGATGACGGCTCCGAATGCGTCTATTTAGGACCAAACGGCTGTATTTTCAAGGCAAAACCCATGTTCTGCCTCAACTATAACTGCAGTACCATTTACGGTATAAATTCACAGAGTGATATTGTCAACCTGAATAGAGCGACAGGCGCTGTCCTTGGTCAACAGTATACTCTGGAACAAAAGCTGCTCCGCAGCCTCATCAAGCGCTGATGTATGGGAGAAAGGGATCCGGAAGTGATTCAGCTCAATCAAAAGTATACACAAAAAAAGGTCAATCTGACTGCGGTCCGGATGACTTTCATTTACCTGGTTGTCGCCACGGTTTTAGTCTTTTTGTCTGATTATTTTGCCGGTCTGATCTTCAGAGATCCGGAAACCCCAGCCCTTGTCTACACCTTCGAGGGCTGGCTGTTTGTTCTGGTCGCCGGGATGTTGCTGTTCTTCTTTATCTGCCGAAGTCTAGCGGACTTGTCCCGGAATGCAGAACATCTGGAAAGGGTGAACCGGGTATACCGGTTGCTGAACAGCATTAACAGGGCGATTTTTCGAATCCACAGCCGCAACCAATTTCTTCATGAGGCCTGTTGCCTTGCTGTTGAATATGGCCTTTGCTCCTTTGCCTGGATAGGCAGAATTGATGAAACCAAAGGCTGTCTGGTGCCGGTAACCAGCTACGGTCCGTCAGACAACTATCTCCAGGCCATAAGAGATAACCACCAGACCCCGGCCTTCGTTCATAACCACAGTCCCGAACTAGTTGCCTTGAAATATAGCCGGACAGTGGTGATCAGTGATATCCGTTCCCCCAAAAACAACATTTTTTTGCAAAAACAAGCCCTTAAGTCAGGCTTCCGGGCCCTGGCCGCCTTACCCATAGATCAAAAAAACGGATCTGAAAATGTCATGGCCTTCTATCTCAAAATACCTTACGTATTTAACCAGGAAGAAATCGTGCTGCTTGAAGAGTTTGCCGCTGATATAGGCATGGGACTGGAACATATCGATAAAGCACAACAGATTCAGCAACAGGCCAACTACGACCTGCTAACCGGCCTGATCAACCGGCAGCTGCTGCTGGACTGGACCGAAGAAATTATCCGCCGGACCCGTTATAACCAGCGCTACACCGGCCTGCTGGTTTTTGACATTCACCGCCTCCGGGATATAAACAATGCCTTTGGTCACTATGCCGGAGATCTTGCCCTGCGTAGAGTGGCCCGGCACCTGAAATCAGTTGTCCGGCCGGGTGACAGAATTGCCCGCATTGAAAGTGATAAGTTCGCAATACTCCTCAATGAAGTTGCCAGACCTTCAGATGCCGAAATCGTGGCTGAAAAACTGTTACGATCCTTTCCTCTGAGAATAGAGGATCAGGACCGGGAATATTTTATCCATCTTAACGCCGGCGGGGCAGTGGCCCCGCTTGATGCCGACAAGGCCCGCCAGCTTCTCGAGAGGGCTGAGATGGCTCTCCACGGCAGTGTCCAAAACAAGAACAATACCTGCACCTTTTACGGCAAATCCATAGATAAGGCCATGCAGCACCGGCACACCATCATCCACGAACTCCAGGGCGCCCTTGAACGGGAGGAATTCTATCTGCTGTACCAGCCCATCGTTAGTTTGGCAGATGGCGGTCTGAAAAGTGCCGAGGCCCTGTTGCGCTGGAATAATCGGCTTCTGGGACAGATAAGCCCGGGGGAATTCATACCCATAGCTGAAGATGCCCACCTGATTACCGATCTGGGGAAATGGGTATTAAAAAAGAGCTGTGAACAGCATAAGGCATGGCTGGCCGAAACCCGGCATGATCATAAGATAAATGTTTCCATCAACATTGCTGCCCAGCAGTTACTGGCCGGTGATTTCATCAATACTCTCCGAAGCCTGCTCAAAGACTACAGTTACCAGTCTCCGGAGTTAGGCCTGTCATTGGAGATAACCGAAACCAACCTCCTCCATGAATTTGAGAGAGGCATAAAAGTGCTTAACGAAGCCCATGATCTTGGCTTTGAGATCCACCTCGATGACTTCGGAACCGGCTATTCCTCCCTGGTCTATCTCAACTGTCTACCGGTGGACAAGGTGAAAATAGACCGTTCTTTCGTCTCCCGGCTGCCTGATGACCAGAGGTCCTGTGCCCTGGTCAATTCCATCATCAGTTTGGCCCACAGCCTTAATCTGGAGGTTATCGGAGAGGGGGTGGAAACCAGGGAACAACTTGATGCATTAAGCAGAATGAATTGTGACGCTGTCCAGGGATTCCTTCTCGGGCGTCCTACTTATGCCGAAAACTTACCGCTTTTGTTAAGGAAAAATTTTTTACATGAATTAAACGAGTTACCAGACAGACAGTAAGGCCATTGCCTGAACAGGTCAAGCGAGCCGCAATGATTACCTTATTTTCAGGAGGGCAGCGGCAGAGTGAAACTTATAATTGCGCCTGGACCCTTCTGTTTATTGGCCGCCCATACTGTACCCCCGTGACCTTCAACCAACTGTTTAACAGTGGCAAGGCCCAAGCCGGTTCCATTTTTCCTGCTGGTATAAAAAGGATCAAATATTTTTTTAAGATTTGTTTCCGTAAAACCTTTACCATTATCAGATACACGTACAACAACCGTTTCATTACTATCTATTTCTTTATCCTCGACCGATACGGTAATCACTCCCCCCTTTTCTTCCATGGAATCTGCTGCATTGACCACCAGGTTTATAATTATCTGTTTGACCTGCCCGGCATCTCCCCAGATGTCAAAATTATCAGGAAAATCCTTTACTACCCTGTAACAGTCTGCCCAGCCTGTTGCCTGGCTGAGGATCTCAATAACTTCATCAACAATAACTGATAGAGAAGCCCAACTTTTTTCCGGAACCGCGGGTTTGGAAAACTGCAGGAAATCGCGTATGGTGACCTCAAGCCTTTCACTCTCCCGACTTATAATTTTTATAAGACCATCATAAGAACTGTTGCCGGGAATCTCTTTTTTTAATACCTGGCTTGCTCCGGAAATAGCGGCTATGGGATTACGGAACTCATGGGCAAGGCCGGCTGCCATCTTACCGATTGCCGCCATTTTTTCAGCCTGGCGGACCTTGTCTTCCATCTCTTTAATCCGGCTCAGATCCTGAATAGTATATACCCGGCTTTTACCGTTCCCTTCATTGATGTTTAACGGCGTCCATGAATAGCCGATAGGGATCTTACCCCCGTCCTTGCGGTTTAACCAGAACATGGAACGGTTTTCCGGGTCTACTATGTTCTCTTCATAAAGCTGGGGCAGATAATCGGCCGCTTTTCTGCCAAATATTTCGGAATTCTTATAAGCTGTTATTTTCTCCGCCGCTCTGTTAAAGGAAGTAACTAATCCCTGGTCGTCAACTGTAATAATTCCGGTGTTAATGTCATCAAAGATCTGCTTGTAGAGATAGGAGAGTTGATCAAGATCATGGCTTGTTTTTGTCAGGGCCCTTTCCACTCTGTACAGTCGTTCAGCCAGAGTAGAGCTTAAAACAGCAACCAGAAAAAAAATGATTCCGAAAACAGCAAAATGGTGAAGGCCGGTTTCCGGATTAGGCAGATGCGATTTGAAACCCGGAATGAAATAGGCAGAAATACCGGAAAACTCAGCATATAATACGGCCCCGTAACACAGACTGGTAATTGCCGCTATAAAGAGGCCGCCTTTATGGTGAAGCAGGAAGGCACCGCAGATAATGGGGAAGAAATAGATGATCATAAAAATAGACTGACTGCTTTGGGTATAAACAATCAGGAGCGTAATGAGAAAAACGTCGACTATTATCTGCAGGCAGGAAAATACTCTGAGATAGGGTATTTTTTTGGTAAGAACAGCAGAAAATATAGTAAATATGTAAATCAGGGTTGTAAAAAGAACCACATAGTCAATAGAGGCGGAAATCAGGTCCGCTTCCTCCTGCTCCAGGACAATGGTAATACCCAGGCAGACAGTAAGCAGGAGAATCCGGAAAAAAAGTACCCATAACAGGGAATTTTTAAGGTGGCTATGTTGTCGTTTCATGGTTTTTTTTGTAAGCGTTCACCAGTGGCCGAGATACGAGTGGCCAGGCGGCCGATCATAGTAGTCATTTCAGATGCAGTCAGTCAATCATGTATTTTTTGGTTTTGTAGCGCAGGGAACGGAAACTTATCTGCAGGAGATTGGCCGCTTTCATCTTTGAATTATCAGCTTTTTGCAGGGCGAGCTGAACAAGTTCTTTTTCCAGCCTGGCCATTACCTTTTCAAGCCCGAGATCAAAGAGTTCCTCCTCACTGGTGACTGCCGGAATAGCTGATTGCCTGTTATCCTTATTTCTTTTTTCCGAACCGGTGTTAGAAACATTGATGCTTTCCGGAAGAATGAGATTGGAAGTGGCCATGGCCACTCCCCGTTCTATTATGTTTTCCAGTTCCCTGACATTACCCGGGAAATTGTATCCCATGAGGACTTCCAGGGCATAGGAAGAAAGACGTGGCGCCTCCTTGTTAAAGGCCCTGGAATACTTTTCAAGAAAATAGTCAACCAGAATCGGGATATCCTCTTTACGCTCCCGGAGAGGCGGCATCCGGACAGGAACGACGGCCAGGCGGTAATAGAGATCTTCCCGAAAACGTTCAGCCCGGATTTCTTCTTCCAAATCCCTGTTGGTAGCTGAAATTATCCGGACATTGACCTGTCTGGTCTGGTTATCACCTACTCTTTTTACCTCCCGTTCCTGAAGAAAACGAAGCAATTTGGTCTGGACCTGGAGAGACAACTCCCCTATCTCATCAAAAAAGGCAGTACCTTTATCCGCAGTTACCAGGAGACCTGTTTTATCGGTATCAGCCCCGGTAAAAGCACCTTTCTTGTAGCCAAACAGTTCACTTTCAAAAAGGGTTTCAGGGATGGCATTACATATCACCGGCACGAAATGATGGGCCGCTGCCTCACTCTCTTCATGTAATGCTTTGGCTGCCAGTTCTTTGCCCGTCCCTGATTCTCCGTAAATCAGAACATTGGCATGGGTCGGTCCGATTTTTTTTATTCTTTCAAAAAGCTGCCTCATCGGCCTGCTGTTACCGAAAATTCCCCGGAAACCATTTTCAAAATTGTCATCTTCTGATAGGCGGGAGTCGTCAAGACTGTCCAAGGCTGAATAGATGACAGAGATCAGTTCCTCAATCTGGAAGGGTTTGGTTATATAATCAAAAGCCCCATATTTCATGGCACTGACTGCATCTTCCGGAGAAGCAAAAGCGGTTATCAATATAAAGGGAATAGAACTACTGATCTCTTTGGTTGAACTGAGAAGATCCAAGCCCCCCATTGTTTTCATTTTTATGTCTGAGACAACAAGATCAATATCCTCCTGTTTTATTATATCCAGGGCATTTTTGCCGTCAGCAGCAGTTATGACTGAGTATCCTTCCTTCTCAAGAAAGATCTGGAGGAATTCCCGCATGCTTAATTCATCATCAACTATCAGTATGGTAGACATCTTCTGTTCCGAATTCAGAGTTCTAAGTTAAGGAGTTGAAGTTGTATCCTGCATACCTCATTCCCTAAATTTCACTTGCTGATCATTATATATTGCGGTTAATATGATCGGCATAAGCCGCTCTTAGATTAATTAACTAGACAAAAATCGCAAACATTATTGATACAGCAGCCATAAATTCAATATACGGTTCTGCCCTAATCGCAAAGGGTTAACCAGCAACAACCATATGCATTCCCCTATATTTCCGACAGCCTTAAAATTTTATCAATGGGGTTGGAATCTGGCTATTCCTTTACTATATTGCCACAGTCGCCTAAAAAAGGGATTTGTCGAAAGGACCTTAAGGGAACGGCCTCCTCAGGCTGATCTCTGGATACAGGCTGCTTCCGTGGGAGAATCCTATCTATCCCTGGAACTGCTGACCTGTTTGAATCCACCTGAAAAACTCAGAGTACTCATTACCACCAATACCAGTCAAGGCAGGGGCATCATAGAAAAAGTTCGACAAAACAAAGAAATAGAGCTAAAACCTAACCTAATTCTTAAGACCGCATATTTTCCTTTTGACAGTCCGTCAATTATGGATAAGGCCTTATCAGCTATCAGACCTGAACTGGTATTGCTCCTGGAAAGTGAATTATGGCCCGGTCTTTTGTCGATCTGCAGAAGAAAAGGGGTAAAGGTACTGGTAGTAAATGGTAGAATGACCCGGAAAAGTTTGAAACGATACTTGATCTGGCCTTCTTTCTGGGAAAATAATCGTCCTGATAAGATCCTGGCCATGTCTGAAGATGATGCCCGCCGTTTTGGCGAACTGTTTGGCAATGAAGTAGTTGATACCATGTCCAATATAAAATTTGACCGCATAAGTGCCGCCGGACCGTTAACCGGAAATGTCAATCCCCTGGCCGGACTTCTCCCTCCCGAATCCCTGTTTGCAGTCCTGGGTTCGGTCAGACAGGAAGAAGAAAAGGACATAGAGCAGCTGATTCCAGAACTGTTGGCCAATAAGCCGGAAGCAATCATCGGTTTGTTTCCCCGGCACATGCATCGGATTAAATCCTGGCAGAAAAGACTTAATAAGATGTCGTTGGACTGGTCACTCCGCTCCCTGATCAATAAACCGGTAAACAGCGGCAAAGTTATCCTCTGGGATACTATGGGAGAACTTTCTCCAGCTTACAGCCTGGCCCGGGCTGCCTTTGTCGGGGGAAGTCTGGCCCCTGTCGGCGGCCAGAATTTCCTGGAACCTCTCATTTGCGGAATCAAGCCGGTTATAGGCCCCCACTGGTCAAATTTTCACTGGATCGGCCGGCAGATCATTGACCAGGGATTGGTCCACGAAGCCAGAAACAGACGGGAATGTTCAGTTTTCCTGCTGAAGGGGCTTGGTCAGCCTCTGGATCGTGAAAAAAACCGCAAACAGGCCCTTGCCTATATTGAAAGCCGTAAAGGCGGAACTGCCAAAGCCGTTGATGAAATCAACTCTTTACTTAATAGCACCAACCCGGAAAGTGGGGTTTACTAAAAAATCTATAACGGAATAAAAAATTATGGCCAATATACCGCATTGTTATGGAATTATACCTACCCGTTACGTTTCGTCCCGTTTTAAAGGTAAACCCCTGGCCCCGATTCTGGGCAAACCCATGATATGGCATGTATATACCAGGGCCTGTCTCTGCCCACTGATGGAAAAAGTCATTCTGGCAACCGACAGCGAAAAAATATATTCCGTTGCGAAATCTCTGGATATACCCGTACTGACGACCAGTTCTGATCATACCTGTGGTACAGAAAGGGTGCTTGAGGCTGCCAGCATTATAGGGGTACCTGATAACGGAATAGTTCTCAACATCCAGGGAGATGAACCTGCGCTGGTACCTGAAATGTTAACAGAACTGGTCTCACTGTTCAGTTTCCCGGAAGTACTGGTCTCTACCATAGCCCACTCCATTGACAATTCAGAGGCTGAAAACCCCGATCAGGTTAAAGTTGTAGTCGGCAGGGACGGTAGAGCCCTTTATTTCTCAAGATCCCTGATTCCTTACCCGCGGGACGGAAAGCCCGGGGGTTTTTACGGTCATATCGGGATTTATGGCTTCCGGATGAAGGTTTTAAGAAAATTTGCTGAACTGGATAAAGGTTTTCTTGAAAAAAAGGAAAAGCTGGAACAGTTAAGACTGCTGGAAAACGGCATCCCTATTAATGTAGTAAAAACCAGTCATAAGGGATATGGGGTTGACCGACCGGAAGATATTGCCCTGGTTGAACAGATACTGGGGGGGGAGTGATAACTGTCTGATGCGTCTGGCGTTCTGCCTTTTCAACTATTTCCCCTATGGCGGTCTGGAGCGTAATTTCAGGTTAATTGCCGAAGAATGTACGGCAAGGGGACATGAAGTAGATGTCTACACCATGCAATGGAAAGGCCCTCGGGCCGGGGGCTTGAATATACATTTCATACCAGCTGAAGGCTGGAGTAATCACCGGAAAATTAAGGTCTATACAGAATATCTTCAGATAATGCTGAAAAAAAAACCCGTCCATCTGGTTATAGGTTTTAATAAGATGCCGGGACTGGATCTGTATTATGCCGGTGATACATGTTACTTGGCCAGAATCAGAAGAGACAGGGGAATTCTGTCCAGATTAACTCCCAGATATAAAAGCATCTCAAACTTTGAAAAGGCTGTTTTCTCACCTGAATCCCGAACTGAAATTATCTATATCTCGGCAAAGGAAAAGCAGATTTACCAGGAGTACTATGAAACACCTGAATCCAGATTCCATTATGCTCCGCCGGGAGTCAATAAGGATTTTATCCGTTCCTGTCTCAGTAAAGAGAAAAGAGATTTAATTAGATCAAAACTGGGCCTTGCCGAAAATGACAATCTTCTCCTGATGATCGGTTCTAATTTTTTTACCAAAGGGGTAGATAGATCCATCAAGGCCCTGGCCTCGCTGCCTGAATCCTTGTTTAACAAAACCTTCCTTATTATTATAGGTGAGGGTAAGAAAAAAAAATACAGACTTATGGCTGACCGGCTTAATATAGGTGATAAAGTTATCTTCATGGGCGGCAGGGATGATGTCCCCTCTTTTTTAGCCAGTGCTGACCTGGTAATGCAGCCTTCCTTGAATGAAAACACCGGTAATCCCATCGTAGAGGCAATTGTAGCCGGAGTCCCGGTGCTGGCTACTGAAAATTGTGGTTTTTCCGAGCATATCAGGGCATCGGGGGCAGGCAAAGTAATCCCCAGTAATCCCTTTGACCAGAAAATCATGAACCGGTTTCTCCAAGACGTACTCCTTAATTCCGATAAAGAAAAATGGCGGCAGCGGGCCCTGGCCTATGCAGACCAGGTGGATCTTTACAGCCGTATACCTGCAATCGCTGATATAATAGAGGGTATTGGCAGGACCGGAACATGAGTCATTCCCGGAAAATTTTTTTTAGCCCGATCATCTGTAACTACTTGACTCATAGTGCCAGGGAAAAATTGGTCATCAACAAAGAGTTGAGCGGGGTGGTGTTGGCAGCAGGCCTGTCCGGTTTTGATGAGATCTGGAATTATCCGGAAACCGAGATCATCAAAAAGAAGGATAATCGATCTGTCGGCAGGATTGATCTTAACTGTTCCGGACCTTTTTTGAAAAAGCCTTACCCGGCTCATAACGGGCAAGCACCTTTTTTTATTAAAAAACACAGCGAATCTCTCAACCTTTGCCAAAGAGCGGGATTAATAGAGCCGCCCGGAGAAGGTCTGAGAGAATTTTACAATTACTGTGATTTAAGGAAAAAAGGACTGGCAACCGCCCTTCCCGTAGCAGGGGGGATGAAAAGGAACTCGTCAACAATAAAATCTTTTATTGTCACTATGGATTTCAGCCCGCTATATCCTTTGGAAGAAGTTATAATTAATCAGCCGGAAAGATTGATATCCAGGGATAACAGAAAAAAGAGGAGGAGAATACTTAAATCTATTGCCGGTTATGCCCGGCGCATGCACAGGCAGGGCGTTAATCAAAAAGACTTTAATGCCACTCATCTCCTCCTGGATGATTCGGATTCCCCGGAGCCGATAATAGCCCTTTTTGATCTTCAACACATTGATCGTCGAAAAATCAGTTCTTTTCGCTGGCCGGTCAAGGCGTTGGCCGAACTGAACGTCAGTCTTCCGCGGTCAATCTTTTCAGAAGAGGACAGATTTTTTCTATTTTACAGTTATAAGGGAAAAATCCGTCTTAGTTTTTTTGATAGAATACAATATACTTGGATGGTCAGAAAGACGGCAAGAATACAACGACACGTCTTGAAAAATAACTTGGCCCCAAAATATAACAGACCAGCATACAGTCCTGATAAGAGATAGCACCAGTGGCAGTTTTACTGAGTATTAAAAACACGATTAAAGACAGAGGAGGTTGAAAGGCCGTTCACAATTCTTACGAATGTCATGGGCCAGTTTTACCTGCTCGGTTATAACCGGTATTTGCTGGAACAAGCCGCGGTCTGCCGGAATATGGCGGTATTGGGGGCATATGGCGGTGTGCTGGTATTGGCCAGGCTCTGCGCCACATTTATATTCATGGGTCTGATTTTCAAGTCCTACATGGTGCATGGGAACAGGACATGAATCGTTACAGAATACCGAGCCGCTTGCCGCAGTCGCTATCTATATCATTGTAAATACGTATCTTTTTTCTTTTTATATTGATACTGGCTAAAGGGGCCTTGCAGTCATTGGCCGGTTCTGAGGAATCGACACCATGGAGATGACAGTCGCCAAGGAGTGATGATCTCATTTATAAAAGGAAAAACCGCTCAGGTACGAAAGAAAACAAAAAAAGCTCGAGGCCAGGACTGCCAGATTCCTGGAACAGAAATGGATAAAGGAACTGGAGGAAGATGAGTCTCTTGATAAATAAAAGGGATAACGCGGCTTGAACAAAGATCCTGCTGTAGACAGCACAAGGCTTTTTTCCGCCGGCCGGGATATAAAAACGCCTTTTCAGGCGTTTTTGTACTCAGGTTACGATGGAATGGGAATCAGATGCACCAGGGTTTTAAGATCTCTCCCAGGGAAACGGCTTGTTTGTTCAGGAGAAAAAAACAGTGAAAAAATCGTTGCCAAGTTTTTCCTGAATCCCCGAAAAGGAAAAAAGCATTGTTTAAGGGAAGAACAGGGAATTTGCGCTTTAAATGAAGCAGGTATCAGCACGCCGGAGCTTGTTTTTAAAGGATCCGCGGATCCTGCCGGCAACCAGCCGGTCCTTGTCTTCCGGTTGCTTGAAAGGGCGATCAATTATACAGATGCCTGGCAGCAGGCGGAAACTGATGCCTGCCGAGTCGGGCTTTTAAAAAATCTGGCTACAGTTATTGCAAAAATACATAGCGCCGGGTTGATCCATAATGATGCACATTCGGGCAACTTCATGGTGTCAGGCAACACACTATATGCGGTTGACGGGGCGTCTGTTGATATCCATCACAGGGGAAAACCGCTTTCCCGTGTAAAGAGCATAAAAAACCTGGCTGCAGTTTTTGCGCAGTTTCAGTCCCGGTTTGGTGCTTTGATTTTTGAAGCGTTCAGCGGATATATTGAAAAGCGCGGATGGACCGAAAACAGCGGCGTTGTGGATTTCCTGGCAAGGCAAATCCGCATTCAGCGCAGTAAAAGAGAAAAAAAACACCTTAAAAAAATTTACCGGGAGTCTTCCGCTCAGGTATGCAGCAAGGCCTGGGGCCATTTTATGCTCTGCAAGCGGGACTGTTATACCCCGGATATGGCAAGGTTTCTGGGTGATCCTGACTCATACATTTCCGAAGGAAAGATTTTAAAAGCCGGCAATTCATCCACTGTGGCCCTTGTGAAGGCGGATAGGCACATTCTTGTTGTAAAGCGTTATAATATTAAGAATTTCTGGCATGCCATTAGCAGATGCCCTCGGCCCAGCAGGGCTTGGCGTTCGTGGGAGAATGCCCACAGGCTCTCCATGATTGAAATTGCAACGCCGCGGCCGGTTGCGTTGCTGGAAAAAAGATGGGGACCTTTTCGCTCCAGGGCATATTTTATCACCGAGTATGCCGCTGGCATAGATGGGTGATAAAAAATTGCTTTTTCAGTGATTGGCCCGAAGGGTGATTATCAAGGAATTGCCCGAAGGCTATGATACGGTGCTGGGGGAGAGGGGAACAACCCTTTCAGGTGGACAGAGGCAGCGACTGGTTATTGCCCGGGCTATGTGGTCTCTAATTGGAAATCAAATCTGCAGGTCCAAGCGCCTTTTCTCATACTTCTCTCGTTTCCGGGCCATGCGTTTATAAAGACTTCTCTCCACTTTCGCGGCAGGACCCTTGAACGCCTCTAAATAATTAGTAATCAATTTCTTTTCCACTCTTTTTCCCATATTATACTCAGATGCGGATAGAATAAACCGACCCAGATCCTTGCCCATGGAAACGGCGGAATTTGACCTTCGAACATGATCCAGATCAGTTAAGATAACTTCCCTGCCATGATCTGGTATGTAAAGAAAGTTGGTCCATTTCAAATCGCCGTGAATGAAGCCGGCCCCATGCAATCGGGCAATGAGCCGGATTGCCTTTTCCAGTATGGTAATTAATTTCTCTTCCGTGACCCTGGGCCGCTTGCCAGCTATCTCCCCGAGATTATAGCCGTCTTGCCACCGGCTGATCTGATAAGTGCGGGAGACAAAGCCTTTCCGTCTGAATTCTAGATAAAGGAGTTGTTCAACTACAGGGATGTCTAGTTCCGTTAAAATCAAGGTAGTGTCCCAGGTTACTCTGCCGGGGGGTCTGCGGAAAAAAGACAGCTTTTTCTTTAAGCCATTCCACTTCATCTCCTGCAGGCATACTTGCCCCCAGGGTTCAAGTATGGTCTTGAGAGTGAGCTTGGCACTGTCGCCCTTTACCACCTTTAAAGGCTCTCTGCCGGCAGCTTTAACTCTGGCTAACCAGGAATCAGGGTCTTCTCCAAGCTCTAGTTCCCTGCTCAGGCAGATTACTTTAGAATTTGTCGCCAAGGACACGATACAGACTTTCTCCAAATAATTAAAACATAGACGGCCAAGATATTCTTCACTCTCCACAGCATCATTATCGGCAATCACCACAGTATATCAATAGATTAATACTTCTTCCACCATATCCAGCAAAGTTATTTCCGGTATATCAAAACCAAGTCCCCCTCACCATTGGCAAAGCGTTGCAGGGGCTTTCCTCCCAGCAGGCCAATTACTTTATTTTCGGAGAGATTACTGCGATGATCTACCCATAAGGCCAGATAATCATAATCTCCTTTACTCCATTTTTTCAACCTCTCAGCTGTAATCATCTTTTTGGGCCGCTTTTTTGTGCTTTTTAAGTCACCACTGTAAAAACTTACCCTGACATTGTTGGTGAAAATCCGGGTATCTTCGGCAGCGTTCCGCTGCAGCCAGTTGCCGGCATCTTTCAGGTATTTTTTCGAAACATGTCCGGGTGAATGGACCAGGGCCTTCCCGCTGTTAGCGATCAACAGCAGAACAACCGCATAAGAGATCCATTTTCTGCGCCAGGACTGCTGCCTGCCCCCATTTTGCCGCCAGCTATCATACAAGGCTGAAAGAGTAAAACCAAGAATAAGCAGCAGGATAAGTACAAGGGGCATGACAAAACGCTCAGTAAAGAAATAGCGGTTAAGAACAGCCACGGCGATAATCAAGAGGTTTAAAAACACCACCCAGAGCAATCCCGGTTTTGCCCAAGCCTGCAGCCGGCATAAACTCCTCCCTGGCTTCCAGCAGAGAAGTAGGGTATAAACCGGGGTCAGGGCCTTTATGAAAGCAATGAGGCAAATAATGACAGGGATACTTAGGGCTATCCAGATTGCCGCATCAGCCGAATACTCATTTAACAGTCTGTTTTCAATAATTGCGGCATGTTCTACCACTCCTCCCGAGAGGACTGCCAAGAACTGCTGGATAGACGATAAGGGTTCAGAAAGGCGGCTTTCAGCCACCCACCCTGTATCCACCCCGGTTAGATAAAGCACCAGTATGCCGAGACAGCCTATTATGGTCAGAAGATGGGCGGTCAGAAAATTCTTTAGTTTTGCCATCCTGCTCCATCCCTGGCGGAAAAGTAGAGTCAAGGGCAGCAGAAGCAGGAAAACCAAGCCCTCTATACGGAACAGGGTGGCGATGATTATGCTCAGGTTCCAGCCCCAGGCATATGATGGTCGTGGCAATCTATAAAAACGGCTAAAACAGAGAATGGCCAACAGGTAAAAGGACCAATAGCCATGGCCCCTGATAATCATTGCTCTGGTCTCATTGAGTTCGGGAAAAAAGACAATGACAAAGGCGGCAATTACAAAAGGCACGGTTTTGTCCCGGTCCAGTTCATAGATCATACTTATAAAAACATAGGTAAGTATGGCAGCGCAAGAAGCGGTTATTAAATAAGCTGAAGCCTCAAGCCCAAGGGAAGTCATCTTGCTTACCGCGGCAATGACCAGGGAATAAAAAGGCCAGGGATAAAGGTCAAGGGCCTGGGACCAGTTCCCTTGTAGAAACTGGTCAGCTACCCGTATATAAAGGATACCATCCTGGTTGATGACCGGATCTATAAAAATTATCCAGTAACACAGTGCAAAACTGATTAGGGAAGCCGCGATCTTCAAATGGCTATTGGTACGGGTCATATATAGAGGCTTTTTTTATTTTAAGCAATTGTTTTTACTATAGAATAACCTATTCTTTGCAACACCTTTTTCATCTTCTGCAGGCACACTTTTCCCCAAGGATCAAGCCTGGTCTTGAGGGTAGCCTTGGTACTGTCGTCCTTCAACACCTCTAAAGGTTTTTTGCCGGCAGCCTTAACCCTGGCTAGCCAGAAGCCGGGGTCTTTCCCAAGTTCAGGCCTCCTGCTAAAGCAGATTATCTTGGAATTTTTTGTCGGGGACATGATGCAGGGATTCTCCAGTTGGTTATTACCGCTTTCCATTTGACAGGTTATGGATTATGGTTATGACCTAAGAGTAAATGCTTTGCGTTAATCCATGATCGAAAACATTATGATTATGCTATATACCCGCCTTATCTTCTTCGTGTCAACTATACTTATCCTGGCCTATCCTGCTTACAGTTCTGCTTTGAACAATGATTACGGTTTAACCACAGAAGACCAGCTTTTTTCTCCAGCTAAAAAAAATGCGATTCAAAAATTTTTGGAAGGCACCCGGAAAGGGGCATTTAAGGGGGCCGGCAATATTACCATAAGATACAGATATACCGCCAAGCAGGGGAACAAAGGGGGAATTGTTATAGTAAACGGCCGTGGTGAAAGTTACCTGAAATATAAGGAGACCGTTTATGACCTTTACAGGCGGGGATTTTCCATCTATATGTACGATCACCGGGGACAGGGACTTTCAGGCAGGATGGTACAAGATTCCCAGATAGGCCATGTTGAAGATTTCAGCTACTACGTCCGGGATTTAAAAAAATTTTATCGACAGATTGTGGCTAAAAAAGAAAAAGGCGATATCTATCTTTTGGCCCATTCTATGGGAGGGGCAGTTGCCGCCCTGTATCTGGAGAAAGATCCGGAAGATTTCCGGGCGGCGGTTTTATCCTCCCCGATGATGGAGATAAATAGCGGGATCATCCCCGCTGTTGTTGCCTCCAGACTGGCGAACTGGCTTAAAGATGCCGGTAAGCTTATGGGCTGGTCTCCAACCTATATCCCTTTTACTGGGCCTTACGAGAAAAAACCGTTTTCGGAGAATCATCTTACTCATAGTCCAATAAGATACAAAGCCTTGATTACATCCTTCTATGAAAAAAGACCGGAAATCAGGCTGGGAGGCCCCTCTTGCCAGTGGGTCAGCGAGGCCTTTAAGGCCAGCCGGATAGCCAGGCAGAATGCCGGCCGTATCACCATACCCGTCCTCCTTCTACAGGCCGGGCAGGATAAACTGGTAAGCGCGGCAGGCCAGAGGCAGTTCTGTAAAAACCTGGCTGCCGGCGGCAAAAGCAGATGTGAAGGGGAAGGACCGTATATAATTTCAGAGGCATACCATGAACTCCTCATGGAAAAGGATCGGTACAGGATTCCGGCCTTGACCAGGATTATAGATTTTTTTGAAGCTCACTGAGTTCAGGGTAACCTGAGGGGTTAAAAGGTAATCTTCTATCAACCTTCAGACATTACCCTTTTAAAAGAAGAGACACTGCCGTCTTCTACTTCCAGAAACCGGACTCTGTCTTTTCCCAGACCGATCTCCTCCATCTCCCGGCTCAGTCTTGATACCCGCCTGCTCATCCGGTCGCGGGTTCCGGGATGACGCTCGTCATGATCCCCCTGGCAGACTGCCACGATTACTTTCTCAGCCCCTTTTTCAAAGGCCTTCAGTAAATCAGAGATATCGAGCCTGGACAGACTGGAAAGATATATCTCCATAACCCCCTCCAGCCCGGCATTCTCCCTGCCCTGCCACTGTCCTTCCGAGGCACCCTGACCGCAGATATAGGCGACAGTCCGGGAGTTACTCTCCGTCTTCAACTTTTCCGTTAATTCATATCCCACTCTTACCACTTCCCTGTTACCGATGGTGATTGCCCGGGCCGGACACTCGGTCACGCAGATACCGCAGGCCTGGCAGCGCGTGGGATCAATATGGGCTACACTGTCGATATAGGGAGCACCAAAAGGACATACCCGGACACAGGTGAGACACTTTACACATCGCCCGGCAATAACCTCGGCCCCGTTACCGCATTCCAGGCAGCGCTGGGCTTCGGGCAGAGCGGTTTCGGAAGTCAAACCCAGTTCAAAGGGTATAAAGGAGTTTTTTCTTTCTTCAGGCGGCAATACCGGCTGCTCATGTCTTTCTATCCTGGTGATAATTTTGCCTGCCTCTTCATCGATTCTGTCTACTATTTCAGGATGTAAATCATATTGAGACAGATCAACCTTTCCCCGGCTCAGATACTGATCAACCGCTTCTGCCGCCCTTCTGCCGCTGGCGCAGGCTTCAACTACAGAACCGGGAGGAGTTACCGCTTCACCACAGGCAAATACCCAGTCAAGATTGGTCATCTGGTTTTCAGGTGAGAAGTTAAGTCGATTGTACTGGTTCATTTCCAGGCCGCTGCCCTCCAGGAAAACGTCATCCAGGGCCTGGCCTATGGCAAAAACCACGGTATCACACTCGGTTATATCAAGAACATCTTCATCGAATTCCGGAGCAAAACGACCTTCCTCATTAAAAACCCTGGTCACCTTCTTATGCTGCAATCCGGAAATAGCGCCGTCTTTCGAAATCTGAACTGATTCCGGTCCCCGGCGGTTTATGATTTCAATACCCTCTTCTTTGCACTCTTCTATCTCCCAGTCCCAGGCGGGCATCTCTTCTTCAGCTTCCAGGCAGATCATCCGGACCCGCTGGCAACCGTAACGGACCGCCGATCTGGCGGCATCACAGGCCACATTCCCTCCGCCTATTACCAGAAGGTCGTGGCCTACATCTATCTCTTTGTTATTGCCGACCGCTTTGAGAAAATTCAGAACACCGTGGACCCTGGGATGATCGGTGCCCGGCAGGGGGAGAATACGGCTATTACTTAAGCCGGCAGCAATTATCACTGCCTTACAGCCCTCATCAACAATATCCTGGACAGTCTTGTCCCTGCCGATCTCCACGCCGGTATTCAGTTCAATTCCATGGGCCAGAATCCAGTCTACATCAGCCTTAACTGCTTCTCTGGGAAGGCGATAGGGAGGAATGACCTGGGCAGGAATGCCGCCAGCCACCCGGGATTTTTCATAAATCACCGGTTGATAACCCCGCAAGGCCAGATCCAGGGCGGCGCTCATGCCACTGGGCCCGCTTCCTACGATTGCTATCCTTCCCCTGTCCTGAGATGCCGGCTTGTTTACCGTGGGCTTCGGAGTTTGCTCTACGGCAAACCTCTTAAGTTCTCTGATGGCTATGGATTCATCAATATCCCGGCGGCGGCAATTGGCTTCACAGGGATGATGGCAGATCCTGCCGCAGACAGAGGCAAAAGGAAGTCTCCGGCGGATTACATCAGTGGCCTCCTGGTATCTGGCCTGGGAAATATGATGGACGTACAGACGAACATCAGCGTGGATAGGACAGCCGTTTCGGCATGGCGGCCATAAACTGTCAAGTTCGGGTAATTTTTTTCGTTCAGTCATAGTTGGGAAAGGTTTAAGGTTTATGGTTAGGCCGCATTCGCAGCCAGGAATTTCTTTACCTGATTGACATCTGCATCCAGTACCTGGCAGCGGCTCTTCATATTTTCCAGCCCCTGCAGCGGCTCCGGCATTTTTACCGGTCTGCCGATCGCTTTTTCCACGGCATCTCTGAATTTGGCAGGATGAGCTGTAGCCAGGCAAACCATGGGAATCCCGGGTTCTTTCATAGCCAGACCGCCCCTTACGCCCACAGAGGTATGAGGGTCGAGGATATAGCCTGTCTCCTGATAAAATTTTCTTATAGTGGCCATGGTTTCATCTTCGCTGACAGATCTTGAAAGAAACTCCTTCTGGACTATCTCCCTCTCTTTTCCTGAAAATTCCAGTTTGCCTGTCCTGCTGAACCGCTTCATGCTCTCTCTGGTCTTTTCCGGATTCTGTCCATAAAAATAGAACAGGAAGCGTTCAAAATTACTGGCGACCTGGATATCCATGGAAGGACTGGAAGTATGTACCACTTTGCTCAAAGAGTAGTTTCCGTCAAGAACGAACCGGGTCAAGAGATCATTTTCGTTGGTGACCAGAACCAGGTTGCGGATACTGTCGGGAATCAGACGCCGGGCCAGATAACCGGCAAATATGTCACCGAAGTTGCCGGTGGGTACCGCAAAATCAACCTTTTTCCCTCCCGCCCTTCTCAACTGAAGAGCAGCATATACATAATAAACGATCTGGGCCAGTATACGGGCCCAGTTAATAGAGTTGACCGCCCCCAGGGAAAAACGGTCTTTGAAGTGGTTATCGTTGAACAGTTCCTTGACAATGGACTGACCGTCATCAAAGGTGCCGCGAACTGCGATATTGTAGACATTGTCGTCTATTACAGTGGTCATCTGCAGTTCCTGAATACTGCTTACCCGCTGATAAGGATGGATAATAAATATCTTGATGTTCTCCTTTCCCCTTACCCCGTAAATAGCGGCACTGCCGGTATCCCCGGAAGTGGCACCAAGAATATTCATTTTTCCGCCGCTTTTTTTAAGCTGATATTCAAAGATATTACCCAGAAACTGTAGGGCCACGTCCTTAAAGGCCAGAGTGGGTCCATAGAAAAGTTCCAGGATATGGATATCTCCTTTCTTTACTACAGGAGTAATTTCCGGGTTACGAAAGGCGCTGTAAGAACGCCCGATCAGGTCACGCAGGTCTGCGGCCGGGATATCACCGGCAAAAAGAGTCATTATTTCCAGGGCAAGGTCCTGGTAGGACAGGGTTTCCCAGACGGAAACCGCTGAACGCTCCACCTCCGGGATCTCCTCAGGCAGCAGCAGCCCGCCGTCAGTCGCCAGCCCCATCATAACCGCCTGCCGGAAAGATATCGGCTTTATCTGCCCCCGCGTACTGATATATCTCATTATATTTTTTTCTCTGCCTCTATCTTTAACCTTGGAGCATCGTGCCACAACCCTTCCAGATTATAGAGCTCTCTTTCATCCAAGTAAAATATATGGACGACCACGTCCTGATAATCGAGAAGAACCCAATGGCCCTCGGCAAGTCCCTCAGTAGTAGCCTCTTTAATCCTCTTTTTGCCCAGTTCAGAACCGATACTCTCAGCCAGGCCCTGGACATGGCGGGTGGAACGTCCACTCATTATGATAAAATAATCAGTCAAAGAAGAAAGCCCTCTTACATCAAGAACAAGAAGATCTTCGGCTTTCCTGGCAGCTGCCGCCTGAATAATAAAATGTACTAATTCGAGACTTGATTTTTCAGCATGCCTTTTATCAGTCTGCTTCATATTAACGTACCTCGTCATCCTTCTGTCTCCAGAAAATCAATCAGTTGGTCATGCCAGATCCTCGGCTGATCCAGGTAACAGGAATGAGAAGCGTCTTTAATAACAAAAAAAGACGAACCCTTGATCTCCCGATGAAGAATTCTGCCGTTTTCAAGCGGCGAAACACTATCATTGTCTCCCCAGATAATACAGGTAGGCACTTTTATTTGAGAGAGTTCATCCTGATATTCCGGGACTCCCACTGCTCCGAGAAGTACAAGCCCGCCGATTAAATCAGGATAACTCAAGGTGAATTCAAGAGCAAGTTTCCCTCCCATGGAGGGACCTATAATAACAGGTTTATCCAGTTTCCGGGTTAACAGGAAATCAGCCAGAATTTGATCTTTGCCTTTGTGACATTCAGAAGAACCACCGAAGCCGGGAAGATCAAGAGCCAGAGCATGTTTGCCCTTGTTATTTAATAAATCCAGGGTCCCTAACTGCTGCCAGGTTTCAGCTTTAAATTTCAGACCGTGAAGCAGGACTACGTCTTTTTCATATTCAGCCCCTGATTCAATATAATGAATGCGGCATTCTCCTATTTCTTCAGTTAACGCCCGGCTGCTCATTGAATTAATCTCCTTTTGCTGTTTACTTTTCAGCCTTGAAATCTTCAGCCTGACATAATAGTCTTTTTTTATTTTTATGTTAACCCCTAAATTGTTAACTAAGTTAATCCTGAATGGGGTGGATTTCAAGCATATACCTTTAGCCCTTATGCCTTAGAGATTGACTTCTGTTATCTGTGAGGTATAATCTCAAACTGTTTTTCAGCCCAAATTTTCACAATACTCTTAAAAGGAGTCCGTTAGAATGCCGAGTGCGTTGAAATGGAAAATAGTTTTACTGTTGTTTCTTATCGCTTTTTCCGGTATCGCTCTGTTACCCAGCTTTTACGACGACATGCCCAAATGGTGGCAGAAATACGTAACTCCGGGCGGATTGAAGTTGGGTTTGGATCTTCAGGGCGGTATGCATCTTATCCTGCATGTAGACGTCGAAAAAGCCAAAGAAAACGCCTTGGAATTTGCTGCTCAGGATCTGAAACAGCAACTGGCCAAAAAAGATATTTCTGTAGTTAAGACCCCCTCCCCTGATATCCGCGAAGTGATGTTTACCCTGCCCAATACCGCTTCTATCGGAGCCGTAAAGGATATTGTCGAAAGTCAGTTTCCCAATCTGAGTATGGATATTCATACCAGCGAAGACAGCTTTCCCAGGTTGAGCATAGATCTAACTGAGAAGAAAAAAGAATTTATAGAAGGTAATGCAGTCAAACAGTCTCTGGAGGTTATCCGTAATCGTATAAATCAGTTCGGAGTCACGGAGCCGGTGATTGTCCCTCAGGGCAAAAAAAATATAGTTGTTCAGCTTCCCGGCATAAAAGATCCTGAAAGGGCAATTAAACTCATAGGACAGACCGCCCAGCTTACCTTCAGGAAAGTGGTACAGAGCGAAGATATATCAGTCTCCAGTTTAATTAATCAGGTTGTAGAATCAGGCAAATGGCATAAAGGCGATGGCCGGGAAAAATTAAATGAACTTCTGAAACACAAACTGCCCCGGGATACCGAGATCTTTTTTGAGAAAAAAGTCGATCGCGAAACTGGCAAAACATACGACAACCCTCTGCTCCTCAAAAAACAGGTCCTTATGACCGGGGAAATGGTCAAAGATGCCCGGGTCAGGGTGGGAGGCAACTTTAATCAGCCTTATGTAAGCCTGGATCTGACCGGCAGAGGAACCGCTGTTTTCGGTGAAATAACTGCAGAAAACGTAGGGCAGAGGCTGGCAGTAGTGCTTGACGGCGTAGTCCGATCCGCGCCGGTAATACAGGAAAAAATCATGGGCGGCAAAGCCCAGATCACCGGTGACTTTACCCATGAAGAAGCATCAGATTTAGCCATTGTTCTCAGGGTGGGAGCGCTTCCCGCCCCGGTTTCCATTATCCAGAACCTTACCGTGGGAGCTTCTCTGGGACAGGACTCCATCGATAAAGGGCTTATCTCCGGACTTCTGGGAGCGGTCCTGGTGGTCCTTTTCATGATCGTCTACTACCGGTTGTCAGGGATTATTGCCAACTTCGCCCTTTTACTTAATGTAATTTTTCTTTTTGCAGCCCTGGCAGCTTTGCAGGCAACTCTTACCCTGCCTGGTATTGCCGGTATCATCCTGACCATTGGCATGGCGGTGGACTCAAATGTCTTGATTTTTGAGCGTATGCGGGAGGAGTTTGCTCTGGGCAAATCAACACGATCCGCTGTAGATGGAGGTTATAACAAGGCCTTCTGGACAGTGGTAGACTCCCAGGTCACTACCCTGATCACAGCCCTGGCCCTTTTTCTTTTCGGCACCGGTCCGATTAAAGGATTTGCGGTCACCCTGTCTCTGGGTATCACCTTTAATCTCTTCACAACACTGTTTGCCACCCGGGTGGTATACGACCTGATGTATGCCAGACAGCGACTTAGATCCCTTCACTTTCTCAGTTTCATCCAAAAACCTGATTTCGACTATATGAAATTCAGGAAAATCACCTTTATAATTTCCGGAATACTTGTTCTTACCGGTCTGATAGCCTTTGGCCAGATACTCCGGGGACAAGGCAACCTGGGGGTTGATTTCACCGGCGGCTCTTTGCTCCACTATAAAACAGAAAGATCTTTCAGTCTGGAAAAGGTAAGAGATATCTTTGTGAAAAACGGTTTTAAGGACGCCGTTCTCCAACCAGTGGAAAGAGAGAACAGGCTTATAGTCAAAGTAAAAACTGAATCCAGTACCGTTGGTGATATTAGCTCTTCGGTAACGGCAATACTGGCTGAAAACCTGCCTGACCACGACTTCAAGCTGGAAAGCAAATCGGAAATAGGCGCCTCGGTAAGCGAGATGCTTAGAGATAAAGCTCTCCAGGCCATTGCCATTTCCCTGTTCGGAGTAATAATCTATCTTGCCCTGCGTTTTGACATCAGTTTCGGTGTTGCCGCCGCCCTGGCAACTTTCCATGATGTGGTTGTCATTTTCGGCCTCTGCTGGCTCCTGGGTGTTGAAATTAACCTTCTTATCGTTACAGCCTTATTGACTCTGGCCGGTTATTCCCTGAATGACTCGGTTGTTGTTTTTGACCGTATCCGGGAAAATATCTTCAAAAAGGACCTTAATCTCGATTTTCCGGCGACCATAAATTTAAGCATTAATGAGATACTAAGCAGAACAATGGTTACCTCCCTGACCACCTTGGTTGTCCTGTTCTGCCTGTTTTTTCTGGGTGGAGCAGTAATTCATGACTTTGCCTTTACCCTGATAGCCGGCATTATTGTAGGAACTTATTCTTCCATATTTGTAGCCAGTCCAACCCTCTATCTATGGAGGGCGGCTGGTTTGAAAAAACAACTGATCGACTGAAAAGGTTTTAGGTGCGATGAGTAAAAATTCCAGTGATACCGCTGAGGTATATGAACTAAGCAAAAACCAGTCTTTTTACTTCAACTGTCATCCCAGAGTACCATGTTTTACCGACTGCTGCCGGCAACTGGAACTGGAAGTTACCCCGTACGATGTGCTGCGTTTAAAAAAGGAGCTGGGATTAACCGGCAGACAATTTCTCGAAAAGTACGTCGATATTCTGCAGAGCAGAGACAGTGTTTTCCCCCGCTGTTTTCTGAAGATGAACAACAACGAAGAGGCTACCTGTCCTTTTCTAACTTCTGAAGGCTGCCGGGTATACGAGGGGAGACCGGCGGCCTGCCGCATTTATCCCCTTGGCAGAGGGGCTTGGCGTGATAAACAGGGAAATTTTCATTCTACCTATGTCCTGCTGAAGGAGGACCACTGCCTGGGCTTTACCGAAGAATGCCGACAGACCGTAAATCGCTGGCTGCAAAATCAGTATCTGATCCCTTACAATAAAGCCAATGACCATCTTATGACTCTGCTTTACCATCCCGTGCTGAAAACCGGGTTCCGTCTTTCTGTCCGGCAATCCAGACTCTACATTGAAACACTTTACCATCTGGAAGAACTAAGGAAAAAACTCAGAGAAGACACAGGAGTAAACATGTCTGATGTTTCCTTGTTGAATTACGGTATAAACTGGCTTAAGATGGAATTATTTGATACATCTGGGTGCAGCTGGCACGGTAACAGGCAGGCCGGCCAGGAGTAACAGCCAATGGTTAAGCATGTAAAAGCTATAGTTTTTACCGGTTTCGGAACTAACTGTGAGACAGAGATGGCCCAGGCCTGCCGCCTGGGAGGCGCCGACCAGGTTGACATTGTCCATATCAGTGAGCTGTTGGATGGAGAATATTCACTGGATGACTACCATTTCTTAAATCTTCCCGGAGGATTTCTGGATGGGGACGATCTCGGTGCAGCCCAGGCCGGGGCCCATCGTTTTAACCACAGTATAGTAAAAACAAGCGGGGAACCTTTTCGGGACCAGATAACAAGGTTCATAGAAGCGGGAAAATTAATTCTCGGGGTATGCAACGGCTTTCAACTGCTGGTCAAAATGGGGCTTTTACCGGGTTTTGACCGGCAGTACGATAAAAGACTGGTGAGCCTTACCTATAATGACTCCAGCAGATTTGAAGACCGCTGGATAACTCTCCGGGTAGAGACCGGTTCTCCCTGTGTTTTTACCAGGGGACTGACAGACCTCTATTATCCTGTTCGTCACGGGGAAGGGAAATTTGTCACCCGGGATCAGGAGACCCTGGACAGACTGGAAGACAGTAGGCTGGTGGCTTTGCGTTATACCGACCCCCGCTCAGATAACAGGCCGAGCATGGAATATCCTTTCAACCCTAATGGTTCGCTGGCTGCCATTGCCGGTATCTGCGACCCCGGCGGCAGGATATTCGGCCTCATGCCCCACCCCGAAGCCTTCCTCTACCGTACCAATCATCCCCGGTGGACAAGGGAGCAGATGGATGAAGAGGGCCAGGGAGTTGCCCTGTTCCGGAACGGCATAAATTTTATCAGGGAAGAGTTGTGAAATGCCGTTTGACCGGCTTTTTTCTGGAACTGCATAAAAGGATAAAACTCCTCGGTGCAGTAGTGGCAGCCGGCACCCTGGGGCTGTACTTTCTGTCTCCCAGGCTCTTTATCATTCTCCAGGATTATCTCCATCAGGACCTTTCTTTTTTCACGGTAGCTGAACCATTCCTGGCTCATGTAAAACTGGCCCTTGGCACCTGCCTGATTATCATTATGCCCTGGATAATTTTTACTATCTGGCGGGCCTTATCACAGCCTTTCGGCATTGATAAAAAAGTTCTCAGCCGATACGTTTTTTATACCTGCCTCCTTTTTTATACCGGGACCGTTTTTTGTTACCTGGTGACTCTGCCTTTCGGCATCAACTTCCTGCTCGGTTTCAAGTCGGAACAGCTTCAGCCCATAATCTCCATTGACAGATTCGTCACTTTCGTGGCCATGTTCATCATTGCCTTCGGTCTTATCTTCGAACTCCCGGTATTCATGGTCTTTAGCAGCAAATCCGGCCTGATATCCAGGAAAAGCTTTGAAAAAAACCGGCGTTATGCCATACTTGTTATTGCCATTACAGCCGCCCTTCTGACCCCTACCCCGGATGTTGTAAATATGGCCCTGATGGGAGTACCGCTCTACCTGCTTTATGAAATCGGTATCATGGTACTGAAAATAGGCAGCAGATGATTTTTGTCACCTTTTTGTAAAAATAATCTTTTCCTTTTTGATTTTTTAAATTATTATCGAACTAGTGGATTTTTGAATAAATTTTCCGGGAAAAGCCTTTAACAAACAACCTTCTTCCCCTGAAAATGGTTAAAAGAAAAAACAGAGATGGCTCGTCTGGCCCGGTATTCTATAGTCTGAGTAAAAATAACCCCTTAAGGAAACTCAACAAGAATGACAGGAGGACTCTATTCAAGGCAGTTATTTTTCTTTTTATTCTGCTGCTGAGCTGGATTACTTTCGGCAAAAACAGCATACTGGATTACCTTGAGGTCAAAAAAGAACTCACTGCGACTATCGACAGAAAAGAAACACTTGAGAACGAGAACAAAAAACTGAGGCAGCAGATCGCTAAAATTCAGGATGATCCTGAATACTTGGAAAAAATTGCCCGCAGGCGCTACTATATGACCAGGAAAAACGAGGTACTCTTTAAATTTGATTGATAACTTTCCTGTCCATATCCTGTAATATCCAATTCACTGCAGCCCCAAGGTCTTCTGCAACAAAGGCGGGCTGAGTATCCTTCACTTCCCCGGCATATTCCAGTTCTCCCCGGCCATAACCGGTAAGCACAAGTATACCGGCAGCCTTACAATTCTTCGCTGATTCCAAATCAGACCAACGGTCTCCCACAACATAAGAATTAGGCAAATCCAGCTCCATTTCTTCAGCCGCCTGAATAAACAGGCCGGTTTTCGGTTTCCGGCAATTACAGTCCCGGCGATATTTTTTTTGCCGGGCCTCAGGATGATGGGGGCAGATATAAATGGCATCAACATGAGCACCCTCAGCGGCGAGCTTTTCATTCATTATTTCATGTACCCTGTCCAGAAGATTTTCCGGGAAATACCCCCTGGCTATCCCGGACTGGTTAGTAACTATCACTACCGGGACCCCTGCATCGTTAAGTTTTTTGATAGCCCCCGCTGCTCCGGGCAAAAGATGGAAGCGGCTCTCGTGATTGATATAACCCATCTGCTCATTGACAGTGCCGTCCCTGTCCAGGAATACTGCCGGTTTTATCATTCCCATCCCTAAATTCAGGCCAGTTTTTTTAATACTTCCTCAGCAACCTCTTCCACATTTATATCAAGCATACAGCTAAACCCGCAATTACAGGTTCTTTTAAAACAGGGCTGACAGGACATCTTTTTCTGTATCACTGAAGCATTATCTGAAAAAGGCCCGGTTGCTGCGGCATCAGTTGAGCCAAAAATCGCCACTAAAGGTGTCCCGGCTGCAGCTGCTACGTGCATTAGCCCGGAATCATTGGTCACAAAAGCATCACAATTGGCAATCAGGGCCATAGCCTGGGAAAGTGTGGTTTCTCCGGCAAGATTATGGATATACCCCTCGCCCTGTTCAGCGATTTTTCGGCCTGTCTCTTTATCGGCAGGTGCGCCGAAAACAAGAAATTCCGCCCCGGATTTCTCGTGGATCAGAGAAGCCAGGCTGCCGTAACGCTCAGCCGGCCAGCATTTTGCCGGGCCATAGGCGGCTCCGGGATTAAGGCCGATAACCGGGGAAGAGGTCAATCCGGATCGATACTTTTGGCCCCGGACTCTATCATCCTCGGAGAGCCGAAGGAAAAGTTTTTCACTTCCAGCAGTAAGCCCCAGCTTGGTCAGAAGATCCTGGTAATAGTAGACCTGGTGCCTATTGCCAATATCTTTGTCCAGGTCAATCCCGTAATTTAAAAAAGTTGACCGGCCGTCCCGTTTATAGCCGGCTCGAACAGGAATACCTGCCTTCCAGGCCAGAAAAGCTGCTTCAAAGGCATTCTGAAGCAGGATTGCGGCGTCAAAATATTGCTTTTTTAAAGTATTGCTTAAGTGAAGCAGCCCCCTGAATCCGCGATGTCTGCCGTTCTTATCATAGACAATCACCCTGTCTATATGGGGACTGGCAGCAAAAATATCAGCGACCCAGGGTCTGGCCAGAAGACTTATTTCAGCCTCCGGAAAATTATTCCTGATAGTCCTGACAGCCGGGGTTGTCATGATTACATCTCCAATCCAGTTGGTGGAGCGGACCAGGATCTTTTTCAGGTCCAATTTTTTCAGATTTTTTTCTTTGCAGTTTTTCATCCTTTCTTAATACAAATCAACTTTTAAAAGTAAAAAAAAATGAAACCCGAAGCTTGGAACTTAATAATCTTGCAATATACTCTATACAATGGTAAAAATACAAGGTTTAAACAATGAAACACATCCCCGGAATAGCCCTCTGGTGCCCTGGAGGCAATAAACTTGCCATTAAGGCGGTCGGTTTTCTATGGGTTGGGCATAAATGGGATGGAAGCTTAACCAAAATAATTTCAGGAGTAATCTTATGGTCGAAATTTCAATGAAGGAAATGCTGGTGGCCGGTCTCCACTTCGGTCATCAAACCAGGCGCTGGAACCCAAAAATGAAACCATATATCTTTGGGGCCAGAAATAAAGTACATATCATAAATCTTGACAAGACACTTCCATTATTTAAAGACGCCTGTAATTTTGTATCTGCCAAAGTTGCCGAGGGCGGCAAGATATTATTTGTAGGCACCAAGCGGCAGTCGCGCGATATCGTCAGGGAAGAAGCCGAAAGGAGCGGTGCTTATTATGTTAATTACCGCTGGCTTGGCGGTATGTTAACCAACTTCCAGACCATTAAGCACTCTATTGATAAAATGAAATATATCAAAAAAATGGTGGAAGACGGCAGTATCAATCGTTACAAGAAAAAAGAATCCCTGCGGATGGAGAAGGAACTGGTAAAATTGGAATTAAATCTTGGCGGCATTAAGGACATGAAGGGGCTCCCGGAAGTAGTTTTCATAATAGACCCTAAACGGGAGTATATAGCAGTAGACGAGGCAAACAAACTGGGTATACCGGTTGTGGCCATTACTGATACCAACTGTGATCCTGACAAGCTGGACTATATAATCCCTGGTAACGATGATTCAATCCGTTCCATTAAATACGTTACCGAAAAAATGAGTGATGCTATCCTGGAAGGCAAGGCCAGGGCTGGTGAAATGGTGGAGCCCGAAGAGGAAGCAATGGCTTCTGCCATGATCGCCTCCTCTGCTGCCCGGGAAGAAAACGCCGGCACCGAATCTGATTCAATAACCCAATAAAAAAACGGTGAAAATATATGGAAATAACAAGCAAGATGGTCAAGGAGCTTCGCGATAAGACAAACGCGGGTATGATGGATTGCAAAAAAGCTCTGACGGAAACCGGCGGCAACCTGGAAAAGGCCGTAGATCACTTAAGACAGAAGGGGCTTGCTGTTGCGGCCAAAAGGTCTGATCGTGAAACCAGCGAAGGGACGATCCAGGCCTATATCCATTCCGACGGCAAACTAGGGGTTATAGTTGAAGTTGGTTGTGAAACAGATTTCGTTGCCAAGACTGATTCTTTTATTGAATTTGCCAGAAATATTGCCATGCATATTGCCGCATCTAATCCGGTTTCCGTTACCAGGGAGGGTATTCCGGAAGATATGATAGCCAGGGAAAAGGAAATATTTGTCCAACAGGCTCTTGATTCCGGTAAACCAGAGCATATCGTGGAAAAAATTGTTTCCGGCAAACTGGATAAATACTATTCCGAGATTACCCTGATGGAACAGAATTATGTAAAAAATCCTGATATCACCATTGAGGATCTTCTTAATGAGCTGGTAGCCAGTCTGGGAGAAAAGATAACTATAAAAAGATTTACCCGTTTCCAGGTTGGTGAGGTTTAAGACCGGTAGTAAATTTAGACATTGATAATATGGCGGGAAATAAATATAAGAGAATACTGCTTAAATTAAGCGGCGAAGCCTTGATGGGAGATACCGGTTACGGTATTAACAAAGATATGCTCAAGTATCTGGCTGACGAACTTGCTGAAGTGAAGCAGCTTGATCTGGAAATGGGCATTGTGGTAGGAGCAGGAAATATCTTCCGCGGCCTTGCCGGCGCCTCCTCCGGTATGGACAGGGCAGAGGCTGATAACATGGGAATGCTCGCTACTATTATCAACTCCATCGCCCTTAAGGATACTCTTAATCGCAATAATATCCCTGCCCTGGTATTATCAGCTATCAGAATGGAAAAGGTGTGCAAAACTTTTTCCAGAAAAACCGCCCTTGAACATTTAGTTAAAGGTGATACAGTAATATTTGGCGGGGGCACTGGAAATCCTTATTTTACTACAGATACAGCGGCTCTTCTGCGGGGGCTGGAAATAGATGCTGATTTAATATGCAAGGCAACCAGGGTTGACGGGGTTTATGATCAAGATCCTCTGAAAAACAGTGATGCTTTCAAATACGATGTATTAACTTACAATGAAGCCCTGGAAAAACAACTCAATGTTATGGATGCCACCGCTATTTCCCTGGCCATGGACAACAATAAACTGATTCGGGTTTTTAATATAGGTACAGCCGGTAATTTAAAAAAAGTGGTCTGTGGAGAAAACATAGGTACCTTGATTAAGGCCGAAGACTGATCAGATACGGTTAAGCAAATTACAACGGAGGATATAATGAGTGAAATTTTGAGCCAGATGTCTGAAAAGATGCAAAAAAGCCTGGAAGCTTATCGGAAGGATATCTCCAAATTCCGGACAGGCCGGGCCTCACTTTCTCTCCTAGACGATATTTATATAGAGACATACGGTACTACCATGCCCGTGAACCAGGTTGCCACTCTCACCATACCGGAAAGCAGACAGATAGTTATCCAGCCCTGGGATCCCCAGACACTTCCTGCCATAGAAAAGGCTATAATGGCCTCAAATATAGGTCTTACCCCTGTTAATGACGGAAAAATTATCAGAATATCTATTCCTGAACTGACTGAGGAGACCCGCAAGCAATTAGCCAAACAATTTAAACAAACCGCTGAAGAGTATAAGATTGCTATACGTAATCTCAGGCGGGAAGCCATTGATACCCTCAAAAAACAGAAGAAAAAAGGTGAAATATCTGAAGATGACCTCTTCAAATTCCAGGACAATGCCCAGGCCGAAACCGACAAATTTATTGGTGAGATAGACACTATTCTCAAAGAAAAAGAAAAAGAGATACTGGAGGTTTAAACTCAACTCAAGTGCCACCTCTTTCTCTGGACTACGGAAATCTGCCCAGCCATGTGGCAGTTATCATGGACGGCAATGGCCGCTGGGCCCGTTCTCATGGCCTGCCCCGATTGCAGGGCCATACAAAAGGTGTTGAGACTGTTGACGAGATTACCAGGACAGCGGTTGAATTAGGGATAGACACTCTTACACTCTATGCCTTTTCAAGTGAAAACTGGAAACGTCCCCGGGAGGAAGTTTCCGGTCTTATGGGACTTCTGAAGAAATATCTGGAAAGTGAGCTCAGCACCATGCTCGACAATAACATCAGACTGAGATGTATTGGTGATATAAAAAAACTGCCTTCTGATGTGCAGGATTCCATTAACTACACTTTATCGCAAACTTCTGCCAATAACGGCCTTATTTTAAATCTGGCCCTCAATTACGGGGGGCGTGATGAAATCATCAGGGCAACCCGCCAGCTTGTCGATCTCTGCCTTCAGCAAAAACTGCAGCCTCAAGAAATCGATAAAGAGTTATTTAACCGGAAACTGGATACAGCCGAACTTTCTGACCCTGACCTGATTATCAGGACCGGCGGGGAAAAGAGGTTGAGCAATTTTTTACTTTGGCAGGCCTCTTATTCCGAGCTCTATTTTACAGAAATAAACTGGCCTAGTTTCAGCAGAGATGATTTTATCGCCGCCCTGAGTGACTATCAAAAAAGACAGCGGCGTTTCGGCAAAACGGGTGAACAGGCACCCGGCCGAAATAACCGGGAACGTAGCGATAATACAGGGTAAATTTCATGTCCCGAATTATCACAGGCCTGAGTGCCGCCGGCATATGGTGCCTTATAATCTATATAAACTCTTTCTATCTTATATGGGTCACTATAACTCTCCTCGCTGTTGTTGGTATCTGGGAATATATAGATATAACCCTAGAAAATGAACGGGTGCTGTACAAGGCTTTGATCGTTTTTTTGGGGGCCATTCCCCTCTTATGCTCCCTCAGTCTGGATCTAAACCTGATTGTTACAGGTCTCATGACCGGATTTATCCTCAACTGTATTCTGGCAGTATTCAGCTATTCAAGGGTGATTAATCCTTTCCATAACTTGCTGCACGGCAGTTTTGCCATAATTTATATCGGTTTCTGCGCTTCTTTTCTGGTTATGGTAATGTCATTTGCAGATGGTGCACTGCTTCTTCTGCTTCTGACAGCAATTACAGCAGCCAGTGACAGCGGGGCCTATTTTACAGGGATAAATTTAGGCAGAAAAAAACTGGTTCCCCGTCTCAGCCCGGGCAAAACCACGGCCGGATTACTGGGAGGTTTTCTCTCGGGATCGGCCGCAGCTTTTATTGTTGGTCTGCTGTTTCTCTGCCATCGCAGCCTGCCGGCTATTGCTCTTACTGCTGTTTTACTGGTAGGACTAGCCACCATCGGTGATTTTACTGAATCTGTTATTAAAAGGGATCAAAAAATCAAAAATTCCGGATCACTTCTGCCCGGTCACGGGGGAATCCTTGACCGTTTTGACTCTTTGCTGCTGAACGGGCCGCTGTTTTACTATCTGGTTTACTGGGGTGTAATTTAAGATGCAGAAAACAATCTCCCTGCTTGGTTCAACCGGATCTATAGGACGTAATGTTCTGCAGATAGTCCAGCACTTTCCCGGCCGTTTTCGAATAGCCGGCTTGGCTGCAGGACAGAATATCAAGCTGCTTAGAGACCAGATTGAGTCCTTTCAACCCCAGGTTGTGTCAGTGGCTACGGAAGAACTGGCTGATGACCTGAAAAGCCTGGTCTCTTCAAGCTGGCATGGTAAAATATTTTCAGGCCAAGAGGGTAATATCCGGGTGGCAACCCTGACTGAAGCCGATATGGTCGTTTCAGCGATTGTTGGTGCTGCAGGCCTTATTCCTACAATGGAGGCAATCAGGTCCGGCAAAAATATAGCTCTGGCCAACAAAGAAACTCTGGTAATGGCAGGCAGACTGGTAATAGACAGCGCCAGGAAACACAATGTTAATTTATTGCCTATTGACAGCGAACATAGCGCCATTTTTCAAGCCCTTACCGCCGGCCGTAAGGAGGACCTTTACAAAATAATTTTAACTGCCTCTGGGGGACCGTTTCAGGATAAAAGTGAGCGTCAGCTCTGGGATGTCAGTCCGGAGGAGGCCCTGGATCATCCCAACTGGGATATGGGCAGGAAGATATCCATTGATTGTGCTACCCTGATGAACAAAGGGCTGGAAGTAATCGAGGCTAAATGGCTGTTTAATATCGACCTGGAACATATCGAGGTTCTTGTTCATCCCCAATCAATAGTCCATTCTCTGGTTGAGTTTATAGACGGTTCAGTCATTGCCCAGATGGGTATTCCGAACATGCGCATCCCTATATCCTATGCCCTGGCCTGGCCGGAGAGAATCAGAACCGGCCTGTCCCGCCTTAATCTGGCCCAGTGCCTGGACCTTAATTTCCTGCCGCCGGATTACAAAAGATTCCCGGCTTTAAAACTGGCCTATCATGCCTGTAAACAGGGGGGTAATTTCCCGGCGCTGTTAAACGGAGCCAATGAAGTAGCAGTAGAGGCCTTTCTTAATCAGAGAATACGTTTTCCGGAAATTGCCTATGTAGTGTCAGAGACCCTTAACCGGTCTTCCAGAAAAGAAGTAAGGGATATTGATACGGTTCTGGATGCTGATATTTCAGCCCGTCTTCAGGCCGAGTCTATTGTAGAATCTCTGTATATTCGTTACCGGCAACGCACCGGCAAAGAGACCGCCACTCCTGACCTCCCCGAACAGTTTTTTTTTAATAACCATTCGTAATTAAATAATTTTTCATGATTACATTAACCTCTTTCATAATAGTCCTCGGCTTACTTATATTTGTCCATGAACTGGGACACTTTCTGGTAGCTAAATTTTTCAGGGTAAAAGTACTTAAATTTTCACTGGGATTTGGTCCCAAAATCTGGAGCCGGCAATATGGGGAGACAGAATACCTGATAAGCATTCTGCCCCTGGGTGGATACGTAAAGATGTACGGAGAAAATCCCCGGGAGAGCGTTGATCAGGAAGATATTTCCCGGGCTTTCTCACATAAACCACTCTTGCAACGTTTTTTGATTGTTTTGGCTGGTCCGGTCTTCAATCTGATTTTCCCTGTCCTGCTTTTTTTTCTTATCTTTATTTCTGTTGGTATTCCTGCACCGGTGGAGACCACGGCGATAGGCAGAGTAGCCCCTGATTCTCCAGCCCAGGAAGTAGGATTTAAGCCGGGGGACCAGATACTGGCAATTAACGGTCAGGAAACAGGTACCTGGAAAAATATCTCCGAACTTATCCAAAACAGCAAAGGCAGGGAGATAGAGATAACCATTCTACGGCAGGGAGAAATACTGAATATTAAAGCCACCCCGGAAATGAGAAAGGTTAAGAATATTTTCGGGGAAGAAGTGAAAGAACGTTATATGCTTGGCATAACTAAAAAAACTGAAATAATCTATGAAGATTCCACCATCCTGAAAGCATTCAGCGGCGCTGTTTCCCAGACCGTCAGTTATATCCATCTCACCATCCTGGGTATCATAAAGATATTCCAGCAGGTGGTGCCGACCAGCGAACTGGGAGGACCTATTCTTATCGCCCAATTAGCCGGCCAACAGATGAAAGCAGGTATGGTTGACTTCTTTTATTTTGTGGGACTGATAAGTATCAATCTGGGGATTATCAACCTGTTTCCCATACCTGTCCTGGACGGCGGTCACCTTGCCCTCTTCTCTTTGGAGGCGATCAGGAAAAAGCAATTGGAAGAACAGACACTGATAATCATTCAGCAAATAGGCCTTATCCTTCTGGGCAGCCTCATGGTCCTGGTTTTTTATAATGATATTATCAGAATTATTAAGTAGAAATGGCCCATACAGGAAAAGAACTTATCCTTACTCCCCCTCTCCTCCTGGCTCTGGAAAACTCCGGGATGTGCGGCAGCGTGGCCCTGACCTGTTCTTCTTTCTGTATAGGAGAGTACAGCCTGCAGTCCAGAAGGACCCATTCCAAACGCCTTCTCCCCACGGTACAAAGGTTGATGGAGGATGCCGGGGTCAGCTGGCAGGATATGGACGGTATTGCTGTCAGTATCGGGCCGGGAAGCTTTACAGGTCTGCGGATAGGATTAAGTGCTGCCAAGGGACTGGCAACCGCCGCCTCTCTTCCTCTTATAGGAATCTCCAGCCTTAAGAGTCTTGCCTGGCAGTACAGTTATGTCTCTCCCAGAATCTGCGCCATGATAGATGCCCGTAAAAAAGAGGTATACTGCGCCCTGTTCCAGCCTGAGGGGGGAGGGGTTCTTAAGCGCCTGACTGCAGACATGGCCCTGTCGCCGGAAAAGGTCATTGAATATATCACAGAACCAACCCTGCTTATAGGTGACGGGGTCCAGGTTTACCAGGACCTGATAAAAAAGGAACTGGGGACCATGGCCATCATACCTCCCCCTCATCTTTCTTTCCCAAGGGCTGCAGCCTTAGGCTTCCTGGCCCTTTCTTCCTGGGAAGAAAACGATTTTTTAGATATATCCAGGGCAACCCCGGTATATATTCGTCCTTCAGAGGCAGAAGAGAAAGAGGTAAGCCCTCCTTTTCTGAAATGATAGACTGCAATGCCCATGGACCGTAAAGCTGAAGGCGTGCCTTTTTCATAACTTTCGTAAGAAGACCTCCCGGGGAAATACTCGTCGTACCGGAAATTTTTTTATCGTAATACCTTTTTAATTTCTTGAAGCACTTCGGTTAAAATTATCCCGCAAGTACAGATGTCTTCTTTATCGAGAATTTTCATTTGTTTTTCATGCCTAAGTAATTCTCTTTTACGGCCGGCCATATTCATCGGCCTGAGCCGCAAAGGACCATGGAGACTGGCCAGAACCCTGGCCACCCAGTCGGGGATGACCAACAAATGGCTCAAGGATCAAGATCTTATATCTGTCAAAGATCTATGGGTAAATATCCATTACCCGGCTACGGCGCGGCAGCTCTTGGGAACCGCCTGATGCGGACCAGCTTTTCAGGTGGTGTGGGGAGAGCGGGAGAAGAAAACCCGCCCTTACCCGATTCGGGATTCTCATCCTTCCAGCTCCGTCACCACAGTCTTGTACTTCTCGTGGATCATCTTGCGGTCAAATTCCCAGAACTCGGTCAACATTGCCTGTTCTTCTTCATTTGTGAGGTATGCCCGAGATGCGGGAAAGAAGACCTTGTCTTCCTTCTCGATATGCTTTGGATAGAACCCTACGAGCGTCTTGAGTCTTGCTGCGATGTCGGCGAGAGCCGACGCATCGCCGTTTCGGTATCGGGTGTTCGCATCAACGAGAGCTTTCGTCGTGTTCCGTCCGAACACGTGCTCTTCAATCAATTCATTCATAACCTGGCGGTCTTTGGCCGACAGGTCCTTCTTGTTTAGGTCGCGAAACAGTATATCTTCTTCCTTTCCGTGGTGAGTGCGATCGGCATACATCCGAATGAAATCGACTGCTGTGTCGACAAAGACGGGATCGACCTTGCTTGCCGACTCGATCTGCCGGAGGGTGCCTTCGATCAGGCCGATCATTCGCTCAATCAGGCGATGCTCTACCATAAGTGGTCCGCGTGCTTGCATGGTCTGTTCCTTTCTCTGTTCCCGAACGACGGCGGTGAGGGGCTGGCGTGTTTAAGACAATGATAGCGATATAAGTAATTAAGGATATTTGGTGCTGGATTTACAGCACGCCCAATTTATAGCCAGTCCACTGCCTTGATATGTGATAGTATCAATTATTGACCAAAAAAGTTATCATAGAATTATGGTTTAAAGCTTTTCAATGTTAATTCTTTAATCATTTTAAAGTGCTTTACGTTACTTGTCATAACAGGAAGGTTATTTTCGACAGCCGTTGCAGCTATTATTGCGTCACCTGATCTAAGGCCAGAAGCCAGTGTATATTCTTCAATATAAATAGACGCACGATGCCCTATATTTTCAGTAAATGGTAGGACAAGAAAATCGAATGATGTTAAGAAATCTTTGATATATCTGTGCTGTTTTTTGTTTTTAGCACACTGTAGAAGTTCCATGAAGCTTTGGACAGAAAGGCACCGTTCCTCTGACTTTTCCATAAGTTTTGCAGCCTTTTCATTGCCTCTCTGAGCCCAAATGAATATATCAGTATCAAATATCATCGTATCTGGCTTTGCGTAAATCATCTAGTTCGTCTAATACGGTTTTCTTAGAGTTTTGAGATGACATTCCAAAGAAAGGATGATCAGTTATACTCATATCCTTCCTCTGTGCTGTTGGAACCAAAACCCCTTTCACCTTACCGCGGTATAAAACTGTCACCTTCTCATTTCTGTCAAGAGCTTTGAGGACATCATTCATTTTGTATCTTAAATCTACGATTGTTGCTTTCATTGAAGTACCTCTTTTTAAATGTATATGGAGACTATACATTAAGTCTGGGAATATTTCAAGAATTATTTTATTTTTCACATATAATGCCTGAAGCTGAGCGGCCTGCAGCCCAAGACCATTGATGCCTGCTCAAGGATAATCAGACGGATAGGCAACTATTCCGATGGCCGGATCGACAACCTGACATCCGATTCACTCTGCCCGAACAACTCAGGGATCTTGCCTGGAAAAACCAGAAAACAGTCTATTCTCTGATGTTCGCTTCTGTCCAGGATCTCCTCAAGAGCTTCATCCAAAACGACAAAAAGCTCGATGGCGCAGCGGGATTCACCGCCATACTCCATACCCGGTCAAGGGCACTTGACTATCACCCGCACATCCATGTCGTCATGCCTGGGGCGAGCATCAACATGAAAACAGGACGGTGGCGTACGAAATCTCCAGGCTTTCTCTTCAGCCATAAGGCCCTGGCAAAAGTCTTCCGGGCAAAGTTCCTGCAGGCCATCGCCGACAAGGGCCTGCAGGTCCCCGGAGACTGTCCGGAGCAGGACATCCTCCGCTGTGAAGACGGTATGGTCACCTTCAGGTATCTCCATGCCAAAACCGGGCAGTACCGGACCAGGACCGTTCCGGGGGAATATTTCCTCTACCTGCTCATGCTCCATGTACTGCCCAATTGGAAGAATCACTCAGCTGATCACATTTCCCGGGTCAGAATTTCTCAAAAACCCACTTGCCTGATTCTTAGGCAACTTCACCCCAAAAAGATATTTTCTATATATAAGTAGCCGGGCTTGTCCAACAAACGGTTCAGATTGTGGTTCGCTCCGCTCTCACAATTTAACCTTATTCGATAGATATATGCAGGCTGAGGCCAGTAAGTCGAAACATATCTATCAGAAGGCTTCTTTTCAGGACAAGGCGCCCGAACAACGCCAGGACAACATCATTGAGGTTGATTTCAGCAAAAAATCAGGCAGTAACAATATTTATACGAAGGCTTGCAATCCTTTTCGTTCAATGATGTCTAATAGCTTTTGAGAAGCTCCAGTTGGCTTTTTGTTGCCTTGCTCCCATTTTTGTACTGTTGAAGGGCTTATGTTTAAAATAGAAGCCAAGGCAGCCTGGCTAAGATGAAGTCTCTTCCTGATAGAGACGATTTGCTCCGGAGTATATTCGCGAACCTCCGGAATACACAGGTTTTCAATGTTTCTCATGGTGATTTCGTCAACCACACCACTTTTCTTCAAATCTTTAATAGTGCTTGTAATCGATTCTGCTATTGATTCTCTCATGGTTTCACCTCTATAAAATCTCCAGCCTCTAAGGCTATTTGAATTTGTTTCTCAGATAGCCCAAGAAGAACATTGGCAAATTCTCTTAAAGCGATAAGTTCTTTTTTCGATAGATTTGACTTTTCGTTTTTCGCGAAGCCATGAACATATATCGCTTTCTCTCCTTTTTGATAGCAAACAATCGTTCTTCCGCTGCCACTTTTGCCCTTTCCTTTAAACCGGATTCGCTTTTTGTAGATATGACCGCCTAAATTCGCTCCGAATTTTCCGCAGCGGATTTCTTCCAATGCTTTATGTAATTCATTTTTCGGAATATTTTGCTTTGCCGCCCACTTTGCAAAATGTTTCGTCATTAAATTCTTCATACATTAACTATAGCACTTAGTGATACATAATGCAAGCTGTCATCTTAAGAGTATTGGGTATACAACGAAAGAAATTAAAAGATATGGCATCGGCCATGAAACGACAAAAGCCTTCGATAGATTGATCTATCAGAAGGCTTTTTTGTTGCAATAGGTCCGAACAACATCCGAACAACATTTTTTGGACTGACTCGAAAAAAATCAAATAATATCAATAAATTAATGGTGCCGAAGGGGAGATTTGAACTCCCACGAGGTAACCCTCACTAGACCCTGAACCTAGCGCGTCTACCAATTCCGCCACTTCGGCAACTGACTTGGATATTATATAAAATATAATTGTTTACTGATCATCCTGACTTTTGTCAAGAAATTTTGTTATCTGTTAACTTTCTTGCCGATTCTGCATGCTC
>JAWOFO010000069.1:0-7412 GCA_046497465.1 Desulfobia sp.
CACCCATTATTATGCTGTCAAGGAAAATCTGTTGACAATTCAAGCAAACAGAAGCTCAAAACAGGTTAAAATCTGCCGATTTTTTCTGAAAGATGGATGTACTTGCCCTGTGCTCCATTTTCGGCCAACTTCAGGACAGCCGTAAATCTTGCCGGCGGCGGGGGGATTGGGGGATTGGGGACGTCCTTAACTTATTAACTTGATGCGCCTGATTGCCTTTGATATCGTGCAAGCATGTCAAGACAAGCACGGATAGACAGTCCCGGGGCTCTTCACCACATCATTGTCCGCGGTATAGATCGCCGTACCATATTTGATGATGACGAGGATCGTTTTGATTTTCTCAAGAATCTGGGCTCGATCCTGCAACAGGCGGAAGCTGCGTGTTAGGGCGTCCCCCAATTCAGTTCGCTTGACTTAATCCAGAATTGCATATAATCTAATTATGTTAAATGTAAGTGTTAAATAGAAAATCGGAGGAACAGGCAATGAACGAACAACAGCCGACGATGTGGCAAAGAAAAAGCACTCCCCATTGGTGGTCACCATTGGAATCTTCCCGGTTTAGAATCATTTTCCGATGGTCAACGCAGGATCATACCTACCTGCAACAGTGGGGCGTTGAGCGTTATAGGTTTCCCTTCTGACTTCCTGAGAAACGTAAGAGACCAATTCTTCAAAGGAGACTGAGGCATCCTTGTTAAAGTCGGCAGCGCCCCTGAGGCCATCGAGCAAGAAATACGTAAAAACGTCGTGACCGCCACCCTATTTTTTGCTTTCCTGAGAGAGCTGTTTTTCATCCGAAGCGCTGATGACACAAATGCCATCGCCCACTTCGGAGATATCCTGGATGCCTGAACTGATGGGATTCACCCTTAATCCGCGGTTTGCACGGCGAACGATATCAAAAGAGTGACCGACACCGCCTGAATGACAAGCGTCTGCAATGACGACGACTTTTTTCGTTTCAATATACCGCTCCAGCGCGGTCTCAATATCCCACATTGGGAAACCAGTGGTGGTTATATTGTCGTACCTGCAATTGTATGGCAACAAAAACAGATTATCCGGATGAACCTCTTTTTTTATTAATTGAAACGCGGCATTCTGACTTGATCTGTTATATTGATATAATAAAAGATAAAGTTCGTGAATCCATTCTTGAGGTGACGGAATTTAAATGTTTTTATGAAAAGATGAAACCTTGTTAAGGATTGGAGAGGATCATGAAAAAGCAGGAAATTAAGAAGATGAGTGAGAAGCTGCTCTCCAAGCGAAGATTCGTTTGGGACGTGATGACTGAAAAAGAGAAAGCCGCTGTGTGGGAGTTCAATGGACAATACAAGGATTTTTTGAATAGTGCAAAGACGGAACGGGAGGCGGTTGATCGGATTATCTGTATTGCGGGGGAAGCCGGATTTTCTTCAGATCCCGGTGCCGCGAAACCCGTCAGAATGGTAAAATCTTTTCTGGGAAAATCAGTTGCTCTTTGCCTATTGGGTAAACGGCCCATGGAGGAGGGCGTCAACCTGATCGTCAGCCACGTTGATTCTCCGCGCCTTGATCTAAAGCAAAATCCGCTTTACGAGGATATAGACCTGGCCTTTATGAAGACCCATTACTATGGTGGCATCAAGAAATTCCAATGGCTCACCCGGCCTTTGGCCATCCACGGCAGGGTGATCCGTTCCGATGGAAGCACGCTCGATATCGTGGTGGGCGAGGATGATGCCGATCCCGTATTCACGGTGGCTGATATTCTACCGCACCTGGCCCGAAAGGTTCAGACCGACAAAAAGGTCTCGGAGGCCTTTGAGGGGGAAAAGCTTAATCTGATGGTCGGCTCGCTTCCCTTTGGAAATAAGGATACCAAAGACAGGTTTAAGCTGGCGATCTTGGGTATCCTGAACGAGCGGTACGCCATCATTGAAGAGGATTTGATCAGTGCTGAACTCGAGGCGGTCCCGGCCGGATCTGCAAGAGACGTGGGCTGGGACCGGGGTTTGACGGGTGCCTATGGTCACGATGATCGCTCATGCGTGTTCACGAGCTTACGGGCGGTCACGGATCTCAAGCGGCCGCAGAAAACGGCCATAGCCCTTTTTGTGGATAAGGAGGAGATAGGCAGCGACGGGGCATCCGGAGCCAAATCGAAATTCTTAGAGAGCGTGGTGGCAGACCTGATGATTGCTCAAGGGAAAGAGCCGCTTTACCACGGAATCCAGAAAGTCTTAATGAATTCAAAAGCCATCTCCGCTGATGTGAACGGCGCCATGGATCCTGATTTTCAGGATGTTCATGAAAAAAGGAATGCGGCCCGCCTCGGCTATGGCATATGCCTGACCAAGTTTACGGGATCAGGCGGCAAATATGGCGCCAGCGATGCCAATGCCGAGTATGTGGGGTGGCTCAGAAACCTGTTCAACCAGAAAAAGGTGGTATGGCAGACCGGGGAATTGGGAAAGGTGGACGAAGGGGGCGGGGGGACTGTGGCAAAATTCCTGGCCCGTTATGGTATGAATATTATGGACTGCGGCCCGGCGGTACTCTCCATGCACTCTCCTTTTGAAATCGTCCACAAAGGGGATATTTATATGAATTATAAGGCCTACAAGGTGTTTTTTGAATCGTAGTGCCGGAAGGCGGGGAAATACTTAAAATTTGGGGGCATAATTTTATTTTTTAAATGAATTTTCATTATTTCTCTGCAACCCCAAATTTTTTTCGATCTGTTCCAGATAATTACTAATCTTTTCCATTTGAGACAGAATGTTCCGACATATGATGGCCTTGTTTACGTTTTCATAATCATGGGCCAGGAAATTTCTGAACCCGGCAATTTTGGCAAAGTCATGGGCAAAGCCTGGTTCCAGAATTTGATTATCACCTAAAATATCAAAAGATTCCTGGTAGGACTGGGGCAGGCGTAATTTTTTCTGCTTAATCACCATAGCGGCCAGGGTAATACAGGTGTCGGTCAGCAGATATAGGTAGTGCAGCATGGCACCTCGATAGATGGGATCAGTTTCAAACCGTTTTTCGCAGTCCTGCCGCATGGATTGAATTTGGTCCAGATATTCCCTGATCCTGCCTGTTTTTTGAACAATTCTTTCCATTACATCCCTATTACAGCCAGACGGTGGCTTTTGAAATCGATTCCCTTCAGAATTGTTCTAACCTCGAAATCAGCTCTTGCTGCCGGGTCGGTCTCGTAAAAAACAATCCCCTTGCGTATGATTTCGTCAAGCAGGACCAAGTTGGTGGCAGTATTCAGGACAACTATATCTACGTCGTTTCTACCCAAAGCCCGGCACAAGTCGGCATGGAGCTCCAGTTTAAGCTCAAAACAGGTCTCCGGCTCAATGGCGGCACAGAAGACGGCAATGTCAACATCACTTGCGGAGTCTTCCTCCTTGCTTGCCAGAGAACCGAAGAGATAGGCGAAAAGAATTCCGGTATTCTGTCTGGCCAGGACCCTGGCTGCACAATGAAGAAGATTGGTAGTGGCTGGTGACTGATGATTCATGATAACATATTGTTATGTAGTTAGTGTTTGCCGGAATCAATAATCTCCGGCCACTAAAAGAAACTGTTTAAAATTCTTTACCTATGCCTCAGCTAATACACTCATGATTATATTGTCAAGGTAAATCTCATGATAATTCAGGCAGAACAAGATCGTTTTCGGGGTGGGATTGGGGACGCCCTTAACTTATTAACTTGATCCGCCTGATTGCCTTTGATATCGTGCAAGCATGCCAAGACAAGCACGGATAGACAGTCCCGGGGCTCTTCACCACATCATTGTCCGTGGTATATATCGCCGTACCATATTTGATGATGACCAGGATCGTTTTGATTTTCTCAAGAATCTGGGCTCGATCCCGCAACAGGCGGAAGCTGCGTGTTATGGGGTCCCCCAATTCAGTTCACTTGACTTAATCCAGAATTGCATATAATTTAATTATTTTTGCCCCTTGTGTGGGAGGCCGCAGAATCTGCGGCAGAAGCGCTCGGTGATCAGCCAGAGGTCAGCTGGCAGGTTTGCCCGGACCTTTTCCAGGACACCCACAGCAACCGGACCGAAACAGGCTTCGGCAATGGCGCCAGTGATGCAGGCCAGCGTATCACTGTCGCCCCCGAGGGAAACGGCATTACGGACAGCATCCTCATAGCTGTCTGCCTCCAGAAAGGCGATGATGGCTTCCGGTACTGTGCCCTGGCAGGAGATATCGAAGCCGTAGGAAGACCGGATGCTTTCCACGGTGCGGTTAAGGTCATAGCCGAACCGTTCACTCACTTCACTTTTGACCAGGGTCTTATTCGACGTTGTCTTGGCCAGGAAAACAGCTAATGCCGCGGCTTGAGCGCCCTTGATCCCTTCAGGATGGTCGTGGGATATTGCTGCCGAGTGCGCCGCCTGGCGCAGGACATCGTCAATGTTGTCAAAGGCCCAGCCCACAGGGCTGACCCGCATGGCAGCCCCGTTGCCCCAGCTGTTGTACGGTTCGGGGGCACTGGAGTTAAGCCAGCGGATGAAATTGGCGCCATAACCGGCCTGGGGGTATCTGCGGCCGATCTCCCGTATCCATTGACTGTAGTCCCCGTCCGTCATAATAGCCTCAGCCACCGCGATGGTGAGCACGGAGTCGTCGGTGAAGCGGCAGTCGGGACTGAAAAGGGTGAACTCCTTTGTCTTGATGGGACGTGCTTCATATACAGAGCCGATGATATCTCCGGCAATCGCGCCAATCATGTTTTTCACCGTTTTTTGCAATGAGCAGCGGGCTCAGGCAGTTCAGCCGCTTGTCTGTTGAAAGCAGGCAGATGTCTTTTTTCCTTGATTTCCGACTATATAACTGCTATCCGTATGAAACAGTGGGGGAGTAGATCAAGTATATTGCCATTATTTCGATTTTGCAACCTTGCAATATTAACTTTCCCTATACTTTCCCTATACGGTTATTGTATAGTCCGGATTGAAGCAGCAGAGGACAGACAGATTCAGCCTTCAGTCATGGCCGGAGCTGCCCGGTCCCTGTTTGTGCTGAACAAACTGTTTACATGGAGACCGGACATGGATATGGGCAGATATCATTTTACCTGCAGTTTTACTGACCAGGCACTACTGCCTCCCTTCAAGGGCTCTGCCATCAGGGGAAAGCTGGGCCATTGCCTGAAAAAGATTTCCTGTGCCCTTCGTGCCCGGCAATCCTGTAAAGACTGCCTGCTTCACTCCTCCTGCTGTTATGCCCTGTTCTTTGAGCCCAGAAAAGTGGCCGGGGATCAGCGGTCCAGAACAGCAGCCTGGCCCCAGCCTTACGTCCTGGAGGGAGATCCGGAAAGTAATCGTTTTTATGTTCCCGGCCAGGAGTTTACTTTTTCCCTGCTGGTATTCGGCCGCCGGATGAACGAATTACTCCCCCATCTTGTTTATGCAGTGGAAACCATGGGCTGGGAAGGGCTCTGCAGCCGCCGGGAATATCCGGGTACCTTTGAACTGCAGACAATCAGCAGCGACCAGGAATGCATCTACGACCACAAAAAAATCCTGAACGGCCGGGACAGGGTCTTCCCCCATGATTTAGCCCCGTCTCCGGCAAGCCGTCCGGAGAGATTATTGGTCAGGCTGCTCACCCCTCTCCGGGTGAAAGCTGATAACCGGTTCCAGGACAATCTCTCCTTTCAGCTCCTGGTCCGGGCCGCCCTGCGCCGGATTTCCCTTTTAGAGGAGGCCTATGGCCATGGAGAGCCTTCCCTGGATTACCCGGGTCTTTTGGAGAAAGCCGGGGAAGTGGAAATTAGAGCCGCTGATTACGGCTGGCAGGAGGTGGAACGTTACAGCAGCCGGCAGCAGAGCAAAATGAGCCTGGGCGGTATGGTGGGAGAGGTGGAATACAAAGGTGACCTGCAGGAGTTTTACCCCTTGCTCAAGTACTGCGAAACCACCCATCTCGGCAAGCAGACCAGTTTCGGTCTGGGCAGGATTGAAGTGGAGGCTGCATGAAATATGTCCTGCTGGCGGTAACCGGCCTTAATCCCCAGGTGATAACCGAGGCCCTTTATGCCCTTTATCTTGAAGGACGTCAGGTTGATGAGGTCAGGGTGATCACCACCAGGCAGGGCAAGGAGGCGATAAACGCCCATATCCTCCCGCCCCGGGAAGGCCACTTCCATAAGTTGTTCCAGGAGTATGGCATCAAGAGCGGCAAACCTGACTTTTCATCTGCCCACATTTATACCATCAAGTCAGAAAGCGGCCCTGAGTTAGACGACATCCGGGAAGAAGAGGATAACGAGCAGCTTCTCGGTCTCTGTATGGACCAATCCTTTGAGCTCACCCGTGATCCGGAAACCGCGGTTTATTTCCTGGTGGCGGGAGGCAGAAAGACCATGACCAGCTGCCTGACCCTGGCAGCCCAGCTTTACGGCCGCCCCCAGGACCGGATCTACCACGTCCTGGTTTCTCCAGAATTCGAGGGGTTGACCGACTTCTGGTATCCTCCCCGCCAGTCAGTGCCGGTCACTTTCCTGGATAAAAACCATGAACCGGTCAGCAAGGAAACCAGGTTTGCCAGAATCAGGTTAATCCCCATCCCTTTTGTTTCAGTGCGGGACCAGCTCGGTCCCCAGCTCTTCAACGGTCCCAGGCAACCGGCCGACCTCCTTCAGGCCCTGGTCCGGGAAGACCCCAAATATCTTGCAATCAAACTTGCCGAAGGCAAAATCTGTTACGGCAGCCGGGAAATGGACATGCATCCGGCCTGGCTTGCCCTTTACGCTTTTTTTGCTGAATGTAAAAAAGATTGCCGCCGCAGCCTGGACTGCCGGACCTGCCGGGAATGTTTTTTGGAGGCCATCGAATTGACGGGCGAGGAGGAACTGGAGGAGATTCAGCGACTTTACCGGGCCATCCCCGGCAGCCGTCAGATTGAGGAGATGAGCGATTCGGGCATCAGGACCCTGTCAGTGGCCAACTTTTACAGCTACCGCTCCAAGATCAACCGCAGGCTCCAAAGAACTTACGGCCAGAACCATATTGCCGAACTTGAGATCGCGGCTTCTGGAAACAAACCGGATACCTGCTACGGCCTGCGGATTGACAGAAGCAGGATTGTTATGGAGTATGAGTAGAGATTTCAGGAGAGATTTGAGAGGTTCTTGTATATATCTTTTCTGTGACCGATTTTCAGGACAAGAATCACCAGCCTGTCATTGTGGATTTCATAAACTATGCGGTAATCACCGGACCTGACCTTATGGAAAGAATTGTACCCTTACAAGCCGAGCTGTTTCCAGAATTCCGCCGCCGGGATATTGTCTCCAGGTTCATCAAGGGCTTTTTCCGCATTTTCCATGTCAATATAATCTTCTATCTGCTGAAGAAGTTTGAGTTCGTCCATGGATATCAG
>JAWOFO010000018.1:0-56245 GCA_046497465.1 Desulfobia sp.
CTCGCCACAGTACATCTGCTTGTGGGCATTTCTGGGATCGGGAGTAAACAACTTACGGCAATGCTTACACCTACATTTTCGCTTTGCTCTGGTCATCGGTCATTACCTCCATGACCGAAAATCGGCTCAGCTGCAGTATTTATGGAAGAAAATCAAAAGAAAAAGAAAAGAAAGATGAAGAAGGGATTTTACAAATACCTTTGGGAAGAACATGAAAGTAGAATCTCTGCAAATTCAGACGGCCTGAGATCTGCCAAATTCAGATGGCCATTGACAACAAGGGACGAGACAGAGTCTCGCCCCCCTGCTGATAAGGGAGGAAAACGCCGGGGGCGTGTTTCCTCTTGTGCGCCTCTTTCTTTTGATGACCTCCTATCCACCAATTACATGGAGGAGTGGGCTCGGGAGGATGAGGTGTATGGTTGCACTGTGCTTTGGCCCAGGGAGACGATCACGGTTATAAATTATTATCTTCAACAATACCGGCTTCATAGAGGCAAGGAGCACCCTAATCTTATGTTGGAGCAGTGGCGGAGGGTAGCGGAAGAAATAGGCGGATTCATAATTTCTGATCCGTATTATAATCAGGCATCCGATATAGATGTAGAGGATTATTGCCAAATAATTAACCAGCACTTTCTAACAAAATATCAGGCTGGATGCGATTACAATATTCTGCACTTCGTTTCTTCTGAGGCGATACGATATCATCGTTTTTGTGAGCTCAATATGTAAGGGCGACTTTACAATTGATACAATAGGAAGAGACATTTCTTTTCCTGCCGCCCATCTTAACCTTGAGCAATATAGCCATGTCTGTTCTGGACATGGCAAGATGGGTGAAATTCACCAGGTCGACAAAGATTATAAGGCTGGCTCAGTCTGAATCCTGTAACTGCTCAACAGATAATTCCATAGCAGCGGCCAGTTTTTTCAAGGTGCTACTTCTTGGGGTGGATTCCCCGCTTTCCAGTCTCGCCAGGGCGGGCTGCTGCATACCGGATTTGGCTGCCAGGCCGGCCTGGGTCAGGCCCAGATATTCCCGCCAGGCTTTAATCAGGTTGTCGCCTCTGGCGTTGGCTTTGACGACTTCGTTGGGAAACCAGATATCGGATTCGTCCGGATCGGCCTGGTTTCGGATGAGATCCTGATATTCTTCCCAGGGAATAACGGCAAAGGCGGGTTCGCCGTCTTTGGTGATTATTTGGGGGTCAGTATGTGCGTTCATCTCTCTTTTTAACCTCTTGTATGCTAATTATTCCGATTTCACCGTCATAATCGAAAAAGACCCGATAACGGCCTACCCGCATACGGTAATTATAGCGGTGTTTTTTGAGTTCTTTTATATCAAGCCCTTCCTGGACCGGGAAGTCGGCAAGTTTATCCACATTATTAAAGATTGCTTCCCTATACTGTTTCGGGATCTTCTTTATCTGTTTGCGGGCCCGGTTATGCCACTTGATTTTATTCATAGTTAAACAATAACACTTTATAACACTATTTCAAGAGAACAATTACATATTATAACAAATGAAACTCTTAAGAACCCATAAAACATCAACAAAAATTAAAAGGAATGACAGAAAGTGATGGTAAGTGATAGGTGTCTGATATTATTTAAATTTTTTGTTGACAACTACGACTGGAGTAATAATAATATAAATAACAACCTTGGCAGTAGTATAGGTCAAACTGCTTTTTCCTTTCTTCCCTACGTTGCCGGGAAATCGAAATCATAGGAAACAGCTCCAACGTCATTATCATCATACTGCTCATAATATCAGCCAGATTATGAGTGGCAGATAATGGCAGCCGGGAGCATAAAGATAGTGGTATAGCGGGGATCGAGCCAGCCGCCTCTGAAGCTGTCGGCGGGCAGTATGGAGAGTGGGCTCTGGCGAGTAATTCCAGGCCCTTGCGCTGCAGGGGGCGCAGATGACAGCGGAGATACTGGATGACGCCTTGCTGATGTTTTAATGTAGCCCCCCTGCCGGTGTCAGCTCGGATTGAGGCAGCGGACTCTGTGGCACACAGAGTCCGCTGCCGGGGAAAGACGCAGAATCCCTGCAGCGCAAGGGATAAGCCATTCAGCCGAGTTGACGAAAACATGACGAATACCCACCCGTAACGGGGAGGCCAGTCGGATGCTGACAGACAGAACAGACATCCAAAGGGCACAACCCGGCCTGCTGGCTCAGCGGATGATCGTCATCAAAAGTTTAACCTCAACCCCACATACGGCTTGCGAGTGCCCAACTCTGCGTAACGTTTCACAATTTAATCGGGCAGTGGGAAGAAGAAATGCCTAATAATAATTATGGACTAAAAACCAGAGATATCAGCAAAGCGGGGCAGTTCTGTTTGGCGAATCACGCCCAATCCGGGGATATATCCGAATCCAGCAAACGGACGTACACTGAAAGGTGGAATATCTTTGCTCAATTCGCAAAAGAACGAGGTATACGGCGTCTTGAGCAGATTAGCCCAAATTTGGCCAAAGAATACGGCCAGCACCTAACGGATCGAATTTCCCGCGGCGAAATATCCCCCGCTACAGGCCAGCATTATATGGGAGCAATTAATCGGGTTATGCACCTGGCTACCCAGGGGCAATGGCAGAGTGTACAAGCTGTGGCGGACTGTGGGATAGACCGGCGCAGTCGCGTCCGGACTGTTGAGCCGGACGGACAGGATCGGGGGACGAATCAAGGAGGCCGCCCAAGAGACACATAGCTCAAGGGCCGCGTCAGTGGTGGAATTAAGCCGTGACCTGGGCCTCCGCGTCAAGGAGGCCAGCCTGCTGGACGCCCGCAAAGCGGAAAAACAGGCCAGAGAGCAGGGTCAAGTTGTATTGAACAGGGGGACCAAGGGTGGCCGCGTCCGAACTGTGCCGATTACCCGCCGGTCGCAACTGGACACGCTCAATAAAGCAGCCCAGACCCAGATCCAAGGCAAAGCCCGGTCAATGATCGATCCATCAAAGTCCTGGAAGGAATGGCGAGAAAGGGATATACGACAGATTAACGATATCCTTAAAGCCCATAATATCAATAGCATCAGGGAATTAAGGGCCAGCTATGCTTGTGATAGATACGAACAGCTCACCGGTTACTCCGCCCTGGTCGTGGCCGGACAGCGGGAAGTAGACAAGAACACCGACCGCGACGCCCGGTCGGTCATTAGCAATGAACTAGGACATACCAGAATCGATGTAGTGGCAAGTTACATCGGGAGTTCTGCCTGATATGTATATCTCACCGGAATTATGGCACAGAATAAATTTATATAAGGCCAAGGGCGGCAAGAAAGGCAGAAAAAGAAATGTAAGCCGGATTAATACCTTTTTGAAATTTTGCCGGACTGAACGGCAAAAGAAGACTCCTTATGAAATCGGTAAACGGGACATACACGAGTTTTTCGAGCAAAAAAATTTGTCTCCCCGCACCGCCCAGGATTATTACTATGCGATTAAAATTCTTTGGCAGCAGCTCCTGGGCCGCCCCTCCGATCCTCCGCGCCCACGCTAAGGACTCACGGTTTTGAGAAAAATTATGAGCCACATAAAAAAATACACCAGTGTGTATATTATTCCTTGATGCAATTTACACCAGTGTGTATAATTTTTATCAGCACAAGGAAAAAATATGAAGAAGAAAAAATTGACCAAAGAACTTCAGGCCAGAGGGGCCAGACTGCTTAGGCAGGGCGGCAATCATGAATTCTGGGAAAGCAGAAATGGCTTCAGATTCCCTGTCCCGAGGCACAATGAAATTGACGAATATCTGGCTAAGCAGATATTGAAGCAGGCTGATAAATAAGGAGGTGGCCTATGAAAACTAAAGTTTCCCATAAATTTGTCATGCGGCCATCCGCATCAGGGCAGTTACAAACGAATTAATCACCGATTTACGCGGGACCGGGCGAAGTATTGCAAAATCCCGGCTTAATGCGGCCTGAGCGATTAACCTTCGGACATCGGAAAAGGCGAAATGGCCGCGGCCGCTGACAGCATGTTTTCGAACCGGAGTATTTTCCAGGCGACTGGCGTAGACCCAGGTGAGGCATGTTGCCATCATGCAAAAGTCCAGATGATTATTCACTGCCGTCGGCCTTCGGCTCTGGGTTTCGGCGCTGCCGATATCCCGCTTCAGTTCTTTGAAACCAGACTCAATCTTCCATCTGGCGCCGTAGTATTCGATTATCTCTTCCACCGCCAAGCTCAGGTCGGTTGAGAACAGAGCCACCCATTGGGTCTTACGATAAATCCAGACCACCCGGACAGGGCACTTGAGGGTCTTGAGCATGACCACCCGATCATAGGCAAAGACTGTACGATTTTTACCGTAAAGGTTAACCGTATATTGCCGGGCCTGCTTTTGATAAGCCTGGGCGAGTGCTGTAGAATTCCCAAGCTTATGGCCGTATATCCTGGGACGGCCCGGGCCTTTTCGGGCCGGCGCCTCCGGCAGATCATACAGGTTATTGTTGGAACGTAGCCTGGATATCATGTGGGCGCTGTTGCCCAGGCTTATGCGCAGAGGGTTCCACAGTCCATTATTGCCAAACCAGGAATCGGTCACGACCAGGATATCTGATTTCGGGAATCCGGCAGCAATCTCACTCAGCATGTCAACTGATATAGGTCGGCCTCTTTGTTCCGGCGCAAGGCGCCGGGGCAAGGTGCTCGACGAAGTCAGCACCGCGATTCCTGGCGGCGCAGCCGCCAGGAACAAGTAATTGACCGGTTTTTTTTCTTGATATCATTACAGTATCTTTCGACCTGTTTCTGTCAATCGTTTTGTTTTGACAGGAAAAATTAAGTGATGGACAGAATGCCTGAAACTGGATATATAAAATTTAGGATAACATACCATTTGTAATGATATACCAAATTTCAAGTTGATCCCATGGAAAACACTACCTTCCAGGTTCAGTCGAATTTTAAAGGATTACTTACTTCCCCTCTAAGAAGATACTACCTCTAATTGACCATATCTGGTGGCACACCATATAAGACGTCCTACTTGCGGCAGTATACCATCCGCGGAACCCGGAAAACTCACCACTTTGGAATCTGCTGCCGGGGCGCTGGTTCTGTCCTTTCTGTAACGCCCAAAAGGTGGACCTTTTTGAACAGAGCTTTCAAACAGCTATATCAAGCGTCCTTGAATAACTCTTAGGTTCCGGAATATGTTCCCCATCCTCGCGCATACCTTCCAGGTGGAAGGCTATGCCCTCCTTAATATTGCGCTCCACTTCTTCCCTGGTTTCTCCAGTGACCAAGCAGCCGGGCAAATCGGGGCAATAAGCGGAATAGCCTGTTTCTGTTCTTTCAATCACGACAAGGTATTTCATTTTTCACCTTCAACTTATACTTGGCCAGCTAAATTGATGACCTTGGACTGATGCTGATCTTCAAAGTCCTTAATAGCCTTCTTCAGCCCGTCAGGCCGGAGGTGGCTATAGCGTTCAGTCAATTGAATCGAATGGTGCCCCAACAACTCTTTTACGGTGTAAAGATCGGTCCCGGACTGGACAAGCCATGAAGCGAAAGTATGTCGCAAGGTATGAAAGGTTACTTTCTGCCGGGCGTCGGTAACGCCATTATTAAGACCAATGTCGTTCGCTGCTCGCTCAAAGGTGTTGCTAATCTCTGTTATTTTACCCCCACGATCATTTTTGAACACAAGGTCGCTGGGGCCCTGCCCTTGGTACAGTCCGGCCAGCATGGATTTAGTTTTCCGGGTCAAATAAACATATCTGGTTTTCCCGGACTTGCTATCCCTAATAGTAAGGGTTTCATTGTCAAGGCTGACATCTCCCCAGGTCAGGTTAAAAATCTCCCCGGCCCTCATGCCGGTGTGGAGTGATAATAGGGAGATGTTATAAACCCTCTGGCTTTTGGTTTTAAGTTCGGCAAGCAAACGGTCGGCTTCCTCCCTGGTTAAAAAGCGCAACCTCTTATTATCAAACTTCGGCAGTCTTACTTTTTTGGAAGGTGATTCCTCTGTGACAATATCTTTCAGCCTGGCTGCGTTCCAGACCTGCCGGAAAGTGGCAAAAGCGTATTGTACTGTCCTGGGGCTTTTCCCGGCATCAAGCATTTTCTTTTTTACCTTCTCAAGGTGAAAAGGTTTAATATCTTTAAGAGGGAGGCTTCCCAGGATAGGGGTTAACCAATTCTCGTAATGAGACCTCTCAGAAATTAAAGATCGTTCACTCTTATGCTGGCCATTCATATAATCCGGCCAAAAGTCAGCAAGAGTTATGTTATTCAGTTCTTCTTGCCGTTTTTTTTTCTCTTCAGCCTTCCGGCGGATATCTTCCTGTTCCCTTTTTTCTTTAAGGGTGTAGGCCCCCTCCCCTGTTCTTTGCGCCCTTTTCAGCCTTGCCAGCTCTTCTGCCGCATTTTGAGGGGTCCAGCCCTCTGATGCCCAGCCCAAAGCCTCCTCGCGCTGCTTTCCGTTAATGGTATAACGAACAGCAAAATAACGGTCATAATTGACACCGTGCTTCCTGGTAGAGTGTTCGCGGTATCTGACCCCCGGATATTTTGTCTTATGCCATTTTGCCATATTGTCGCCCTGTGTTTTCAGTAGGTTAACCCGAATTTTAGGGACAGATTAGAGACAAATTAAAGATAAAGCAAAAAAAGGGGGGTGAATCCGTCGTTCCCATCTGTCCCTAAAAAATAGAGAAAATAAAGGTAAATTGAATTATGCTATATGAAAATATACTACCAGAAAAAACAGGAAAAACAAGTGATTAATTATATATAGTGAAATTAAATGAAAAGGGTTTTTAAAGACTTCTAATCCGTAGGTCAGAGGTTCGAATTCTCTCTGGCGCACCAGTTAAATCAAACACTTGCCAAGATAGAGGATAAAGCCTTTCTTTTCGCGTAAGCACATAGTAAGCAGTAGAAAAGGTTTTCAGATTCTTACCCTGCCAGGAAATTAGAGGTGGAATACTTTAATTTTCAAGGAATACAGACCGGGAAGTTTACCCTTTTTTATCGGCATAATCAGAACATCGGCATAACTGCCTCTGGCATAAGAGACTGGAAAAGGACAGGTTCCAGTGGCCGGATTCAAGGGAAGAGATTATTAACATCGGCAGGAAGGAGCTGAACTGGCTCCTGGACGGTCTGTCCATATACCAAAATGAGGCCCACCAGTATTTAAACCTAAACCGCAAGGGTCCGTGGAGACTGGCTAAAATCCTGGCCACCCAGTCGGGGATGACCAACAAATGGCTTAAGGATCAAGGTCTTATATCTGTCAAAGATCTATGGGTAAATATCCATTACCCGGCTACGGCGCGGCAGCTCTTGGGAACCGCCTGATGCGGACCAGCTTGTCAGGTGGTGTGGTAAGGGCGGGAGAAAACCCCGCCCTTACCCGATTGGCCGCTTCAATTGGCTTTATAAATCCACCTTCAGAAACCAGTAACCTTCGTGATGCTCTTGTCCCCCTGTCTTGATTTCAACTATTGAGGAAAATATAGGGCCGTCTGTGACGACAGTATGATACTCACCCAACTCTCCCGACGGGTCAATTCCGGCTCCCTCCATCTCGGCAAATGTCTGAACCTCTGTGGTCTTTCCCAAGAAGTTCTTGTCAAGTTTCTGTTCATTGATGACGACAATTTGAGCTCTGAATCCGAGTCCGATAAATTCTCCCAGCAGTTCCCGCCGATTACGTTTCCAGAGGGGATGAACCGGTATGATCCCAGCAACACCACACACACGCCTAACCCATTCACGATGCGAGTCCACGTCAATATCTCCGAATACGCCCACTTTGATTCCGGATTTCTTGAACTCGTGAAGGGCCGAGATGAATTCCGCTTCGTATTCCTGCCATGAAGCTGAACGGAAGACAGGGCGCAAACCCAGACTCCTGGCCTGCGCCTCAATCAGCGGTTTGGGCAACGCATGAGACCGAGAGGTTACGCCGTCCTCCGACATGATCGTCAACAGGGATTCTGGCCTGCCGCCTTTCTGGATGGCATGATACAGAGCGAGACACGAGTCTTTACCTCCACTCCATGAGCAGAAGAAGGGATGACCAGCGATTGATTTCTCTGCTTCAACTATCATTTGTTCTCTCGGCCAACGACCGCCGGATGAGCTACTCTCCCTATATAATTATTGACTCTTCACTTTTCTACTTATTGGGATATTATCACAGATAATATGGGGAAAAAACTAAATTCCGTCCAAATCCGCAGCTCAAATTAATGGATCAGGCCCGCGAGGTTCTGCGTTATCGCCATTAAGCCTCTCGCATTGGGCAGATCGGTAAAATTCAGTCCAGGCCCTCAAATAATTTCACAAGCTGTCAATAAAGCCACCGACTGAAATCAAATAACCCTGGAGACCATTACTGGAGCCCAGTAAACTCTATTATCTTTGTCTACTTGTTGATTACTCCCGGTGTCAAGGATTTTTCTTCTTTATAGGGGGAACCCGTTTGTTGGCGGCATAAGGACCGGGGAAATTATAAGGTAATGACAGACTGAAGAGTTGACAAAAGAAGATGCCGGCTGGTGGTGGAAGCGCAGGCCTTCAGTTTCCAGTTGCCGCGGACTCTTTTATAGCTTTGCGTAATAGAGCCTTCGTGATGCCAAAGACATCGTCGCTGAACACAGGAGTTGCTTTGTCGGGTGCAAGCTCTCTTAATAACCTTATTGCTCGGGGTGGGAGGGGTATGTCGGGTGATGTCTTTAATAAAAAATATTGATAATGTGTATAATGCAGTACATAGTGTATATTATGGATAACACATTAGGATCATATATCCGGGAAAGGCGCGAAGTTTTAAAGAATAAAGACAGGCGCTACTCCCTGCGCCAGGTGGTTAAGAGAGTCGGCATTGAGCCGTCATATCTGAGCAAGATCGAGCGCGGATTTCCTGCCCCGCTTTCCGAAGAAAAAATCCGGGTTTTAAGCGAAGACCTCAATGAAGACCCTGATTTGCCTTTAGCCTTATCCGGCAAAGTATCAACAGATGTCCAGGAGGTCATCCGGAAACGCCCTGAGCTTTTTGCCGAACTTATAAGGCAGATGAAAGACCTGCCTGATAACGCAATATTACGCATAGTACGGGAAGTACGTGATGGAAACTGGTCATTAATGAAGGACACCATGAATTGAACTTAAAGACAACCGGCTGATTTTTACTTTTCCGGAAGTACATCCTCAGGCTGAGCTTGTGGTTTCCTTCCAGCGGACACTGCGGATTCCAGATGATGAAAACGACTACCCGCTGCCACCTGGACTGGGCAATTTCCCTCTTGAACATGTGGATGATTTTACTGAAAATCTGCCTGCAAAATGGATTGAATATGGAGGAGTCATGTTCCCCATGTATCAGTCCGAAGCCATGTGGATCAATTTTAACTCCCGGTACATAGGGGAACAAGGTTCTCGGTCTGACCGATATTTCTGCCCGAAACAATCTTAAAAAACAGCTCGACAGGAATTTATTCTTCTTTGCCGTTCCCTGGAAAATGTCCCAGGAGATGGAAGGCAATGTCGAGGGAGGCTTTCTGGAAAGGAAGACCTGGAGAGATCTTCGGGAGTAAAGCCAATTGGTTGATGGATTTTGTCAACTGCCTCGTTTGTATCGGTAGTGATAATGGCGCATGATTCCATAATTTCACCGTCCTCAGCCTTCCAGTGCTCCCAGAGCTTAGTCTCACTCTTATGGTCCCACTCATAAAATCCAAGGGTCGGGATCAGGCAGCGCCTACGCTTAAAGGCGGCTCGGAAAGCGGGCTTTTCGGATATCGGCGAGATTTTAAAAAAGGGAAGGAAAGAAAAAGTCCGGAAGTCAGATTATTAAGTCGCGGCCCCTGCTAAATGTTCCCAGAGCGTATACCGTGATTTTAAACATGCCGGACAATTTCTTTGAAGTCTTCTGGTATCCCTGTCTCAGGCGCCTATTTTTCCTGCCAAATCGTGATCCCTTATGCTAGTGTCATGTCAATTTATTGATGCGCCTAGGGTTTATATACAGTCGGGCTCGTACCGGGAAACCGGTATTCTGCGATGCCGCCTGTATTTTTTCCAGCCGGTAAAAACAGCGGTTCCTGGTTTCTCGGTCCAATCCTATAAAGGCATTGAAATTTTAAGCGATGAAAATTATTATCACTCTTGGTTCCGAAGAGCAGGGAAAAGACATAGCCGAATTCTTTTGTCTTTTATGGTATAGCCGGATTGACTGATAACATTAAAGGAAGAACAAATGGATCTTAAAGAAAGAATGCAAATTCCACGTCAGAAGCCCAGGGAACTGCCGATCTCAGAACGTATTAACAGTTTTGAGGAAATCGTTTTCGGCTTTGATGAAGAGACAGCCAAGCGGGAGGCAGACCGCTGTCTGCAGTGCAAGAAACCGACCTGCCGTACAGGCTGCCCCATCCATAATGACATACCCGGTTTTATTAGACTGCTCAGGGAGAACAGAATTGAAGAGGCTTACTGGCTCGATCGTCAGACTAATTCCCTGCCCGCTATTTGTTCAAGGGTCTGTCCTCATGAGTTCCAGTGTGAGGGGCACTGTATCCGGGGTAAAAAAGGGGACCCGGTAGCCATTGGCATGCTGGAGCGCTACATAGTTGACTGGATGGTTGCCAACAACAAGAGCCTCCTGAAGTCCTGCGCCCCCCCCAAAGATAAAAAAGCAGCAATTGTCGGTTCGGGTCCGGCCGGAATGTCTGCCGCCTATTATTTGGCCCATAGGGGCTATCCGTCCACCATCTTTGAAAGTCTTCCGGTTTTTGGGGGTATGCTCACTGTGGGTATCCCATCTTACCGGCTTCCCCGTCCCATAGTAGAGGCGGAATTCAAGGCCCTGAAGAACTGCGGGGTAGATGTTGTCCACGGCGTGACTATCGGCAGGGACAAGAGCCTGGAGGATCTGAGAAAAGAGGGTTACAGCACCGTATTTCTGGCCCCCGGCGCTCATTTGAGCCGTAAACTCGGGGTAGAAGGAGAAGAGCTGGACGGTGTTGTCCACGGAGTTGATTATCTGCGCCGGATCAATATTGGCGAGAAAGTGGATCTGGGTGAAAACGTGGTAATTGTAGGCGGGGGCAATGTGGCCATTGACTGTGCCCGGACGGCTCTGCGCTGTGGGTCTGAAAAGGTCTTCATTCTTTACAGGCGTACCAAGAAGGAGATGCCGGCTGCCCAGGCTGAAATCGAACATCTTGAACAGGAAGGGGTAAATATTGAGATGCTGGCCGCCCCGGTTAAGATCCATGGTGAAAACGGCAGACTTTCCAGGATAGAATGTATCAGGATGGAGTTGGGAGAATGTGACTCATCAGGACGCTGTCGCCCGGTTCCCAAAGAGGGCTCCAATTTTATGATTGAAGCTGATGCCATTATCCCGGCAATCAGCCAGAATGTTGACCTTACCGCCAACTCTGGTATTGAACTGAATCTGAGCCGCTGGGGGACTTATGAGGTTGATGAGCTTACCATGCAGACTTCGGAGGACTGGATATTTGCTGCCGGAGATGCGGTCCTGGGACCGCAGACCGTGGCCAAAGCAGTCAACCAGGCCAGAGAGGCTGCGGAATCCATGAAACGTTATATGGAAGGCGAGGATCTAAAGAAAGGGCGGGAGCCTTTTTCCCTTGAAGAGGAAGAATCTGATTGAATATCAGCCGATTACAATAGTTCAAGACGTTAATGCATCCCAGCTGATCACAGGTAAAAAGTTTTAGAACTCAGGTCCCGCGGGTTCTCAGCGTTTTTTACCGGAATGTCATTTTATAGGAGAGGGGCCGGTACTTTCGCGGAAGCGGGAGTAAAGAAAGAGGTTGTCCGGGAATGCCTGGCTTTTGATTTTATTAACAGTTAATGGCGTTGTCATAATCAGAGTTGTTAATGCTAAGGCGGAGATGGTTAAAAAAGAACATTTTGAAAGACGTTACGAGGAGGGTAATATACCCTGGGAGATAAACCGGCCTGATCGTAACCTGATAGAAATTGTAAGCAGCATACCCATTAAGGCGGGTAAATGCCTGGATATAGGCTGCGGCACCGGCGACAATACCATTTGGCTGAGTCGCCAGGGTTTTGAGGTAATAGGCTGTGATGTTTCCCGGTTGGCCGTTGATAGTGCGGTTGATAAGGCGTCTGTAGCCGGAGTGACCTGTAGTTTTGTAAACTGCGATTTTTTACAGGATGAGATTGAAGGGGCGCCGTTTTCCTTTCTCTTTGACCGAGGTTGCTTTCATTCGTTTTCTGATCCTGCTAAACAGCAGGCCTTTGCCCATAGAGCCGCCGATCTTTTGGAACAAAAGGGTATCTGGCTTTCACTTATCGGCAACAGTGATGAGGTTCGCCGGGAAGAGCAGAAGGGACCGCCGCAACATACAGCCTTAGAGATAGTCAAGGCGGTGGAGGTCTATTTTGAAATACTGATGTTGCGGTCAGGATACTTTGATTCCAATCGAAAACCTTCACCCCGGAACTGGATCTGTCTTAATCAGAAAAGGGAAAGACTTTCTGTCGGCTGTTAAAGGGTGTTTCAGGCCCCTTCTTTTCAAAATTTATTTTTCATATTTGAAAGAAACATTTACCCTGGCCCGATAGGCCATTACTTTACCGTTTTCTATCTTCATGTCTAGTTTACTTATTTCACCTATACGCAGGTTCTTAAGGCTTGTCCCGGCGGTCTCTACCGCATTTTTGGCAGCTTCTTCCCAGGATTTTTCGCTGGTCCCGACTAGTTCGATGATTTTGTAAACGCTTCCAGCCATATTGTTACCTCCTTTTTGTGGTATGTTTATTGAACCGTTTTTTGGGGTTTTTGACTTTTCTTAACTTAAATTTTCCACTGTAGAGATAAACCAGGTTATCATTCTCATTGTTTCAACGGAATTATTGTTGGTAAAAATTATTCCTATATCCAGTTCATTATAAGTTTTCTTGAGGTTCTGAACCTGGCCCGCGATATAGATTACTTCATTACTGCCAGGGAAAACGCATTTCAAGTTTATGCCTTTATTTATTTCAATTTTAATAAGATTGGGATTTTTGTTTTTATGGAGGATGAATCGGCACCCTTTCTTGGAGATGTCGAATATGCAGCCCAGATTTTCTATTTCGTTGGCTATGATTTTGGCCGGGAGATGACAGATTATTCTTTTTTGTCCTCTTAATTCATGATGTTCTATTACCTTGGGGTACTCTATGAAAAGCAGGCGAAGTGGAGATGATATATATTCGATAATTTTGCTCTGGAAGGCATAAACGGTCCCATCCGAAATGTAACGTACAATCAGTTCATTATCGGGATAAAGTTTATGTTCGATTCGTCTGAATGGTTCCGGGGCCTTTAGTATTATATATTTTTCCTTTTCAAGCCCGACAATGCCACTCTGCAGGGGATATTCCACCCCCTCTACTTCCAGTTTTACGGTTGTACCTATATTAACAGAGAGTTTTTTGCCCATGTTGTGGACCGCTGATATGTCCATATAGTATTTTCCTTGAATTCCTTACTGGAGAATTTGTATAAATAATATAAACTGGTATATCTGTTTCGGTTAGATTAATATTACTGTCCAAGGGCTGGTATCTCGTTAATTATCCCTCCTTCTAACCCCATTTGCCGCCAGTTTGGTGTTAACTTTCCGGGCTGGTTCTTTAATGATGTGGTTCAATTCTGAATTTAAGATTAAGAGCAGAATCCGGCTGATCGTTACTTAATTTTTACCGGACTTTTATTTAATCGTTAACGAGAAACAGCGGGCACGTCCGTTTAATCAACCATAATCTATAATCCATAATTCAATAATCGTAAACCAGTCTTGAAGTGTTCATAAAAAATGTAATTTTGATTATATAGAGGAAGTCGGAAAATCGGGGTTGACTTATCAACTCTAAACAGTACAGGGAATAGCCAAATTATTCAAAATATTTTACTAGAATTATACTGATTTTGACAAGTCTGAAAGGATTGGAGATTTGATAAAGCTGACTGGGGAGAGATTATTTTATTGGTCCTGAATTTTTTTTATATAAAATGGTAATTCAGAGGTCGGCTAGATACAGAGGCCTCATTATTTTGGGATAAAAAGCTTGACTTGAGCACTGCTGTGTGGCATCCGATTATGTTTTCTGTTTCAGGTTGATCTTTGGTTTTTTTGGGAAGAAGATTAAAAGGAGATTGGTAAAATTAAAGAGGTCAGGAAAGGATGAAAGAAGATGGGAGAGTGAGCCTGCTGAAGGTTTTATTGATAGGTTTGGCTGGGTTAGTTATTACCGGCGGTGATGCTGCAGCCGGAAGGTTTGCCGGTGCTTGCTTGAAATGCCATACGGATTCGGGCAGAACGGATAAGTTAAGTGCTCAGGAAGGCAATGGCGCCGGGGAGACAGTTGGTTGAGGCGCTCCTGCCCCTCAGGTGCGGGGTAAGGAAAGTATTAGCGTGGCTGAAGATTTTCTTGATTCTGTCCACGGTCAGTTAGGATGTATGTATTGCCATAAGGGCAGGGATGTAAACGATCAGGAAGAGGCACATGAGGGATTGATAAAAGATCCATCAGAAAAAGACGGTAGTGGAATATGCCGGCAGTGTCATGAGAAAATAGCCTCCACTTATAAAGATTCCATGCATTATACCCTGAACGGTATTCTTGATATCACCAGTACTATTGTTTCACCCCACGAGATGAAAGATACTTTAGTGCCGGATGTCATGGACTTGCATTGTGCCGACTGTCATGCCAGCTGCGGCAGTTGTCATGTCTCCAGACCCCGTGTAGCCGAAGCTGGTCTCCTTGATCGGCACCGTTTTCAGAAAACACCGCCTATGGATAAAACCTGTTATGCCTGTCATGATTTCAGTTATGCAGGAGAATATAAAGGTGAGCTGGGAGATACTGCCGATGTGCATTATGAGAAACTGCAGATGGCCTGTACGGACTGCCACACAGGTAAACAGCTCCACAATACCCGGCCGGAAGGCGTCAGGCGTCATTACGCCACTGTAACCACCCGGTGTGAGGATTGTCATCCGGAGGCCGCAGAGCCGGAAAGCTCCGGGATAGCCATGCATAATGCCCATCCCGAGAATACCTTGGCCTGTACAGTATGTCATTCCACCGAATACTTTAACTGCCAGGGTTGCCATATCTCTCTGGATGTCAAAGAGACAGGGGGAATAGGAGTTATTTTTTCTTCAGATCCTTTGATGACTTTCAAGATAGGTAAAAATATAGACCGCGGTCCCAATAATCCTTACAAGTACAATCTGGTCAGACATTGCCCTATGAAGAAAGACACCATGGCTTCACTTCGTTATTTCCAGAAGGTGCTGAAAGGACAGGAAGGTCCCGGGAATCTGGTTGCCAATTATGATGCTCTTCCAACCTGGAACTCTGCTAATCCGCATAATATCCGGAAGAAAACCAGGCAGAACAGTTCCTGTAATTCCTGTCACGGCCGGAAAGATCTTTTTCTTACTGAAGATGATCTGAACTCTGATGAACCGGCCGCTAATATGAAGATTATCGTGGAAGATATTCCAGCCAGGGTAAAAAAATAGACAGAAAACGGAAATAAGGAACAGTTCGATAGCTCAGTTATAGTCTAAAAGGGGTATTTTCATGATCAGGCATATGTTGCAAGCAACTATAATCATGCTGGCCGTGATGACGGCCGGATTCCTTTTGATCGAGGGGGTGGCCTCAGCCGGTGTCAGACCGGTGATTACCACTGAATATCTTGCCAAAAATCTTGCTGATCCAGATTTGTTGATTATCGATACCAGGACCGAGGCCGATTACGGACTGGGACATGTTCCCGGTGCTGTTAATATTCCCTACGAGGAATGGCACTTACACAGTGAGGAGGACGATTGTTTTCTGGTTACGGAAGAGGCTGATCTGGTTGAACTTCTGCGGAAGAAGGGATTAAACAATAACAGCCGGGTAGTAGTCTATGACCACGGCAAAATTTTTAGCGACGTTACCAGAGGAGGATTTGTCTATTGGGTTCTGAGATCCAGAGGACATGAGAATGTCTCCTACCTGAACGGCGGTTTTAGCAAGTGGACCTTTGAGGGACGGATGATTGATAATAAAAGGCCGGTAATGAAAACCGGTGATTTCAGCGCCGGGAAGACCGCAAAGGCAAGAGTTATCGGCTTTGAACAGCTTCAGGAGGCCGTAGAGGCCGGTGATGCAGTTCTGGTAGATTGCCGCAGCAGTGAACAGCACTTTGGCGCCTCGAAAAGGGCGGATATTTCACAATTCGGTCATATTCCAGGTTCTCTTTCTTTGCCCGCTACTTTCTTCAGCAATGCCGGTTCTGATAGAGCGCCGGTTACCATTAAGAATAAAGAAGAACTGTCCCGGGTTGTTAAAGGGGTAGGTTTGCCTGCCGATAAGGATCAGGAACTTATTGTCTACTGTAATATCGGTCAGTGGGCTGGTATGGTATGCCTGGTTCTGAAGGATATCCTGGAGTACGGGAATGTGAGCCTTTATGACGGTTCGCTGTACGAATACGTCTGGAAGAGTTTTGAACCGTTGGCCAGGTATTCCTGGGGCCATGTGCAACATTAAAACCATTAAGGTTACTTAAAAGAGGATCACAGATGACTAAGAGACCTGAACTGTTAAACGGAGTTATAGCAGGTGCTGTTTTGCTGTTTTTTTCTCTTGCCGGGGCCTCGGCGGCAGGCACCAAGTCCCTGGTGTGTGTGGATTGGTTGGCTGACAATCTTGACAGGAGGGATCTGGTTATTCTCGATGTGAGTGAATTCACCAATTACCAAAGGGGTCATATTCCGGGAGCGGTAAAGGCTTTCGGTCCCTGGCAGACTATGAACGATGATTTTCTGGGTTTTATGATTCCCTCACCGGATAAATTGGTCAAGATGCTACGGGAATTCGGCATTAATAACAACTCATTTGTGGTTGTTTACGATGAGGGAACTACTGCCCGGGAAATTTCCAAAAGCGCCCGGGCCCTGTGGACCCTGCACAGCCTGGGACATGAAGATGTGGCCCTTTTGGACGGCGGTTTTTCAGCCTGGAAAAGAGAGGGGAGGCAGGTCTCCAGGAAACCGGTGGCCGCTGAAATCGGGAATTTCAGCGGCAATCTGATCCCCGGTAAAGTGACCACCTTAAGCGGGGTCAAGAAAAAGCTTGATAATGATCAGGTCGTTTTCCTGGACTGCAGGAGTGCCCCGGAACATTTTGGCCAGGAGAAAAAGAGCCATATAGACCGTTATGGCCACCTGCCGGGTTCACGTTTGTGGCCGGCTGGTTATATGACCACTGCCGGCCTTGACACCCCGTCTCTTCTGTTCAGAGAGGTTGGGGTTTTGAAAAAAATGGCCGCAGGAGTTGGTATTCCGGCGGACAAGTCCGTGGAGATCGTGATTTACAGCAACCGCGGTCTTACCGCAGCCCTGGGGTATTTTGTCCTGCATGATCTTTTAAATTATCAGAATGTCAAAATATTTGATGGTTCGATACTGGAAGCAGCCGGGGATAAAGATATTCCCATGACTAAACTGAAATGGGGCTATAATAACCTTTAAAGATTTCCTACAAGATTCAACTTTCCGGATTAATTTATCTGTATGATATAATGTACAAATTTTTTAGTGAGGCAGGGGTACTTGACGGTTGGTATGTTTATTCAGGAACATTGTGCAGTGTTTGTTAGTGGTTTTTGGCGAAGCGAAACGTTTAAAATTTTAACTGTTGACCTTACCACCGGTACGTTATGGTAAGGAAAATGACGAATTATCCATTGGAGCGAAGCACGAGCGGGTTTTGAAATTATAGTGAAGCGAGCCTTGAGAGCACTCAAACACGAAGCCGTTCCTGAATGGCTATACCAACCGTTTGAAGTCATAATAGTTATCTCAAGTCGGAAAGTTGAGTTATAAAATTTTTTCGTATAAAGTGAACCGAGGCGGCTTAACCACAGTTTCCCTCTGTTCAGGATGGGCATGGCCGTTCTAAAGAGAACAATCTCTTATCTTATCGTAATTACAGGTGCCTGGCTGCTCTATAAAGCTGTTACTTTATCCAGTTTCTGGGCTCTGCTGATTCCGGCCCTGGCTATATTTTTCATAGTGGAGAGATACTCCTGGCTTGCCGGTCTTATATCATTCCTGGTCTTTTTTCTTTTTGAGATGATCGCTTTTGGTGTCGGTTATCAATCTCCGGGTCACAGCCTGATCTGTTCAGGAGTAATTTTTGTTTTTTTTATCATCTCAACCAGCCTGAGGCGGCTTTTATTTTCCAGAAACGAACTGCCAGAAAGCCCGGGATATCCCGAAAACAGTAACAGGATTCCCGTCTCTTCCCTTACGGATAATTATCCATTGGACTCCTGGCCCCTCCCTTTTTCCTTATTCTCCTATGCTGAGGCAACTGATCTGGACAGCAGACGCCTGCAAAGCAATATAGCAAGTTCCTGCCATTATTTTCTGGAGCTTGTTCGCCGTTCTCTTGACTGTGCAACCGTTATTCTTCTCCGCGGGGATAAGGGAAAAAGGATGTTCGCTATTCATTCTTCTGCTTCCAGCCGGGAAGATCTTTTCCGGAATCTGGAATCACGGGGAAGCGGTATCCTTACACCTTTACTTCAGGAGAGAGAGGAGGTCATTGTCTGTCCCGTTTCCCAGCAGGGTAGTAATATTCCTTATTATCCCTCTAACAGGGGAGTGGGAAGTCTGATGGCTGTCAGAGTCCATTCAGAAATGCTGGTAGAGGGGAAGCAATTTATTCTTTGCCTGGATTGCCATACTGCCGAGCCTTGGGAATCATGGCAGAAGGATTTTATCAGGATGGCTGCCCGTAAATTGGGGATGGAACTTGATATCGGGCACTATATTTCTAGGGCCGCCCGTAATACGGATACTATAAGCGGGATCTGCGCCCAGTTGCAGGAGATGAATCAGGTACTCGACCTTGAATCTACTTATCAGGTGGTTATCCGGAGTGTGCAGAATTTGGTTGAATGTGATTTTGTGGCTTTAAGCCTGGTTCAGGGGAAGGAACAGGTAATTGTCAGGGCCGAGGGCTTTGATTCTGAAGACATGGAAGGGAAGAGGTTTCCTGTTACTGAAGGACTTGTGGGGCAGGCTATTAAGTGTAAACATTGGATGCCCCTCAATGCTACATATCAGGGGCCCGCCCCCATTTTTTCAAAAGAAAAGCCGGTTTCAGTTTTTAAATCTCTGTTTATCAACCCCTTAAGCAAAAGAGGCGGAGATATAATGGGAGTTCTGACGGTTTGTTCTCATAAAGAAGGCGTTTATGGGAAGACGGAAAGAGAGATGCTGGAATTGATCTGCCGGCATGTTGCTACCAAGATAGAATTGGCTCAGGCGCATGAGAGGATTTATCGCTTGGCCCTTACTGATGGTTTGACCGGCCTTAAAAATCATAGAACTTTTCAGCGTGGTTTCGATAATATGCTACAGAGGGCCAGGCGTCAGTCTATACCATTCTGTTTCATTTTAAGTGATCTTGATCATTTTAAAGCAATTAATGATAGTTATGGCCATCCTTTTGGTGATGAAGTTTTGAAGGTTGTGGCAAGAACTCTGCAGGAGAAGGTACGAAAAGTTGATCTTGTTGCCAGGTATGGAGGGGAAGAGTTTGCCATGGTTCTGGAAGCGGCAGATGAAGAAGGAGGTATCGTTCAGGCAGAGCGGATCAGGAAAGCAGTTGAGGCACTTAACTTCAGAGCTAAAGGGGATGCAGTTGAAATAACTATGTCCTTTGGTATCGCTGTTTTCCCTAAAGATGGTGAGGTTAAGCAGGTCATCATTGACAAGGCTGATCAGGCTCTCTATTATGCCAAGAAGAAGGGGAGAAACAGGGTTGTCCCCTATTCGGCATGTTAGAAAGATCTATGAAGATAGTTCAACTTTCCGGATTGATCTCTCTGTATGATATAATGTGCAAATTTTTTAGTGAAGCAAGCCTTGAGAGCACTCAAACACGAAACCGTTCCTGAATGGCTATAACAACCGTCTGAAATTATAATAGTTTTCTCAAGTCGGAAAGTTTAGTAAATAGTCTTTACCATACTGTTAATTTGATTAATTTTTCTGTTTTTGTGGTTTTTATTATGACAGGGGGGTGATCAATTCTGGACTTCGGTGGAGGTTTCAGGTAAAGAAGATGACAGGAGAAAACTTATCCCAGGACTTCCGGATGAGGAATAACAACGCTGATTCCACTATTGCCGCTATTGCCACGCCTCCTGGTCCCGGGGGTATAGGGGTGATCCGGGTCAGTGGCAGGGATGCTTTCCGGGTTCTGTCCGCACTTTTTTTCCGGAAAAATTCCGGAGGTCTATTCCAGAGTCACAAGCTGTATTATGGCTGGCTGCTAAGCAGAGAGCAGGATAGGTTAATTGATGAGGTCCTTGTTGTTTATATGAAGGCTCCCAAGACTTATACCAGGGAGGATGTGGTGGAGATACATTGCCATTCCAGCTTTCCGGTTATGGAGGATATTCTGGCTGAAGTCCTGAACTGCGGGGCGAGACTGGCTGAACCGGGTGAATTTACCAAGAGGGCTTTTTTAAACGGCCGTATTTCTCTTTCCCAGGCTGAGGCCGTGATTGAACTTCTTAAGGCCAGAACAAGAAAAGGAAGAGATCTGGCACTTTCTTCCCTTCGCGGGGAGCTTCAAAAAGAAATCGAAAAGATAAGGAATGCTTTTTTGTCATTAAAAGCCATTGTAGAGGTGGCTATTGATTTTCCTGAAGATGATGTGGAGATCCTTGATGATAGAGCACTGAGAGGAAAAGCTCAAAAAGAGATTATCACACCCCTGGAGAGGCTTATTGCTGCTTTTTATCAAGGCAAGATCTATCGGGAAGGGATTTTTCTTCTAATTCTGGGAAAACCTAATGTGGGCAAATCCAGCCTTCTCAATCGACTGTTGAAAGAAGAGCGGGCCATTGTTTCTTCAGTGCCGGGCACCACCAGGGATACTATCGAGGAGTGTATTAATGTTAAAGGCATGGCAGTCAATATTACCGATACCGCCGGCATCAGGCAGACTGAAGAAGAGATTGAAGGGATCGGCGTTGAAAGGGCCAGGACCAAGATAGTTGATGCTGATGTAGTTATTTTTTTGCTGGATGGCTCGCAGGATATCACCAGTGAAGATTACAGCCTTTATGAATTAATCAGGGCAAAGCCGCTGCTGCTCGTGGTTAACAAGATAGATATCAGCACCTCTGATCCGCATGAATTTGCGAAAAGGTTCCCGGGGCATCCCCTGATTCCTGTTTCAGCACTGCGTAACATTGGTATTAATGAACTGGAACAGGAGATATTCAATCTGGTAACCGGCGGCAAAGATTGGGATCCTGGGGCCGACTGCGTGCCTAATATGCGACAGACTACGGCTTTGAAGGGCACTCTTGCTGCCGGATATGATTTTCTGGAGGGACTGGCTGATCGACTTACTCCGGATCTTCTGGCCCTGGATCTTCAGGCTGGCCTGGACTGTCTGGGGGATATTGTCGGCGAAACCACTACCGAGGATGTCCTTGATGTTATTTTTCAGGATTTCTGTCTGGGGAAGTAGAATATGGGCAAGACAGGTGAAGAAGATACCAGAATATTTCAGAAAAGGCTCAAGCTCTTTAGAAAGATTGAATTTTTTAAGGATTTTGAAGATGATGAACTTCTGCAGTTCCAGACGGTCAGCTCCTGGCTTAAGGTTTTGCCTGGCACCAGGATCATTCAGGAAGGGACCTCAGAAAAGGCCTTTTATATTATAGTTCAGGGTAAGGTTTCAGTAGATAAGGCTGGCCAGGAAGAAGGTGAGACAGTGGAGCTGACTACCCTGGAGAGTGGTGATACTTTCGGAGAAATGGCGATCGTCTCCGAGGTTAAGAGAACGGCTGGCGTTAAGACCTTAACCGAATGTTATCTGGTTCGGGTGGAGCCTGATATACTCAGTAATGCCACGGTTTTTCTGCAGCTCAAGTTTTATCGGCGCTTTTGTGAGATATTGGTGGAGAGATTGATTCGATCTAACCTGAAAGCAACCATGTTTTCTTTTGGTTCTTCAGGTGAAGAAGGGCGGGAAAAAGAAAAAAAAATAGACCGGGAGAAAAAAAAGCCGCAAGGATCGGGTCGGCAGGTAGAGGAAGGGGTTCATAAAAATAGAGATATTGATCCCTCCGATCTGCCACCTGTTCCGAGAAAAAAGAAAATAACTCCGGCTAAAATGCAACACCGGATTCAATCCCGCCTTGAGATTCAGATTAATCCCGGAATAGCCGGGCAACTTCTACCCCTGTTAGAGAATGCTAATACCGCCAGCGCCAGAAAAATGCTTGACTTGATTGCCATGGACCCTGTTCTGGCCACCCGGGTTCTGCAGGTAGCCAATTCTTCCTGGTATAGAAGGACTTTCCCGGTACAGACCTTGGCCCATGCCATGATTAATGTAGGTGTCACTCATTTACAGGAGATCCTGGCAAAAGATGATCTGGGTATGGTCACCTTGAACGGTTTTGGTGGTATTGCTTCACTCGCCTCTTCTTTCTGGCGGCATTCTGTGGTGGTAGGTCGGATAGCTGATATATTGAGAGACACAATAAGTATAAAGCTGGAAGAAGATTCATACCTGGCCGGTTTACTGCATGATCTGGGAACTTTGGTAGTGGACCGGGAAGAACCCGAATTTTATCCCCAGCTGCTTCGTCCCGATTTTTTCAGCGGTAATATAAACGAGCAGGAGAAAGCCTACAGCGGTATAGATCATACCTGGGCCGGTTACTGGTACGGTGAAAAAATAGGACTTCCCAAACCTTATCTTGATGTAATTTTATTTCATCATGCCCCTGATAAGGCAAAAAATAATGAGCTGCTTGTTGCCCTGATCCACCTTGGCGATCTCTTTGCCAGGCAATGCGGTATTTCAATGGCCCTTGAGGAGGACAAGAGAAGAGAGATCATCAATTCGCCTGCCTGGGCCATTATTCAAGAGCGGCACAAGTCTTTTTTTGAAGTCAATATACAGAGCTTTATTGATTCTTTTAATACTGAACTGGATCGGTCCTGGCAGACCATTGTTGAGGATATTCAGCTTTTGTAAAAAATAAAACGGGTGTTTAAGATTACAATTTAAGACCTTAAAGTTTTCATATGGAATCTGATAAGGAGAAAATAGATTATTACCAGAAACAGCTCAGCAGTCAGGTCATTGAAGAGAGGGTTACAGAACTGGGTGAAAAATTGAGCCGTGATTTTAAGGATAAGAAATTGGCGGTCATCGGGGTGTTGAATGGGGCCTTTATCTTTATGGCTGATCTGGTACGCCGGATAACTGTGCCTGTGGAGCTTGATTTTGTTAGAGTATCCAGTTATGGCAATCAAAGTTTCTCCCGCGGTCAAGTAAGTTTTCGGAAAGGTGTGGAGCTGTCTTTAGAAAATAAACACATTATTCTGGTAGAGGATATTGTTGACACCGGCAGGACCCTGTGCTGCTTGAAAAATTATTTTCAGAAAATGCCTGTTGTCAGTGTTAAAACATGCGTCCTTATTGATAAAAAAGAACGACGCGAAGTACCTCTGGATGTTGATTATGCAGGTTTTCGATTGGAAAAAGGTTTTTTGGTGGGCTATGGTCTCGATCTGGCAGAAAAATACAGAAATTATCCTGATATATACAATCTTGATAAACCGGTTTAGCTATCTTTATCTATAGAACATGACAGTTTAAAGCTTTCTCTCACTGTTTAAACCGCCTAACTTTTTAATGGTTTTAAATAGTAAAGACTGTTTTGATATAAGTATTTGAAGTAATAAATATTTTTAAAATTTAACTTAAAAATTTCCGATATAGAAATATTTCAGCCTTTTTCAGGTTTTTTTGGAAAATACCATGGACGACCCTTCTTATTTACATTATCTCTTACTCTTTTTTCTACTGGTCTGCTCCAGTTTTTTTTCCGGCGCTGAAGTCGCCCTTATTTCCCTCACTGCTGCCAAAGTCAAAACTCTTGTCCAGGAAAAAAGACCAGGCGCCTCTTTTGTGGCTTTCCTGAAGGAGCACCCCGAAAGACTGTTGATTACCCTACTGGTGGGCAATAATGTGGTCAACATATTGATCCCGGTAATTTCAACGGTTATTTTCATTGCCCTTTTTGGCAGCCGGATTTTGGGGATAATGACCGGGATTCTGACCTTTTTGATCCTTATTTTCGGGGAAATAGTTCCCAAGACCACGGCCCAGAGGCATGCCGAGAAATTCAGCCTTTTTGCTGCCCCCATTGTTTTTGTTCTGGGTAAAATTTTGTTTCCGGTAATACGCCCTCTGGAAAAACTACTGAAAATATTGGGCCCCCATGCTTTAAGGGCTGGGATGTTCACCGATCGAGAATTAGTGGCTTTGGTGGAAATAGGGGAAGAAGAAGGCCAACTTGAGTCGGAGAAAAGGCGCCGTATTGAAAGCGTTTTGGAGTTCAGTGAAACCACAGCTTCAGAGGTAATGACTCCAAGACCTGATATTGCTACTTTTACGGATACTTTGACAGTTGAAGAGGCTGTTGATTTTTTCATGAAGAGCCCCTACAGTAGAATACCAGTTTACCATGAAACAAAGGACAAGATCTGCGGCATCCTGACTTTCCGTAATGCTGTTCTTTTGAAACAGAAGCATCCACCGGGGACCCTTCTTGCTGATATATCTATCCAGTATCCTCTTTTCGTACCACTTTCCATGCATTTAGAGGATATTTTCAAGATAATGAAAGGTCAGAAAAATCACATGGCCATAGTAATAGATGAGCATGGGGGGACAGCTGGCCTAGTCACTATGGAAGACCTCCTTGAGGAGATCTTCGGGGAAATTCAGGATGAAACGGACAAGGAACGTAAGGAGGTCAGGAAAATTTCTGATACCGAATGCCTGGTTTTGGGAAGTACGGATTTTGATGAAATTACCAGGGAGTTAGGCTGGGAACTGCCGGAGCATTTCGAAGACTCTATTGCCAAGGTGATTCTTGATTTACTGGGGAGATTTCCCGAGCAGGGGGAGCAAGTGGAAATTACCCCTGAACTGTTGGCAGTGATCGAGAAAATGAATGATTTTAAGATTGAATCAGTGCGGCTTATTCTTAATTTAGAGAGAGAATAGGACCGGGGATTTCGTTTAATTACTGTATAGTTTTCTCAAGTCGGAGAGTTGGGTTTTGATCTTTGGTTAACAGGTAGTTTGACAAAAAAGTAAATACCGGTTTGAGTGTGAAGTAGATCAGTTAATTATGCTACCTTGGCTGAAGACAGTTGATTCTATAATCCGGGCCAGACTCTTGGGTATTATGATCAGTTGTGCCCTGCTGGCTGGTATTCTGGTGTTTGTATTGGCTGTCTGTCTTGCTCGGCTTACCGATTACCTGGTGAAAGTGGAGACCGGCTGGCTTGATAGTCTCATTAATTGGCTGGCAGGTATTGTTGCCGGATTAGGCGGGTGGTTCATGCTGCCTGCCCTGATAGTTCTCATAGCAGGAGTTTTTCAGGAAAAAGTTATAGATAGAGTAGAAAGGGAGTACTATCCGACAGAGGTCAGGCAGCATGAACCGACTCTCTGGCCTGATTTTGTTCATGATATCAGGTTTACTCTTAAGGCACTGTTTCTCAATATTCTGGTTTTGCCCTTTTATCTATTAGGGGTAGGGCCTGTTTTTTCTATTGCACTTAATAGTTATCTGCTGGGGCGGGAATTTTTTGAGTCTGCCGCTGGCTATCACCTGGGTAAACCTGAGGCCAGAAGAATTGAGCAATATTATAAGTTACCGGTTTATAGTGGGGGACTGATCATTACCCTTATTTCTCTGGTTCCGATAGTTAACCTTTTTATTCCCATCCTTGCTGTGGTCTGGATGGTCCATCTTTACCATGGCTTATTATCCCGGGCAAGTAAGGAGGGAATTTAAATTGAAAATCGTTAAATCCAGCCTGCAAGTCTAAATGGAACCCCTTAATTTAGCTTGGCCATGAATGGTTTATTAGTTGAGGAAAAGCCTTGGGGAAAGATAATGAGAAAGGTCAGAGTTTTGCCAGGATCTTTGACCCTGAACGTTTTGATAAGTCCTTGCAGATTGAACTAAAGGAAAAGGGCGAAAAGGTTTTTTCTCCTGCCAAAACCAAGGCCTTTCTGCACAAGGTTATTGATCTGCATGGTTATACTGCTACCGGTGCTGAGACATTCCTGGAGGCCTTCTTTTTTACGGCCCGGCAGGAGAGGGTGGCTAAAGTATCTATAATTACGGGGAAAGGGATTCATTCATCGGGGGCGGCTGTAATTCCTGATCTTACCGAGCGGAAGATGCGGGAATTTCAGGCTGATGGCATCATAAGCAGTTTTTATTGGGAAAAGGGAGAAAAAGAGTTGAGTGGCAAATTAACCGTTCATCTCTACAGAGATTAAAAGTCAAGGATAAAGAGATTCGGAAGATCTGTTTTTTATTTTTGATTTATGTTTTTAAAGGAGGCAGAATTATGGCACTCTATCTGGTTCAGCATGGCAAAGCACTCTCCAAGGAAATTGACCCTGAAAAGGGACTTTCGGATGAGGGGAAAGTTGAAGTTCGGCATATTGCCGAGGTGGCCTGCAGGTATTGCGTGAGGCCGGCTAAAATCCGTCACAGTGGTAAAAAGAGGGCTCATCAGACTGCTGACATCTTTGCCTCTGTTCTGGAACCGTCCGGCGGGGTTCAGAAGATGGCTGGTATAAATGCCCTGGATAATCCCATGGCCCTTGCCCCGGATTTGCAGAGTGGTGATAATATTATGCTGGTCAGCCACTTACCTTTTTTGGAGAAGTTGACTTCTGGACTGACTGCCGGACTTCCTGAGATCAGGGTCTTTAAATTTCAAAATGGTGGTATTGTTTGTCTTGACAGAGAAGAGGACGACAGTTCCTGGTTTATCCGCTGGAGCCTTATGCCGAAGATCGGTTAAAGTGAAGATTAATCTTGATGCCCCGCCCTCCTTATGAATAAGTGCTGAATTTTTTTGTAAATGTTTACGGGTTGCACTCTTATCAATTGACCTGCCATATGACCGCGTGTTCTGCCATTTCCATTCAACGTTAGATGTTCATTTGTCCATCCGGTGCAAAATAAGTTAGCACTTAAAGCCCCCAATCACCAAATAGACACCGGTCATTTTAAAAGTATTTTTTCAGTAGAAATATCCCGGTCCAACTACTATATGTTGTGTCTTTATTATTGATCTATGCCATATCTGTAAACACTGTCCCTCCGAAAAAAAAAATCCAAAAAGTATTAAAAAATTCTCTTGACAGGAAAGGCCCCTGAAACGTATAAAATAAATAATGGTGTAAAGTGGTTTAATCAGGTGGAGGAAGTAGTAATTGGTGACAGCGGGGGAGAGTAAATCATCACTTCATGTCTATCGTTTCCGGGGTAGATCTGAGCATACTCTGGACGGCAAGGGAAGAATAAATATTCCCTCCCGCTTTCGAGATGTACTTCTGCGTCATTATGATGACCGCCTTTTAATCACCCCTCCCTGGCGCAAATGCCTGCGTGTTTATCCTCTTTCTGAATGGGAGAAAAAAGAAAGAATCCTCCTGAATCTTGATAAGCAAAGACCTAACATCGACAAAATGATCCGTTATCTGGTGGGCGGTTCTGAGGAATGTCAGCTCGACAAGAACGGCCGTATATTGATTCCGGTCAATCATCGTCATGCTATAGGATTAAAGAATGAAATCGTTATGAACGGGATGCTCACATTTTTTGAACTCTGGGCCAAGGAAGCCTGGGAAGCCGAGAGTTCTCCGGGAGAACAGGACTTTATTGATTTTGATCATACTTTCAATGAGTTAGGAATGTTTTGACAGCTTCCACCACTTTGCACCATCCAGTTTTGCTTAACGAGGTTGTCTGCTGGATGTCTCCTCGAAATGGTGGTGTGTATGTAGACTGTAATCTTGGTACCGGCGGGCACACCGCAGCTATTCTGGATGCCAGCTCCCCTGCTGGAAGGGTGATAGGTATTGACTGGGATAAGGACGCGGTCGAAAATGCACGGCAAAATCTGGAATCCTATGGTGAACGGCTGGAGATTTTCCACACCAATTTCAGCAGGATTGATGAGGTCCTTGAAAGAGTCGGTGTTGACAGTGTAGACGGGATTCTTCTTGATTTGGGTTTTTCTTCCCTGCAGCTTGAAAAGAGCGGTCGGGGCTTTTCTTTTCAGCGCAGTGAACCCCTTGATATGAGGATGGATGTGAGAAAATCTGTTACTGCTGCTGACTTGTTGAACAATTGTACACAGGAAGAGCTGGCCGATATGTTTTACAGGTATGGTCAGGAAAAACAGGCCCGCAGAATTGCAGCCCATATTGTCAGTTTTCGTCAAAAAGAAGTGATAAGTACTACTGAACAGCTGGTCTCTATAGTTGGAAAAGCTGTACCGCGGCGATTTCATCCTAAAAATATTCATGTAGCGACCAGGGTTTTTCAGGCCTTACGTATAGCTGTTAACGAGGAACTTGATAACCTGGAAAAAGTTCTGGGGTATGGCAGTAAATTACTGAAGCCCGGCGCCAGGTTTTGCGCAATCTCTTTTCACTCTTTAGAAGACCGTTTAGTGAAAAATATATTTTTATCACGATCCGATCTACAGGTCCTTACCAGAAAGCCTGTTAAATCCGGTATTGAAGAAATAAGCAGCAACCCCAGAGCGCGGAGCGCCAGATTAAGGGTTGCTGCCAAAAGATTATGAGGAGGTGAATTATGCATAATTCTGCAATAAATTTGGTCAGTCTTCATAGTTTTTTTGTTAAAAAAAGGGGACAGAAGGTTTCAGGGGCGCGGTACAGGAAACGCAGGTTAGGGCTTTATAAGGTGATAGGGGTAATGGCTGTTTTGGCTCTGCTCAGTGGATTTGCTTTCAGTCTGTGGTTCGGAGCTCATATTGGCAGAAACCTGAGACAGTTGGCTGATGTCCAACAGGCTGTCAATCAGGCAAGAACGGGCAATCAGGAACTCAGACAGCAGAAAGCCATGTTGTTCTCTAAAGAATATGTTCAGGCTACTGCTGCAGTAAAGCTGAATCTTTATCCTACCAAAGTGAGACAAACCAGGGAAGATGGTGTGAAGATAAGGTTGTAAAAGATGAGCAGTATTCTGAAGGGAATCAGGAATTACGCTTGATGTACTCTTAATGAGACAGCATAATTCTTTTTTCCTTTAATTATTAATTTTTATTTCCTGATGATGGCCCACTATGGACAGCAGGATAACCCAAAAAAACTTGGTAAATTTGCCTTCAGATCAATTTGTTTTTTGGTGTTTTTGGTTCTATTAGGGATTTGCTATGAGATTTTTCTCAGCCGCGAAGGTACCGACAAGCAAAGGAAACCGTTTGTTTTAAACAGATCAGCAGAAGTCGAGGTCAGGAGAGGCAGTATCCTGGATAGATTTGGCAGACCACTGGCTGTAAGTCTTGTGGATTCTTCTGTTTATGTCAAACCAAGAGAATTTTCTGATATTCCCGAGACTACTGAGAAGCTTGCCGGGCAGCTGGGGTTGAACACCGAAGATCTTTTGACTGAATTGAAGACCCAGAAAAGTTTTATCTGGTTGGCTAGACATATTCCTCATGTCAGGGCTCGGAAAATAGCGGATCTTCATCTATCCGGGGTGTATATCGTTAATAAGGTTAAAAGAGTTTATCCCCATAATTTCAAGGTTCCCGGTATTATCGGCGAAGCCAGTCAGGAAGAGGGGCTGTCCGCTCTCGAGTATTATTATAATGATTTGCTCCTGGGCCGCAATACGGAGGGAGGGCAGCCCAGGAATCTTTTTTTGACTTTGGACCTGAAGACTCAGACTCTGCTTGAAAAAAAAATGTCAATTCTGTTGAAAGAAGTGAGATCTGCCGAGAATGGGTCCGACAAGCAGACAGCCCTCAGGGCTATAGTCATGGATCCTGAGACCGGCGGAATAATTGCCTGTACCCAACAATCCTCCGGACCCAAAGGCAGTATTTCGCCGTTATCACTTGGTCAGCAGAGTTCTGAATTTTTTTCTGATTATATAGATCCCGGTGGTTTTGAAGAGTTATTCCGGCAGGCAGCTCTCCTGAAAGTGAGCCAAGGTGACATGACTGACAATGCAACTGATGATCTTAGAGTTATCAGGACATTGGGGATCAAGAAAGATATTAATCCTCCTCCCAGTCCCGCCTGGAAGAAATTAGAGGATGATGGTAATCTGGTTAATCCGTGTTTTGCCAGCCTGATTAATAAAATGAAATTGTCCAGAAAATCAAGGGAAACTGAATCTTCTCTCTCTGATCTGGAGGTGGCGGCTTTCAGTGCCGGCCTGGGATTTTCTTCTCCGGTACCGTTGGATCTTCCCCGGCAGGAATTTCTTGAATCAAAGTTTGAAGAGAGCAGGACCTTTCTGGTTGATAAGGAGGCCAGAGTTTTGCCCCTTAATTTATTAACGGGATTTTCCTGTTTAGTAAGCGGAGAATACCACCAGCCCCATTTTTTAAGGGCAGTTGTCTCAGATTCAGGCAAGGTCGAAAAATACCAGAAAAAAGAGACTGGCCACGGGATCTGTAAGGGTATTGTTGAAGAGCTGCTGGCCCGCATGAACCGGACAGCCGGTTCCGGGATTTTTGTATCTGTGATCGAATCCTTGCAGCCTGTAAAGGATTGCCAAGCAGAAGACAGCAGGGACCTTGAATGTATTAACGGTGTAATTCTGGCCCTGACCAGAGGCGGACAGCAAACCGGCAGTGGCCCCGGACTGGTTATGCTTTTGACTATAGACAACGGAGTGGTTGATCTATATAAGACTTCCCCCTTTAAGCCGGTTATAACAGATTTTCTGTTGCAGGGCTTAAAAAATTTGAACCAGCAGAAAGAGTTGAGTTCGGGTAAAATCACAGAAAAAAAAGACAGGTATCTTGACTGCTGGCTGTTAACAGGAAATAAGGAAATCCCTGATATTAAGATTCAGAATGGTGAAGATGGGAAGACAATGCCCGATCTCCGGGGTATGAGCCTTCGGCAGGCCTTAAGGCGCTTACAGCATAGAGGATTAAAGATTTTTGTCCATGGTTCCGGTATCGTGGTCAAGCAATCCCCAGGGCCGGGGGAAAAGTTTAAGGGTGCCGAGTGCGTTTTGACAGCAGAGTTTAACAAAATGGCCAGAAAAAATAAGCGGTAGCTGATAATGAACAATACCGGCAAAAGATTGGCTTTTCTGCTAGAGGCTGCTGGTCTGTCTTGTGACCGTGAAGCAGGCCGGATTCTGGTTGATTCCGTTACTGCAGATTCCAGAGAAGTTGAGCCGGGTTGCCTTTTTATTGCCTTATCCGGTGCGGTTCATAATGGCCATGATTATATCCGGGAGGCGATTGGAAAAGGCTGTGCGGTTGTCTTGTCGGAGAAGGAACCAGCTTCTCCTCTTGAAGTTCCGGTTGTAACGGTACCTGATACCAGGGAGGCTCTGGGGTATATAGCTGCTGCCTTCTACGGCTTTCCGGCTGAAGAAGCCGTCATGATCGGGATAACAGGCACCAATGGTAAAACTACTTCCGGCTGGCTATTAGAGAGTGTATTAAAAAAGGCAGGTTGTATACCTGGTGTGATCGGTACTGTTAATGTGAGATTCCCGGGAGAAGAGAGACATGGTCAGCTGACAACTCCTGGACCTCTTGAACTGCAGAAGATATTAAGAGAGATGGTCGATAGAGGTGTAAGTCATGTAGTGATGGAGGTCTCTTCTCATGCTCTGCAACAGAAAAGAGTAAACGGCCTTAATTTTGACTTGGCCTTGTTTACCAACCTCAGTCGTGATCATCTTGATTATCATCCTGATATGGATGCGTACTTTGAGGCTAAAAAGAAGTTATTCAGTCGTTATTTAAAATCTTCCGGGACTGCGGTAATTCACCTGGAAACTGGTTTTTCCGTATTCGGCCGGAATGATGAGCTGGTTGAAAACAATTCCACCGGCAGCCGGTGGGGAGAGAAGCTGTCTGTTTTTCTGGAAGAGTTAAACTGCTGCCGTATTATCACCTGTGGCATTGGAAGAGGCGAGGTACAAGCAGTTAACCCCGATTATAGCCTGAACGGGATACGGGCGAAAATTATTACTCCGGAAGGAGTTTTTTATCTTGAAAGTTCACTGGTGGGGGAGTTTAATTTAACTAATCTTACAGGCGTCGCTGGTTGCGGTTTTGCCCTGGGATTATCTGCGGAAGGCATCAGGTTGGGACTTAAGGAACTGAAAACCATTCCCGGCCGCCTGGAACGATTAGATGAAGGACCGCTAATTTTTATTGATTATGCCCATACCCCTGATGCCCTTGAACATGTACTTACCACCCTGAGACCCTTGGTGGAGAAAAGACTGATCGTTGTTTTCGGTTGCGGAGGTGACCGCGACAAGGGGAAGAGACCCCTTATGGGGGAGGTGGCGGGACGTTTGGGAGATGTTATTGTCTTAACCTCGGACAATCCCCGCAGCGAAGACCCCGAGAATATACTGGAGGATATTGAAAAGGGATTGAGCGGACAGCCCGTTCACAGGGCCGATTGCGGTCTGACTTACCTTCGGGTACAGTCAGAAAAAGGCGTTTACTCTATTGTTCAGGACCGTGGTAGAGCTATAAAAGAAGTCATTGCTTTCAGCCAGCCGGGAGATGTGGTGGTGATTTGCGGTAAAGGCCATGAAAGTTACCAGACTGGCAGGCTTGGAACCGTTTTCTTTAATGATCGTCTGGAAGCAATTAGGGCCTTAAACCGAGTGGACCAGACTTGTTAAGGTAGGCAGTGCAGAGTGGATATTGACTGACCGCTCACCACTAATTATTGACAACAAAGGGCGCGATCATGGGATTAACTCAGAGAAAAGAAGGATTATCCACCTCTTCAGTAAAACCGGTAAGCTTGAGTAAAAGTCCCGGTGTTCCCACGAACAATGATTTCAGCTGGAAAGTACGGCAGATTTTAAAGGCAACCGGCGGGAGATTGTATGGCGGAACAAAAGAGGTTGAGTTTAAAGGTATTTCTATAGACAGCCGTACTTTAAAGAAGGGAGATCTGTTTCTGGCTTTGGCCGGAGACAATTTTGACGGGCATGATTTTATTGAGGAGGCCTTGAGCAGTGGAGCTGCCGGATTGGTGCTTTCCAAATTACGCCGATCAGATATAGAAGTTCCTGTGATTAAAGTCGCTGACACCCTGACAGCCTTGGGGCAGCTGGCCGCCTACCGCAGACAGTTAATGCCCGACTTGGGGGTTGTTGCCTTAACAGGGAGTTCGGGCAAGACTACTGTCAAGGAGGTGTGCAGCCATATTTTAATGGAAGAATTTCAGGTACTTAAGACAGAGGGGAACTTTAATAATCTGGTTGGCTTACCATTGACCCTGCTTAAACTTGACAAGTGTCACGAACTTGCTGTCCTGGAAATGGGAATGAATCATTCTGGTGAAATAAGGAAAATGACTGGAATAGCTGATCCGGATATTGCCTGTATCCATAATATACAGGAGGCGCATCTGGCTGGTTTTGGAACCATAGAGGGAGTTGGTAGTGCCAAAGAGGAGCTTTTCGAAGGCTGCTCTGCCACCGCAAGGTTCTGTATTAATCTGGATGATGAACGGGTAAGAAGTATTGCCAGGAAATATCCCCAGAGGCAAGTTAGTTACGGCCGCCACCGGAAAGCCGAAGTAAGGGCTAAGCATGTAAGGAATCTGGGAGAGGAAGGAATGGCCTTCACTCTTCATATTGGCGGGGAGAAAAGAAGAGTACATTTGAAATTTTTGGGTGAGCACAGTATCAGTAATGCCTTGGCTGCTGCAGCTATCGCCTATGTAGCAGGACTAAGAATTGATCAGATAGCTATAAGGCTGGGGCAATGCCTGCCTTTTTTCCGTCGTTTTCAACTGGAAAGAGTCAGGGGATTGCGTATTGCCAATGACTGTTATAATGCCAACCCATCTTCCATGTTCGCCGCTCTTGATACCCTTTATTTTTTAAAGGCGGACAGGAAAAGCGTTGCCGTACTGGGGGATATGATGGAGCTAGGTGGGGCAACAGAACACGCCCATTTGAGACTGGGAGAAAAGGTGGCCTGTCTGGGTTTTGACTTTCTTATAGCTGTAGGTGATTTCTCAGGTAAAACGGTACAGGGAGCTTTGAACGGTGGAATGAGCATGAAACAGGTCTGTTTTACAGACTCATCAGGAGAGGCACTGGCCAGGCTGATTAATTTATACCGTACGGGTGAAATTGCGGCGGGAGACTGGATTCTAGTTAAAGGCTCAAGAGGGATGAAGATGGAGACTATAGTGGAAGGTTTTCAGGAGCAACTGACCGCAGCATTGGGAATTACGAATTATGAATGATGAATAAAGGGATCTCATCAGATAATTATTTTTAATAAGGAATCACGATATTGAATTTTCCTTTAGTTCGTAATTCATAATTCATAATCCGTAATTTTAAAGAGATGCTTTACCACTTACTGTATCCGCTTCATAACTTTTTTAGCGGCTTTAATGTCTTCCGGTATATAAGTTTCAGGGGTATTGGAGCCATTATAACTGCATTTTTTCTGGTTTCTTTTCTGGGACCCAGATTTATTAAAATCTGCAGGGAAAAGCAGTTCGGCCAGGTAATAAGAGAGGATGGTCCTGCCACTCATTTCAGCAAAAAGGGGGTCCCCACAATGGGAGGCCTTTTAGTGATCTTGGCAGTGACTGTGTCTACCCTTCTCTGGGTAGATCTGACCAACCTTTATATCTGGATCATAATGGGAGTTATGCTCTTTTATGGTGGAATAGGGGCAGTTGATGATATCGGAAAATTTATCAGGCAGAATTCCAAGGGATTGAGTGCCTCGACCAAGCTTCTCTTCCAGTCTGCAGGAGCAGTTATTGCCGGGGTAATACTGATTAACAGCGCCGGTTTTGATACCAGCCTGACTTTTCCTTTTTTGAAAAATTTCAGGCCGGAACTGGGCTGGTTTTATCTGGTTTTTATGGTCCTGTTAGTAGTTGGTGCCTCTAATGCAGTTAATCTTACTGACGGACTGGACGGCCTGGCTACTGGTCCCATCGTGATTAGTAGCGGAGTTTATCTGCTTTTTTCTTATCTTGCAGGACATGCAGTTTTTGCCTCCTATCTTCAGATACCACATGTGGGAGGAGCAGGAGAGGTAGCAGTTTTCTGTGGAGGTCTTGCCGGGGCAAGTCTGGGTTTCTTGTGGTTTAATTCCTTCCCGGCCCAAGTTTTCATGGGAGATGTAGGCTCATTGTCCATTGGCGGTGCCTTGGCAACAGTGGCTGTGATTATTAAACAGGAGATCCTCCTGGCCCTGGTTGGAGGGATATTTGTCATTGAGGCCCTGTCTGTGATAATGCAGGTAGGTTATTTTAAGTTTTCCGGCGGCAAAAGAATTTTTTTAATGGCTCCATTCCATCATCATTTCGAGGAAATAGGCTGGGAGGAACCCAAGGTTGTGGTTAGGTTTTGGATTATTTCCATTATATTGGGCTTAATTGCCCTGGCCACTTTAAAATTGCGGTGATTATAATGGGACCTGTCTTTGATCACAGCCAACTAAGAAGATTCCTTGCCGATCCTTCTTCCTGGCGAGTACTGGTGGTCGGGGCTGGCAAGTCAGGCAGGGCCGTGCTTTGTTTGCTGCATAAGTTAGGGGCCAGGGTAAGGCTTACCGATCTCGCTCCAGCCTCTGAAATGGATAAACCCTTTGCCGGCTGGATAAAAGAAAATGGGATTGCCTGGGAGCATGGCGGTCATAAACTGGAAACTTTTCTCCAGGCCCATCTGATTGTTGTGAGTCCTGGTGTCAGTCTTGAGATCTCATGTTTGAAGAAAGCCGGAGAAAAAGGAATCCCTATTATCGGGGAACTGGGCTTTGCTTATCTGTTTCTTGATGGCCTGCCGGTTATCGGCGTTACAGGGACCAACGGTAAGACTACCGTAACTAATATGCTGGCAGCACTATTTAAGGAGGCCGGCAGAAAGGTTTTTGTTGGAGGGAATATAGGTCGACCCTTAAGTGAGTACTTACTGGAAGTAACCGATAATATTCGGTCTGCCTTAAGGGCGGAGCTGGCTGTTCTGGAAATAAGCAGTTATCAGCTTGAAACAGCTGGATCATTCCGTCCCGATCTGGGGATTTTGTTGAATATAAGTCCTGACCATTTAGACCGCTATGATTCTTATAACGATTATGCTGAAACCAAGTTTTCACTTTTTGCCAATCAGCATGTCGGAGATAGGGCTTTGTTGAATTTGGATGATCCGGAAATCAGGAAAAGAATGTCCGGTTTTCCAGGACAAGGGGAAAAGTTTTATTGGGGGAACAGGTTACAGGGCAGGCAGGGTGCCTGCCTGTATGATGAAGAAGTTGTTTTGACTTTTGCTGATCGGTCCGAAGAATACAGATTACCCGAATCTCTTCAATCATCACCCTGTCGGGAGAATACTATGGCGGCAGTTCTTGCTGCCCGGCTGGCCGGCTGTCCGCCGGAGGCTATTACCAAGGGATTGGCATCTTTTAAACCGTCAGCCCACCGGATCACCAGGGTGGCAGAAATTGACGGGGTGGTTTTTTATGATGATTCCAAGGCGACTAATATAGGTGCAGTGCAGTCAGCCTTGGCCGGTATGGACAGGCCGGTAATCCTGATAGCTGGTGGTCGTGATAAGGGCGGGGATTATAGACTGCTTGCCCCGCTGATTCAAGAAAAGGTGAAGTTTTTGTTTTTAATAGGTGAGGCCAGGGAAAAAATGGCCAGGGCCCTGGATCAGGTAGTAAGTATTCAGATGGCAGGTGATTTGCAGGAAGGGGTTTACCGGGCTGTGGAGGCGGCAGTGCCCGGAGACGCGGTATTACTTTCTCCGGCCTGTGCCAGTTTTGACATGTACAGGGATTATATCGAGCGAGGATTGCATTTCCAGGAGATCATAAATAGTATTGAAAGCCAAGCTGGAAAGCCCAAAGCTCCTGAGAGGTTAACTAACTAGCCAGGTAGGACAGCTTGAGACTTATAGTCAGTGGCGGTGGTACAGGCGGCCATATCTATCCCGGGATAGCGGTTGCGGAGGGAATAATCAGTAATAGTCCGGGTAGCAGGATACTTTTTATTGGCACTGAGAGGAGTGTTGACAAGAGGGCCTTTGCCGGCGGTAAATTTGAGAGTGCAAGGTTAAACTGTCAGGGCCTGAAGGGGAAGGGCTTCCCCGCCTTCCTTAAAAGCTTTGGCCTGCTTCCTGTAAGCCTGATCAGAGCCCTGAAGTTGGTTTACAGATTCAAACCTGATCTGGTCCTTGGCGTAGGAGGATATGTCAGCGGTCCGGTCCTCTTGGCTGCCAGAATCATGGGGAAGTCTACCTGTATCCATGAGCAGAATTCTGTTCCCGGCTTGGCGAATAGAATGACAGGCAAATTTGTGGATCGAGTATTTATCACCTATCCGGAAAGTGAGGGCTATTTCCCCGCCGGTAAATGCATATTGACCGGCAATCCGGTGAGAACGAAGGTTGCCGGGATCGGCCAGATTCGCCGCCTGGCCGGATATTCATCAGAGGTTGATGACAGCTTTACCCTTGGCGTTCTGGGAGGCAGTCTCGGGGCTCACAGGATTAATACCCTTATGGTAAAAGGGCTGGTCGGGATAAGGCAGGATTTGCCTGAGAGTTTCCAGGTTCTTCATCAGACGGGAAGTGCAGATGAAGATATGGTAAGAGAGGCTTACCGGTCAGCCGGGTTGAAAGCACGGGTCTCTGAATTTTTTGAGGATATGGTTGATTTTTATCAGAATGTCGATCTTGTCATCTCCAGGTCCGGGGCTACCAGCCTGGCGGAAATGACTGTTCTGGGTATCCCCATGATTCTGATTCCTTATCCCCATGCTGCTGATGACCACCAGCGCAGAAATGCGGAATTCATGGTTAGAGGAGGAGCAGCAAGGATGCTTTTGGAGGAGGGCTTAACCGATTCAAGGCTGGCAGAGGAGATCCTTGGCTTATTGACCGATAAGGATAAACGGTTGAAGATGGCCGAGGCAGCCAAAGGTCTGTCCAGACCAGACGCCCTTTCGACTATTGTGGAAGAATGTAAAAAAATAGTGACAGACTGATAGATAGAAATTTATATGTTAATATGACAAGTTTTAAACCCTGAACCTTGGTGTACTCTTTAAATGTATAAAAAGAATAAACATATTCATTTTGTAGGCATAGGCGGTATCGGTATGAGTGGTATTGCTGAGCTTTTACTTAATCTCGGTTACAAAGTGACCGGCTCGGACCTTAAGCAGAGCCTTATAACCCGTCGCCTCAAGGATTTGGGTGGAACCGTTTACTTGGGACATGATCCGGACCATATAAACGGTGCCGAGGTCCTGGTAACTTCCTCTGCAGTCGGCTGGGACAATCCTGAGTTAAGGTCGGCCCTGGAACGTCATATACCGGTGGTACCCAGGGCGGAAATGCTGGCAGAGCTTATGCGCCTTAAGAAATACGGTATAGCTGTTGCCGGCAGCCATGGTAAGACCTCTACTACTTCCCTGGTAAGCTGGATACTGGCAGCTGCTGATTTTGACCCGACTGTTGTGATAGGTGGTCAGGTAAACAGCCTTGGTTCCAATGCCAAAATGGGAGCAGGAGAGTTTCTGGTAGCTGAGGCTGATGAGAGTGATGGTTCGTTTCTTCATCTTGCCCCGGTTCTGGAGGTGGTTACCAATATCGACCTGGAGCATCTTGAATTTTATAAAAATATCGAAGAGATTAAAAAGATCTTCCTGGAATTTATCAACAAGGTCCCATTTTACGGGGCGGCGATATTGTCTATCGACGATGTTAATATTGCCGAACTTTTACCCTATATAAGAAAGCGGGTAATCACTTATGGTTTGAGTGAACAGGCTGACCTGCAGGCCAAGAATCTCAGGACAGCCGGTTTTAGCAACACTTTTCAGGTCTGGTGGCAGGGTGCTGAGCTGGGAACGGTTAATTTGGGATTGCCTGGTAAACATAATGTCTTAAACAGTCTGGCAGCTATTGCCATTGCCCTGGAGTTGGAAATTCCTTTTGCCAGAATTGCCGTTGCCCTCAATACTTTTTCAGGGGTTCAACGTCGTTTAGAAATCAGGGCCAGGGGAAGAGGGATAACGGTAATTGATGACTATGGACATCATCCCACCGAGATCAAAGCCGTACTGGGCACCTTGCGCGAGGCTTGGCCCGGGCATCGTTTAGTGGTGATTTTTCAGCCCCATCGTTATTCCAGAACCAGCGCCTTGTTTCAGGATTTCTGTACTGCTTTCCGGGAGGCTGACCAGCTCTACCTTACTGAGATTTACGGGGCAGGCGAGAAGCCGGTACCCGGGATTTCTGGCCAGGTTTTAGGTGAGGCAATAAAAAAGCAGGGCCAGAAGCGCGTCTGTTTTGTTAGGAATCTGGAGAAATTGGCTGATGATGTGGCTGCAGATCTCAGGCAGGGTGATGTGGTGCTTACCCTGGGAGCTGGAGATGTCTGGAAGGTTGGTGAGGGGATACTTAACCAGATGACTATCGCGGCATGAATTTTGAGATCGAGAGATTTTGTAAGGTCCTTTGGCATGAGCCACTGGCCCCTTATACAACTTTTAAGGTCGGGGGACAGGCAGAAGCACTTGCTCTGCCTGGGAGCCTGGAGGAGTTGGCCCGGCTCGCCAATTTTTTGACAGTTCAGAATATACCCTGGTTGGTTTTGGGACGGGGTTCCAATGTCCTGGTAAATGACCAGGGAGTTCCGGGTGTAGTTATTTTAATGGGAGATAATCTGTCTGAACTGGAAGTACTTGAGGATGATGATAAAAAAGTGCTGATTAAGGTCCAGGCCGGATGCAGCCTCTCCCGCCTGCTTAGTTGGACTGTGGAAAAAGGTCTGTCGGGGCTGGAGTTCACTACGGGTATTCCAGGCAGCCTTGGTGGTGGTATTGTTATGAACTGTGGGGCTTGGGGAGAAACAATCAGTGATGTATTGATTTCTGTTAAGGTTATGCGGGAGGACGGTTCCTTTTCTGATCTGCCTGAAGAAAAGCTCTCTTTTGGTTACAGGAGCTTGGGGGTGGATGATTCCCTTGTTGTGGCAGAGGGGATTTTACGGCTAGGCAAAAGTGAGAGAACCAGAGTTCTGGGAAAATGCCGGGAGTTACAGGATCTGCGCCTGAAAAAGCAGCCGGTGGCTAAGGCCAGTGGCGGCTGTTTTTTTCGGAATCCAGCGGGGAATAAAACGGCTGGACAACTGATCGAAGAGGCCGGGCTAAAGGGTTTATCTATAGGTTATGCTCAGGTTTCGGAAGTGCATGCCAACTTTATTATCAACCAGGGAGGAGCCAGGGCCGCCGATATTATTGATCTTATGAATATTGTCCGCCGTAAGGTGGAAGAAAAAAGCTCTGTTAACCTGGATCCTGAGGTGAAATTTATTGGTTATTAAGGCATGAGCGGAAAGAGGTCAAGCAATTTTGATCGTAAAAAGAGGTCTTCAGGTCAAAGCTGGACCAGGAAGACAATATTTGCTATTGTAATCATGGTCTGTGGTTCTTCTTTATTGCTTGGTGCTGTCTGGATTCTTTTTAAGAAAGGTTTCGAACAATCGATATTCTTCAAGATTGATAAAGTTGATATTCGGGGCTGCAGTTATCTTAGTCCCAGGAAAGTTCTGGCCTTGACCGGTCTGGACGTTAAATCCGGTATGTGGGAGATAGAAACTGACAAGTTGACAGAAAAGTTGGAGCAGCAGAACTGGATTGAGGAGGCACAAATAGACAAAGACTGGCCCAGCCAGATAAGGATAACCATTAAGGAAAGGTTTCCTCAGGCTCTGATGAGCAGGCAGGGAGAGCTTTTTTATGTTGACAGTAAAGGGATAGTGTTTGCCCCTGTTTTCCCGGATAATGATATAGATTTCCCGGTTATTACTGTTGATAAAGCAATAAATCGAGAATTTTCATGGGAAAAAGATATTTACTTAGCTCTTCAGTTCTTGCAGCGGGCTGCAAGGGGAAATCCGGATCTCCCCAAGCAGAATATTTCTGAGATCCATTGCAGTGATACGGGATACATAATGTTTCTCGTCGATTATCCATTCCCCATTTACCTTGGGCAAAAAGGCGATATGTCTCAGAAGTACAGAAAGTTAAGCAGGGTCCTTTCCTGGTTGTACAGTAGACAGAAAATTGGTGAGACAGAATACATTGACATGAATTATCTAACTGTGGATGAAGAAGACAGGGAAGAGCATGATAAAGATGTTATGGTGGTTTTTAAGGAATCGTAACAGGTTATTACGTGCCGGTTGTACCCCGAGTATACGGACTACCTCGATAGAGGAGAAAGAATGACTCGCGAGGAGAGAGGGGATATAATTGTAGGGCTTGATATAGGGACCACCAAGATTTGCACTGTAGTTGGTGAAGTTCTAGATGATCAGGTTAATATAATCGGAATCGGCGCTAGTCCTTCAGTCGGTCTGCGTAAAGGAGTTGTGGTCAATATTGAAAGCACGGTTAATTCTATTAAGAAAGCTGCTGCTGAGGCCGAAACAATGGCGGGATGCCAGATTAATGAAGCATATGTCGGTATTGCCGGCAGTCATGTCAAGGGCATTAACAGTCATGGGGTAGTAGCGATAAGGGACAGGGAGATAACCCGTGAAGATATAAATAAAGTGGTGGAAAATGCCAAGGCTATTCCTCTCAGCCAGGATCAGGAGGTAATTCATGTCCTTCCCCAGCAGTTCAAGGTCGATGATCAGGATGGTATACAGGATCCTCTGGGAATGACCGGCGTCAGGCTTGAGGCTGAAGTCCATGTTGTTGTGGGTTCTGTGACTGCTGTTCATAATATTATCAAGTGCAGTAACAGGGCCGGCCTTGAAGTGGCGGATGTGGTGCTTGAGCCCGTGGCTTCGGCAGAAGCGGTCTTTTCCTTTGAAGAGATGGAACTTGGTGTCGCCCTTTTAGATATCGGTGGAGGAACTTCAGATCTGGCTGTTTTTGTCAATAATTGCATAAAGAAGACATTTGTTTTGGGGCTCGGTGGTAATAATCTTACCAATGATTTATCCATAGGGCTGCGCACTCCTATGGCAGAGGCAGAGAAATTGAAAGAGAAGTACGGCTGTGCTTTGTCTTCTTTTATCGACAAGGACCATCCCATTGAGATTCCCAGTGTGGGAGGTAGACAGTCGAGAAAGTTGTCCCATAAAGTAATGGGGGAAATTCTGGAGCCGCGGGTTGAAGAAATGCTTACCCTTATTAACCAGGAACTTCTGGATTCGGATATCAAATCCTTGATCAATGCAGGTCTGGTACTGACTGGTGGTACTGCCATGCTGGCTCATATCAGTGATCTGGCAGAGCAGGTTTTTGATGTGCCGGTGAGGATCGGCTATCCTCAGAATGTTGTTGGTATTACTGATATTATTAATACCCCGCAATGTGCAACGGGTGTAGGTTTGGTGATATATGGTAAGAGGAATGAGGAAAGTGTCTTCAATTATAATCGTAAGTCTGAAGGAGGAGGGATTACCAGGGCCCTTAAGGTTTTTAAAAAAGGGTTGTTGGGCCGGTGGGCGTGAGTAAATTAAAAGTTATCTATCAGAAATGACGGATTATTTTTTAAGTAGTTTGTGGTTATTACTTAAATTTTTAATTCATAATTATTTATTACTTTCAGATTTGAAATTGTTAAGATATGAATCTTTAATTATATATTGAGGTTTGATTGTATCATACCTGTAATCAGGAAGGTTTCAAGGAACTACTTTTTTCAAGTATATATTAGATAAAGATTAATCTTTTGAGTTCAGGTTGAAAGTTCATGGCAGGCTTATAAATAGGGGGCTTTTATGGAGTTTAAGATAGCCGAAAATCAGTCGCGGGCTAATATAAAAATTATAGGTATTGGCGGCGGTGGCGGTAATGCCATAAATACGATGGTGAAAAACAAACTCCAGGGGGTAGAGTTTATCGCTGTAAATACCGATCTTCAGGCCTTGGAGCAGTCAAGGGCTGATGTTGCCCTGCAGTGTGGACCTAGTCTTACCAAAGGGCTTGGCGCCGGAGCTAAACCTGAATTGGGACGTGAGGCTGCCGAGGAAAGTGTAAATGAAATCCGTGAAGTATTAAAGGGCAGTGATATGATTTTTATTACTGCCGGTCTGGGTGGTGGTACAGGTACAGGGGGAGCTCCTGTGGTTGCCCGTATAGGTAAGGAGATCGGAGCACTGACTGTGGCTGTCGTGACCAAACCTTTTATTTTTGAGGGAAAGGCCAGAATGAAGAATGCTGAACAGGGATGGGAAGAATTAAGCAATCAGGTTGATACAATTATTACTATCCCCAATGACAGGGTGCTGGCCATGAGTGATAAAAATACCACCTTTATTGATGCTATGAAGATGGTTGACGACGTCTTGGTCCAAGCCGTGCGGGGAGTGACTGATCTTATTAATCTGCCGGGCTATATAAATCCTGATTTCGCAGATGTCCGTACGGTCATGAATGAAATGGGACCTGCCCTTATGGGAGCTGGAGTCAGTGCCGGTGAAAAACGGGCGGTTGAGGCCGTGCATAATGCTATAGCTAGCCCCCTTTTGCAGGATATAAGTATTTATGGGGCTAAGGGGGTTCTGGTCAATATTGCCGCAAGTCAGGATACCATGACCATGGTAGAGATTACCGAGGCCACCAGTCAGATATATGAAGAGGCCCATGAAGAGGCCAATATCATACTTGGTGTTATTTTTGATGATTCTCTGGGTAAAGAGATGAGGGTTACGGTTGTGGCTACAGGTATTAAAGAAGAATCGGAAGACCTTCTTCCTGAGAATGTCAGTCAACTGGCGGACGATTCCCTTCAAAACAGAAATGATCAGGAAATATCAGGCGAAAAACAGCAGGCTGAAGAGTCTCGGGAAAAGACGGAATCCCCCCGTAAAAACAAACAGTCCCGGCAAAACGATTTTGATGAAGATTTTTTTGATAAACCCACCTTTCTTCGGATAAAGAGGAATTAAGCTTATCTCTCTAATTAAAACCTTTTGCGCTGGGAAAAATAATCGTTGATGATAAGTCAAATGAAGATTACCCGATTCAGGTAAAAATTATTCTGCTTTTACTACAGGAATAATTATTTGGTTAGCCCCTTCCTTTTGGCAATAGCTCTGAATTAATGGAAAATCGTCCCTATGGAACCCCTTTGGACAGATCAGCCAGAAGGGAAATCTTTATCCTTCTTGTATTGGCTGTAACCATAGGGGCTAGTACCGGTCTGGCCGCTGTCTTTTTTATCAGGCTGATTGACTGGTTTGGGCATTTTTTTTATAGTGGCCTTTTTTTCCCTGATCTGGGCAAGTTGACCTACATTATTGTCCCGGTTTTAGGAGCCCTGCTCGGAGGTCCCCTGATCTACTGGTTCGCTGCGGAAGTGAAGGGCCATGGTGTTCCTGAGGTAATGCAGGCCCTAGTTCGTTACGGTGGAAGGATAAGGGCCAGAGTCGCTGTAACCAAGATTGTGGCCTCGGCCCTTTGTATTGGGACCGGTGGCTCAGCCGGACGGGAAGGGCCAATTGTTCAGGTGGGTGCTGCCCTGGGCTCCAATCTGGGGCAATGGCTGCGGTTCAGCGATCTCAGGATTAAGAATCTGGTTGCCAGCGGAGCCGCGGCCGGTATAGCAGCCACCTTTAATGCACCTATTGCCGGAGTAGCCTTTGCTACGGAACTTCTGATGAGCGAGTTCCAGGTAAAGATGTTCGGTAATGTGGTTATAGCCGCCCTGTCCGCCAGCATTATAAGCAGAATTTTCCTGGGTAGCGAACCGGCTTTTGCCGTGCCTGTTTATACCCTGAATTCTTCCCTGGAGATATTTCTTTATGTGGCTTTAGGGGCAGTTGCCGCCCTGGTAAGTGTTTTTTTTATCCATCTTCTGGACAGGTTAGAGATCATTTTTGAAAGGTGGTCATTTCCATCTGCTTTAAAGCCGGCGGTGGGGGCTTTACTGCTGGGGGTATGCGCCTATCTTTATCTCAGTTTGCTAAGTCTTCCTTCTTTTTCCGGAGCTTCCGGAATTGTCGGCCAGAATGGTTTTTTGATCCCGCATATCTACGGTTCCGGTTTTCATTTCATGGAACAGGTTCTTCAGGGGCAGGGGAGCCTGTTAATTTTGCTGATTCTGGTCTTCCTGAAGCCCCTGGCCACCAGTCTTACTCTGGGGTCAGGAAATTCGGGCGGAGTTTTTGCCCCTTCTCTTTTTACCGGCGCCATGTTCGGCGGGGTCTTTGGTCATCTGGTCGGCATTATTTGTCCGTCCATAGCCGGGGAAATCGGGGCTTATGCCCTGGTAGGTATGGCAGCGGTTTTTGCAGGGGCTGCCAGGGCTCCCCTTACTGCCATGTTAATAGTCTTTGAGATGAGTGGTGACTACGGTTTGATCCTGCCCCTGATGGCTGCCGGTATAACAGCAACCTTTATTGCGGACTGGCTTAATCCGGCATCAATATATACGGTTAAACTGGTTAGAAAAGGTGTTCACTTTGAACAAGGGCGGGATATAGATGTTCTGGAAAATGTCTCCGTGCGGGAGATCATGAATCCTCATCCCGTTACAGTCCAGAAGGATCAGCCCTTAAGCCAGGTTTTTGTCGTCTTTCATAAAACCCATATCCAGGGTTTTCCAGTCATGACTGATGAAGATCATCTCTATGGTTTTATTACCATTCATGATCTGGAAAACCTCCTTTTGAGAAGGGCTGAGGCTAATCTTCAGGATATAAAGGTAGCTGATATCGTGACCAGGCCCGCGCTTACTGTCTTTCCGGATGAGTCTGTGCTGGCTGCTATAAGAAAGATGTCCCCCCGGGACCTTGCCCGTTTACCGGTAGTTTCCCGGGAGAAAGATAATAGACTGTTGGGGCTTATTTCCAGAAGCGATATTTTGAGAGCCTATGACATAGAAATGCTGCAGCGGCGCGGATCTCTTGAGCAGAACCTTCGCTGATCTTTCAAAATTCTTGTTTTCCTCTCTCGTCCGCCATCTTATCCCGTATCTCTTTCAGTTCCTCAAATGTTTCCCTGGCTTTTTCTTCCTTCTTGGCTTTCTCCTTTTCCATTTCCTTGACTTTGGCCTGGATTTTTTCATCCTTTATTTTCATATCATCGGTTTTAAACAGGGCTGAGGCCAGGTAGCGGAAAGAGAATTTCATCAAGGCAATGTCGTCTTCCCTGATTTCCTGCAAGGTTTTATCAGGGACTTCATAGGTATCCAGAAATGAACTTTCAAAAACAAATTTCCGGAATTTATCTGTATCAGTACTGGCCATGAAAAACATCTTTTTACCCTGTTCACTCATAGAGGCCTGATATCCGAATGACTTTCGTCTCATAACCAGGCCCATCCACTCTTTGTTCATTTCGTCACATTCATCCACACCCTGATCAGCCCGCCATTCTCTGATGGTCCAGGTCTTGTTCTCTTCGTGTCCTTTACAGTGAGGTTCTTTGATCAGGAAGTAAAAATTTTCGGATTCCACGTTCTCCTCTCCGCTTTTATGGAAGTCTGCCATTCCAACAGGGTAATATCTGCAGGTCGTAGGACGTTCAGGGTATATAAAGCAGCCTTTTTCAGAGACAAAAGGACAGCGCCCGTTTTCATCAAGATTGATTTTCACTCCGGGTAAATCGGTCTTTTCGAGGTAGATTGGAGTGGTAAACCTGTAAAGAAATTCATTAGCGCTCATCCCCAGGTGTTTTCTTAATCTAAGGATATCAAACGGTGTAAGGATGATATCAATGTTGCCGCAGCAGGAAGTGAAGCACGGTACTCCCGGGTGGCATCTAAACTGGATTTTGCTGTCCAGTGAGTACTTTTTAGGTTCTATATGGCTGGGATTGTTAAGGCTGTTGAAAGGATCGGCTTGTCTGTTATTTTTCATAATAATTACCTCAGCGATTACTGAATTTCTTAAATTTGTACTTGATTATTTTGAGGCTCCTGATAATTAGGCGATATTCCGGGTATATACACTCCCGGCATAAATCCGACCCCACAAATATACAGAGAAAAGTAGTTAAGTAAAGTCCTTTATGGCTTTGTGACTTCGGACGGAGAAAGGAACGCCCCGTTAAAAAAGACTTTTTTCTCTTTTTATCCGGATATTGCGCCATTACCTTATGTAAGGCACTTGGACTATACCTTAAGAAGTGGCCTGTTATTGTCAAATAAAAAAAATCAGATTGTAACAGGAAATAAGAAAAAGCCGGTATATTCGAGAAGATAAGCTGAGTGATAAATTCAGGCCAATAACTGGAGACCATAAATGGAAAATCTTGAGTGATTAGGGCAGAAGAGTAAGCGATTTTTTCTTGACAATAACTGGGTGAAATTTTATAAGGTATTAATAAATGAATATTGACTCAGTATGGATATTATATGGTTTAAGTCATTAATCGTTTAAAAAAAATATAAAAGGCGATCTCACGCTATCAGATGTGAGATTAAATGGTTAAAATTAAATTTAGGAGGTATGTAATGCCAAGCTATGTAGATATGGAAAAATGTGATGGCTGCAAAGGTGGCGATGTAACCGCCTGCATGTACATCTGCCCCAACGACCTGATGGTCTTGAACAAGGAGGAGATGAAGGCCTACAATCAGGAGCCTGATGCCTGCTGGGAGTGTTATTCCTGCGTAAAGATCTGCCCGCAGGGCGCTATCTCCGTACGTGGCTATGATGACTTTGTGCCGCTGGGAGGTATGGTCCAGCCCCTGATGGGTACCGAGGACATTATGTGGACAGTCAAGTTCCGTAACGGCAACATTAAACGCTTTAAGTTCCCGATCCGGACTACTGCGGAAGGTGCAGCCAATGCCTATGTCGGCGAAAAGGGCGCTAATCTGGATGACGAGTGTTTGCTTCTCGAGAAGGACCTTCCAACTCCCGGGAAATTGGCCTGAGTCCAGAAGCAGTTCGGAAAAATTTAATAATCAGATAAGATAAGAAAGGAGAGTTGAATATGGCGTTACCAAATAAACCGCTTGGTGAAACCTGGGCCGATCCGAATCCGGAAGTAAAAGAACACGAGGTAGATTGTCTTATCGTGGGTGGTGGTATGGCAGCCTGCGGTGCGGCTTTCGAGATCAAGAAATGGGCTCCGGAAGATATGAAAATTCTGCTGGTTGATAAGGCTGCCTTGGAGCGTTCGGGTGCTGTAGCCCAGGGCCTGTCTGCTATCAACACTTTTATCGGTGATAATTCGATCGATGATTATGTAAAGATGGTTCGTAACGACCTCATGGGTATTGTCCGTGAGGACCTTATCTATGATCTGGGCCGTCATGTTGATGAGTCGGTCAAGCTTTTCGAGGAGTGGGGCCTGCCGGTCTGGAAGAAGGCTGATGACGGCTCCAACCTCGACGGTGCCAAACCAGCACCTACTCTGCGTGAAGGCGGCACCCCGGTTCGTACCGGTAAATGGCAGATCATGATCAACGGCGAGTCCTATAAGAGGATCGTTGCCGAGCCAGCCAAGACGGCTCTCGGCGAAGACAATATCATGGAGCGTGTATTTATTGTCAAGCTGCTCCTCGACAAGAATGTAGAGAACCAGATTGCCGGTGCAGTCGGCTTTTCCGTGCGGGAGAACTGCGTTCATATTTTCCGCTGTAAAACAGCCCTGGTAGCCTGCGGCGGCGCGGTAAACATTTTCCGGCCCCGTTCTACCGGCGAGGGTAAAGGCCGGGCCTGGTATCCGGTATGGAACGCCGGCTCTACCTATACCATGTGCGCCCAGGTCGGGGCAACCCTGACCATGATGGAAAACCGCTTCACCCCGGCCCGTTTTAAAGACGGTTACGGCCCGGTTGGCGCCTGGTTCCTTCTCTTTAAGGCCAAGGTTCAGAACTCTAACGGCGAATTCTATGCCAACGTTGACGCAGCTGCTGAAGAGCTCAAGAACTTTATGCCTTATGGCTCGTCACCGGTTACCCCTACCTGTCTCCGTAACCATCTGATGATGAACGAGATCAAGGCCGGCCGCGGTCCGATTCTTATGGCTACCGACGTTGCCCTGAACAACTTCCTGGAAGAGAAGAAGGCCCAGGGTATGAGCGATAAGGAGATCAAGAAATTCTGGAAGCATCTGGAATCAGAGGCCTGGGAAGACTTCCTCGATATGTCGGTCGGACAGGCCGGTCTCTGGGCTGGTATGGATGTTGAACCGGAAAAGAAAGGCTCCGAGGTTATGCCCACTGAACCTTACATGCTCGGCTCCCACTCCGGCTGCTGCGGCATCTGGACTTCAGGTCCCGAGGAAGACTGGGTACCGGGCGGCGGTGGCACCCGTTCCCAGAAGTACAAGTGGGGCTATAACAGGATGACCACAGTGGACGGCCTTTTTACCGCGGGTGACGGCGTAGGAGCCTCCGGGCACAAGTTTTCCTCAGGTTCTCATGCTGAGGGCCGGATCGTGGCCAAGCAGATGGTCAAGTACTGCCGTGATCATGCCGACTTTACCCCCGAGCTTGCCCAGTCAGCCCAGGAACTGGCTGACGAGGTTTATGCCCCGGTTAAACTCTATCATGAGCATAAGGCGTTCACTACCGCCGAGGATGTCAACCCCAACTACATCAAGCCCAAGGGTATGACCATGCGGCTGATGAAGGCTACCGATGAGTATGGCGGCGGGGTTGCCACTAACTACCAGTGTTCCGGGACTTCACTGAATATCTGCCTTGATCTCCTGGCCATGATGAGGGAAGATGCCAAGAAAATGGCAGCCGGTGATCTGCATGAGCTTCTGCGGGCCTGGGAGAATTACCACCGTATCTGGTGTGTTGAGACCCACATCCGTCATATCGAGTTCCGTAAAGAGAGCCGCTTCCCCGGCTTCTACTACAGAGTTGATTATCCCGGCCTGGATGAAGAAAATTGGCTCTGTTTTGTCAACTCCACTTTTGATCCCAAGACCGAGGAGTGGAAGTGCGAGAAAGTCGATATTCAGCCTATGATTGAGAGAGAGCCTTGGCTCTAAGCCTTGGATGTCTCCAGTCTTAATATGAAATCTCCAGGCGCCGTTGTGGTGCCTGGAGATTTTTCTATGGTGATCAGGATGTGTTTGTTTACCTCAATTGATTTCCCAGTTAAATCCTGGTAAATTAATTGAGTTAAATAAATTTATATTCAATAATAAATTATTATAGTATTGCTTCAAATCCCTGACTCAAGGAGGAATGGCATGACTGAACAGACAAAATCAGGAGCAGTTCTGGTCGTTGGTGGAGGATTCAGCGGACTGACTGCAGCCTTGGAGACCGCGGAAGTGGGCAAGGATGTTTTTCTGGTGGAGAAAAATCCTTACTTGGGCGGCCGGGTAGCTCAGCTTAATCAATATTTTCCGAAGTTATGTCCACCAAGCTGTGGTTTGGAAATTAATTTCAGGCGTATAAAGGACAACAGGCGAATCAGGATCTATACCATGACAGAGGTCAAGTCTGTTTCCGGTTCTCCTGGCAGCTACGAAATAACCTGTGTTACCTCTCCCAGGTATATAAACAACAACTGCACCTGTTGCGGGGACTGTGAAGATGCCTGCCCGGACGAGGTAGATGACGATTTCAATTTCGGGCTTAATAAGCATAAGGCTATTTACAGGCCCCATGAGATGTCATTTCCCATGAAATATGTCCTTGATAAAGAGGCCTGCAGTGACTCCACTCTTGAGAAGATTAAAGAGGCCTGCCAGTATGACGCTGTGGAGCTGGACCAGAAAGCCAAGGAGTTCACTCTGAACGTGGATTCAGTCATCTGGGCTACGGGCTGGAAGCCCTATGATCCAACCAAATTGGATAACCTGAAGTACAATGAATCTCAGTTCATTATAACCAATATGGAAATGGAGAGGCTCAGCTCACCAAACGGGCCAACTAATGGTACAATTCTCAGACCCGGCGATGATAAGGAACCAGAGAGTTTCGGCTTTGTCCAGTGTGCCGGCTCAAGGGACGAAAATCATCTCGAACACTGTTCTTATATCTGTTGTATGGCTACCATGAAGCAGATAACCTATATCCGGGAGCAGTATCCGGAAACACCAATTTATGTCTTTTATATTGACCTGCGTACTCCAGGCAGGTATGAGAAATTCCGGGACAAGCTCATGGAAGATGAGAATCTCCATCTGATCAAGGGCAAAGTTGCCGAAGTCGTCCCGGAAGATGATGGCATTACTGTGGTGGCGGAAGACGCTTTAACCGGTAATAAAGTGAGACAAAAAGTGGATATGGCCATTCTTGCTACCGGAATGGAGCCGGCTATTAAAGGCCAGGCTGCCAAACTGGGCCTGGAAGTAGACAGCAACGGTTTTATTATTAATAATCCGGAGAGGGGCATGATTTCCGCCGGTTGTGCCAAGGAAGCAGCTGATGTTGTGACTTGCGCTCAAAATGCTACTGCCGCCTCCCTTAAAGCAATTCAAGCCGGGAAGTAGGAGGAAATCTAATGGAAAAAAAATTCGGCACTTATATCTGTACAGGATGTGGAATAGGTGAGGCCCTTGATACCAACTCCCTGAACGAGGTTGCTAAAGAAGAGGGCATGGAAGCTAAGAATCATGAGGCCTTCTGTTCTGCAGCCGGACGAGAGATTATTAAAAACGATATCAAGAATGAAGGTGTCAACACTGTTATTGTCTGCGCCTGTTCCCGCCGGGTAATGCAGGATGAGTTTAATTTCGGTGATGAAATCATAACTGTCAGAGCCAATATCCGTGAAGGTGCTGCCTGGATTAAGGAGGAGCCCGGCGAAAAAAAGGATCAGGAAACCATTGACGAGTACACTAACGAGATGGCAGCCGATAATGTAAGAATGGCCTGTGCTGAAGCAAAAAAAGTTGAGCTGCCCGAGCCTTACAAGATGGAGACAATGAGCAAAAGGATCCTGGTAATTGGCGGCGGGGTTGCCGGCCTCACTGCTGCCCGGGAGGCCTCAAAAACGGGTTACCAGGTGCTTTTGGTTGAAAAGGAGGCCGAGCTGGGAGGCATGGCTATGGACTGGCTCAAGCAGTTTCCGACCAAACCGCCGTACGATGCCTTGGAAGAGCCCAGTGTCGGGGCCCTGGTTGCTGCGGTCAAGGACGATCCCAATATAGAGATCAGGACCTCCACCGAGGTCGCCCGTATAGGCGGGGCTCCGGGTGACTTTTACGCCACACTGAAGGATGCCGGCACCACATCGGAATGGGATGCTCCCTTTAAAGTCGGAATCGATGAACAGGATAAAATAGACAAAGGGGAGATGGAGGATCCCAATGCTGGCTATAAGTACTATATGGAAGTTCACCAGGAGGCAGAAAAGGTCGGTGCCGTTGTTCTGGCCACCGGCTGGATACCGGCGGATGTTTCTGAATATGAGCACCTGGGCTACTCCGGTAGCGATAAGGTAGTGACTAATGTGGAATTTGAAAAGATGGCCAAGGAAGGGAAACTTGCCGGTATCGGTTCAGCCGCCTTTATCCAGAGTCCAGGCGGGGAAGAGCATGACCGGGATTTCCCTTACTGTAACTCGGTTACTTCCATGGTGGCCTTGAAACAGGCGAAGTATCTCCGTGAAGCCAACCCTGATGCCTTGGCCTATATACTCTACCAGCATATGCGTACCCCCGGGAATATGGAGATGTTTTACAAGGGTATTCAGCAGGATGACGGTATATTTCTGACCAAGTGTGCGGTAAGCGGTGTGGAAGACAGTGCTTCTGGATGCACTGTGAATGCTAAAAATACTCTGCTGGGTGAGGATCTGGAGCTGGATGTTGATCTGGTGGTTCTGGCGGCCGGCATGATTCCTACTACCAGAGACAGTTCTGTCATCAACCTGGCCTACAGGCAGGGCCCCCAGTTTCCTGATCTTGAACTGTTTGACGGCTATGCAGATTCTAATTTTATATGTTTTCCCTATGAGACCAGAAGGACCGGTGTATATACCTGCGGCGGAGTCCGTAAGACGACCACCATTGCGGAAACTATTGATGATGCCGCCGGCGCGGCTCTCAAGGCCATTCAGTGTATAGAGTCTGCTGACCGGGGGGTTTCTGTGCATCCCAGGTCAGGAGACCAGACTTACCCGGATTTTTTCTTACAGCGTTGTACCCAGTGTAAGCGTTGTACTGAAGAGTGTCCTTTCGGGGCCATCGATGATGATGAAAAAGGTACGCCTAAGCTGAACCCCACAAGGTGCCGGCGTTGTGGTACCTGTATGGGCGCCTGTCCGGAAAGAATTATAGGTTTTTCCAACTACAGCATCGATTCGGTAGGCTCAATGATCAAGTCTATTGAAGTTCCGGAAGAGGATGACGATAAACTCCGGATTATTGTCTTTGCCTGTGAAAATGATGCCTATCCATGCCTGGATATGGCCGCTATGCGGCATAATACCCTGAATAGCCTTATTCGGGTTATTCCGGTGCGATGTTTGGGTTCTGTCAACATGTCCTGGATCAAGGACGCCATGTCTGCAGGTATGGACGGGGCTCTCCTGCTTGGCTGCAAGTACGGTGATGATTATCAGTGTCATTTTGTCAAGGGCAGTGAGCTTTCCCAGAAAAGGATGGATAATATCGGTGAGACACTCGGTCAGCTCGGCCTTGAAGCTGAACGCTGTGCGGTAAGGCAGGTGGCAATCACCGATTATGACAAGGTACCGCAGATTATAGATGAATTTGTCAATGAAGTCCTTGAGCTCGGTCCTAATCCCTTCAAGGGTTTCTAATTGATAATTTTGAGAAGTCAAAGGCGGGATAGATCTCCAACTTATCCTGCCTTGAGTTTTTTTCCTGCGGTATGGAATTAAATAGAGCAAATTTTATCAGGTAAGAACTAGAAAAGGAGAATAAAATGAAGGTAAATCCTGATTTAGATTTCATAAAGTATATGAAGAGTGCCGGTGGAGATACACTCAAGAAGTGTTATCAATGCGCCACCTGCTCTGTGGTCTGCCCCCTTTCTGAAGACAATAAACCCTTTCCTCGTAAAGAGATGATATGGGCCGGGTGGGGACTTAAGGATAAGCTGATAGCTGATGCAGATGTTATGCTGTGTCATCATTGCGGCGACTGCACGGCATATTGCCCAAGAGGGGCTAAACCTGGTGAAGTTCTTGGGGCCATCCGGGCAGCGGTATATACCCATTACGGTTTTCCCAAAGGCTTGGCAAAGCTGGTCAGTGATCCTAAAAACCTGCCCATGACCATTGGTCTCCCAGCCGTAATAGTTCTGGTTCTGTGGTTTTTGTCTGGTGGTATGCATATCCCTTCTGCTGAGGCCTTCGGTGATCATGGTTACGGCCATTTTTTCGGTCATTGGGATTGGAAGTGGCTGGCTAAGAACGTCCTTTTTATTGATATTATCTTTGTGCCTGCGGCAATACTGGCCATTTATTCCGCCTATAGAGGCGTCTCAGAAATGTGGAAAAACATGGTCAAACATTACAATGTCACCACCCAGTACCGGCCGTCCTTCAACCAGTTTATCAAAGAGTTCCTTTGGCCTTCCATCAAGGAGATAGTCGCCCATACCAGGTTTAATAAGTGTACTACCAATCTGGACAGGGTTAAGGGTCATCTGCCGCTCCTGCTTTCTTTTCTGGCGCTGTTTATTGTAACTGTATACAGTGCTTTTACCCAGGATGTTCTCGGTATATTCTGGCCCCAGTTGCATGGCCCTATAAGTATGTGGAATCCTTTTAAGATTTTAGCAAATGTCGGGGCGCTTGCTTTAATTATAGGAGTTGGTATCTTATGGGCCAACCGGTCTGGCCAGGAAGCAGAGGATGATGTCAAGGGTAGCTACTTTGACTGGTTTCTGATCTATGAAATAATGGCGGTTGGCGTCACCGGTTTAGCCGCTGAACTGGTAAGGCTTATGGGCATCCCTTCTCTGGGATATTTCCTCTATTATCTCCATCTGGTCAGCGTTTTGATGCTTTTTCTTTATATGCCATACACCAAATTGGCACATATGGTCTATAGAACTTTTGCCATGGCCTTTGAAAAATACCGGGGGAGTTCCTTTGTTGTAACTGATTAATAAATACGGGATCATACTACGGTTATTGTATTCCCGACAAAAGACGCAGGGAAAGTCTGTAATGTTTCCAAAATGGCTCTCTCTGCGTTTTTGTTATTTAAGGATCTGATTTCAGGCAATACAAGTAAAAATTTTAAAAAAATAAATAATGATATTGAAATTTTTTGTGAAGTAGTTATTTTATATTGTTTTAAATTGAGATCGTTTTTGTGGCTGTAAGGCTGGCGTAGCTCAATTGGCAGAGCAGCTGATTTGTAATCAGCAGGTTGCGGGTTCGAGTCCCATCGCCAGCTCCAGAGGATTGGACGGTGCAGTAAGGCCGACTGGTTCATGGCGGTATAAGGGTAATGGTAAGCGTTTATCATTATCCAGCAGGGTTACCATAATCGGCCGCCTTGAGCAAGAACGTCTCAGGCACTGCTGAACGTTTACCGGACAGAGTTTCTAAAACTATAACCTTGTTGGTTACAGACAATAGAATAGAGGAGGGGTTCCCGAGTGGCCAAAGGGAGCAGACTGTAAATCTGCCGGCGATGCCTTCGGAGGTTCGAATCCTCCCCCCTCCACCAGTATATAGGTCAATTCCCCCTGCCGATAAGCGGGAATAGCTCAACTGGTAGAGCATCAGCCTTCCAAGCTGAGGGTTGCGGGTTCGAAACCCGTTTCCCGCTCCAGAATCAACATATTTTAGATCAGGGAGATTTACCGGCACAGTCAGAATCTGCCTTTGAGTTAAGGTCTCAAGCTCACGTAGCTCAGCAGGTAGAGCACTTCCTTGGTAAGGAAGAGGTCACCGGTTCAAATCCGGTCGTGAGCTCCAGTAAGCGGGTAATAAGTCGAATAACGGCGTTATAAAACAAAGGAGTACATGATCATGGCTAAGGCAAAGTATGAAAGAAAGAAGGCTCATGTAAACATAGGGACTATAGGGCATATAGATCACGGCAAGACAACATTGACGGCTGCCATCACTTTGGTTTTGAGCAGGAAGGGTTGGGCCGAGCCCCAGGAGTTTGGGGCAATTGATAAGGCACCCGAGGAAAAGGATCGCGGTATAACCA
>JAWOFO010000016.1:0-74236 GCA_046497465.1 Desulfobia sp.
AGGTATAATCAAGCAACAGGGGTAAGATATAAGATGTTAAAAGAAGCCACCGGCCTGCCCTTTACCAATATCATGCAGCAGAGCCGCCCAGAGCAAAGCTGTTTTGTTTTCGCCCAGTCGCCGGTAAAGACCGGTCAGCAGGGGATCCGTAATAGTTTTATCCGCGAAGGTCTTCATGATTTTAACGGTTCTCAGGGAATGCCGGTCAATGGGAAAAAAATGGTAGCCGTCGTACTGAATACGGTTTTTGATGGATTTTATGGCTGGAATAAACCTTTCCAGAAAACCGGTCTGAAGCATTTCATTGAGTACATTAAATGGAATCGCCGGTGTTTTTAATATCTCTTCAAACATTTTGACGTTTTCCGGATCATTGCGAAAACGTTTATCCACCAAATAAGCAAATTCTTTAACCACCCGCCGGGCCTCCCAGCTCAGGGCCAGTTGCAGACGGGCGCTTTCAATAAATATTTTAAGCAGAAGATCAGGGAAATCCGGTATATATTCCGTTGATTCAAATCCTATCAGCTTGCCGTGTACCCAGAGGCCGTCAACTCGACCTGACTTTTTAGTCTTTTTTTGTTCTGCAAACAAAAATCGGTATGAGGCCTTTTCTGCCAGAAATATCAGGTTGGTCTGCTTGATAAATTCCATTTCAGCATGCAGTTTTCCCAGAAAAAGCTCCACCGGCAGTTGGCCGCGGTTTTTTTTGAAATTTAGGGACAAGGCCAGGGATTTCTGATACTCAAAATAAAGCTGATCAAACTTTCGCCGGACCAGGTGATGGAGATGATTCCTGACTTTCCAGATAAATCCCAGAGCCTTGGTTAACAGTTGAAACTCTTGGCAGGATACATAGCCAAAATATTCCAGGTCCCGCGGCCGGGTGATCTTTGACTGAATCCGAGCGACCCACAGCATGGTGTGATAATCCCTCAAACCGCCCTGGCCCTCCTTGAGGTTCGGCTCCAGGAGATAGCTGGAATCACCGAAGTAATCATGGCGCTCATGGTTGTTTTGGATCAGTGCGGCAACCACTTTTTTGACCCGGCTGCCGGTTAGCTGCTGAAACAAAAGCTCCCGAAGCCTGGCGTAAAGCGCTGACATACCACATAAAAACCGGGCATCCAGCAGGGCAGTCAAAACGTCGAGATCCCCCGCGGCCAGTTTCAGGCATTCCTTTATCGAGCGAGTGGCGTGACCTACATCAAAACCGAGATCCCATAAAGGATAGAGTATCTCCCGGATTAAACCTTCTGCTTCTCCGGGTACTTTTTTCTCAAACAACAGGAGAATGTCGATATCCGAATGCAGGCATTGTTCCTGCCGGCCGTAACCGCCCAAAGCGATTATGGCATAAGGTTTTTTGTGAAATTGCATACGCGGGCCGATCAGGCTGTTTTCAAAGCATTCAATAAAATATTCATCCAGCAGGTCAGTATGGCGGGCCAAAAAATCAGAACCTCCGGATTTTGCCAGAAAATCATTAATTAGGTGGTCACGCCCTTTCTTAAGGTGAAACGAAGGGAGGTTGAGTGTTTTTGCGCTTATAGCCATTTATTTCGTCTCTGTTATGTTTTTAAAATACTGTAATAGCAACAGTTGTGCCAAATATAGAAGCTACTGTTTTTACTGTATATTATTTATTTTGCCTAGTATTATTGCTTCAATTCAGTGGATATACATTACATTTTTGTAACATTTATTGTTAAATCAACTTTCCGACCTTAGAATATTGGCATAATTTCAGACGGTTGGCATACGTTATTCAGGAACGGTTTCGTGTTTGGGAGGTTCTAAAGCGCGCTTCACTAAAATTTCAAAACTCGCTCGTACCTCGCTCAAATGGATGATTCGTCATTTCCTTACCATAACGTACCGGAGGTACGGTCAACAGTTGGAATTTTTAGCGTTCCGCTTCGCCAAGAACCACTACCAAACACTGCACAATGTTCCTGAATAAGCACACCAACCGTCAAGCAACCCCGACTCACAGAAAATTTTTTGCTATATCATACAAGTACATCAAGTCGGAAAGTTGAACTGTTAAAATTAACATTATTGTTTTGTTGATTGAAAAGACCCTTGTGGTCTGGCATTGGTAACGACTTTACCGAATTCTTACTCTTAATGCTGAACACAGGTCCGTACTGAAAAGATGGGGGGTTGCTTTTTTCAGTCCAACGAGGTATTTTTACAAAAATGTTATTATTAAATGCAGATTTAACGATTTTGTAAAGCGCTGACCGCTCCAGCGGACCTGAACCGGGACCTTAAACAAGACAAGACTATGAAAGAAATAGAAAAAATAAGCCTTTTTTATGAAATCAGCCAGGCACTGAACGAACACCTGGATATGGAGAAATCATTATACAGGGTAATGGCGATACTGGCAGACCAGATGAATATGGTGCGCGGCAATATTGCCCTGCTAAACGCCTTACGGGATGAGATCAGCATGATCATTGCCCACGGGATATCCCGGAATGCCATGCAAAAGGCCAGGTATAAAACAGGCGAGGGAGTCATCGGGGAAGTCATCAGTTCCGGTAAGCCCTTAACTGTGCTCAGGATCAGCCAAGAACCCCGTTTTTTGAATAGAACGGCATCCAGGACAATGACAGAGGATCAGGAGTTTTCATTTATCTGTGTACCCATTAAAAAGGGGCAACAGGTAATCGGCGCCTTAAGCGTAGATAGACCGTTCGAACCCGGCTATTCGCTTGCCGAAGGGAAAAAGATTCTGACGGTCGTGGCCACCATGATCGCCCGGCACGTCATTAATCTGGAGCATATCCGCGCTGAAAAGGAGCGCCTGGAAGACGAAAACAAGCGTCTGCGGGATGAACTGGAACGTAAGTACAGCTTTAGCAATATCATTGGCAGCAGCAACAAGATGCGAGAAGTGTTTCAGATGATCTCCCGGGTCAGCAAGAGTAACGCCACAGTCATTTTGCGAGGCGAAAGCGGCACCGGTAAGGAACTGGTGGCTAATGCCATCCATTACAACAGCGAACGGATGGACCGCCCCTTTGTCAAAGTCAATTGCGCCGCCATACCGGAAAACCTGATCGAAAGCGAACTGTTCGGCCATGAAAAAGGGGCCTTTACCGGAGCTCACAAGCAGACCAGGGGTAAATTCGAGGTGGCCAGCAAGGGGACCATATTTCTTGATGAAATAGGATCATTAAATCCCGACGCCCAGGCCAAGCTGCTGCGGGTCTTACAGGAAAAAGAGTTTGAACGTATCGGCGGCCATCAGGTAGTCAAAACGGATGTCCGGGTAATCGCGGCCACTAATAAAAACCTTGAAGATGCCGTTGAAAGCGGTTCATTTCGGGAAGATCTGTATTATCGATTGTGCGTATTTCCCATTTTTCTGCCGCCGCTTCGAGAGCGAAAAACCGATATTTCCCTGCTGGCCGAGCATTTCCTGGGGAAATATGTCCTGGAAAACAATCGCAAAATCAAGCGGCTGTCCACACCGGTCATTGATATGTTGATGGACTACCACTGGCCCGGCAATGTCAGAGAACTGGAAAACTGCATCGAACGCTCGGTGTTGATGGCTGATGGTGAAGTGCTGCACGGCTATCACCTGCCGCCGACCCTGCAGACCGGTGAACAATCCAACACCCTGCCTACCCGGACCCTGGACGAAGCGGTGGCCGCCATGGAACGTGAAATGTTGATTGATGCCCTGAAAAACAACCGGGGAAACATTAGCCATTCTGCGGACATGCTGGGTACCACCGTGCGTAAATTCTCCTACAAGGCAAACAAGTACGGCATTAACTATAAAAATTACCGGTAATACGGCCGTGCAGGGGGAAAACGGAAAATCATTTCATGAGCAGCAGACTCAACGACATCACCAGCATCCCGCCAAAGAGCCCAAAAATACTGTCGTGACCCTTTCCGTAAACCCTGCTGGTCGGCAGCAGTTCGTCGAGACTTATGTAGACCATAATACCTGCCACTCCACCAAAAAGGATGCCCATTACCTGGGAAGGAATGGCGCCGTTGTCGCCACCCACGAGCAAACGCAGCACCAGGTAGGCAACCCCGGCACCAAAAGGCTCGGCCAAACCGCTGAGGAACGAATAGGTAAACGCCTTTTTCCTCTCCCCGGTAGCGTAGAATATCGGTACCGAAACACTTATGCCTTCAGGAATATTGTGAAGCGCAATGGCTATCGCAATAGCAAGGCCGAGATGCGGATCCTGGAGTGCGGCAAGAAATGTTGCCAGACCTTCGGGGAAGTTGTGTATGGCAATAGCCAGTGCCGTAAACAGTCCCATGCGCATGAGCTTTTTGTCCGAAGATCCATTTCTCTCCATCCCAGGCACCTGGCTGTCATCTTCTTCAGGAGCAGTACATTTAAAGACCGGTATCGACGCCGATGAATCCTGAAGCAGGTCGATTTCCTTTTTGGAATGGGGTTCATGCGGATTTTCCGCCGAAGGGATCAGGATATCGATCACGCCAATCAACAATATACCGCCAAAAAAAGAGGCGGCATTCACCCAGTGCCCCCAATAATCACCATACTGTACTATCAAAGAATCAAGCCCTTTAAAAAAGATCTCGATAAATGAAACATATAGCATGACGCCCGCGGAAAAGCCCGTAGCGACAGATAGAAAACGGTAATTTGTCCGTTTGACGGTGAAGGCAATAACACTTCCGATGCCGGTCGCCATCCCCGCAAAAACAGTAAGTCCCATCGCGAACCAGACTTCCGTCATTTCGTATCTCCATTGAAGCGTCCACCACGAGGCCTGTTACGGTATTTCTTTTCTAATCAACTCTAGCCGTTCTCAAACGCAGGGCATTGCCGATAACCGAGACTGAACTGAAACTCATGGCCGCCGCAGCGATAACAGGACTGAGCAGGATACCGAAAAAGGGATAGAACAGGCCGGCTGCAATGGGTACGCCTAAAGAATTGTAGACAAAAGCCCAGAAAAGGTTCTGTTTGATGTTGCGCATAGTGAGCCGGCTGAGTTTCCTGGCTTTTACTATACCGGTTAAATTGCCCTTGACCAGGGTTACTCCGGCGCTCTCCATAGCCACATCGGTTCCAGTGCCCATGGCAATACCTACCTGGGCCTGAGCCAGGGCCGGAGCGTCATTAATGCCGTCTCCGGCCATTGCCACTATACAACCCTCTTCCTGAAAACGTTTAACCGCTTCCGTCTTTTCTTCAGGCATAACTTCGGACACCACTTCATCGATATCCAGTTTCCGGGCCACTGCCTGAGCGGTGACCCGATTATCCCCGGTCACCATTATTATCCGGATATTTTCCTTATGCAGGGCCTGGACAACCTCGGCACTGTCCTCCTTGATCGGGTCGGCTACGGCCAAAAAGCCTGCCAATTTACCATCTACCGCGACATAGATGACGGTTTGACCCTCCTTTCTCATGCTGTCCGCCTTGCCGGCAAGACCTTCTTTTTCCAAAGAAAATTCTTCCAATAACCTGGTGTTGCCCAGCATTACGGTTCGGTTGTCAACCCGGCCGGATACCCCTTTACCTGGATGAGACTTGAAATCACTGACCTCAAAAAGAGATAATTCCTCTTCTTTCGCCCCTTCGATTATAGCCGCAGCCAAGGGATGTTCACTTCCTTTTTCCAGGGAGGCAGACATAGAGAGTAGTCGACCCCAGCCAATGCCTTCGGCGGTGACTACTTCCATCAACCGGGGTCTCCCTTCAGTCAGAGTGCCGGTCTTATCCACTACCAGGGTATCAACCTGGCGCATGGTCTCAATAGCCTCGGCATTTCTGAAAAGAACCCCAAGAGTGGCGCCCTTGCCGGTGGCCACCATTATGGAAACCGGGGTTGCCAGCCCCAAGGCACACGGACAGGCAATTATCAGTACTGATACGGCAATAACCAAGGCATTGGCCAGTTGGGGTTCCGGCCCGATAATAAGCCATATTACGAAGGATATCAGAGAAACCGCGATTACTGCAGGAACAAAATAAGAGGCCACCAGATCCGCCAGTTTCTGGATGGGGGCCCGGCTGCGCTGGGCCTGGGCCACCAGGTCGACGATCTGGGCCAGAAGGGTCTCACCGCCCACCTTTTCAGCCTCCATCACCAGAGTGCCTTTGCCGTTTACCGTGGCCCCGATAACTTTATCTCCCTGCTTTTTACCCACCGGGATCGGTTCACCGGAAATCATGGATTCATCCACACTGCTGCTTCCCTCCACCACGGTTCCGTCAACCGGGATCTTTTCTCCCGGTCTTACCCGGAGCCGGTCACCTTTTTCTACATGTTCCTGAGGGATGTCTGTTTCACTGCCGTCTTCATTAATCTTCCTGGCAGTGTTGGGCGCCAGTTCCAGCAGGGATTTGATCGCGGCTCCGGTCCGGCTGCGGGCCTTTAATTCCAAAACCTGGCCGAGCAGAATAAGAGTAACGATCATGGCCGAGGCCTCAAAGTAAACCCCTACCGTACCTTCGGCGGTCTGCATGGAGAGAGGAAAAATCTGAGGGGCAATAACAGCAATCAGGCTGTAGCAATAGGCAACCGCCACTCCCAGGCCGATCAGGGTAAACATGTTAAGGCTCCGGTTTTTAACGGATTGCACACCCCGGACCAGGAAAGGCCAGCCAGCCCAGAGAACAACCGGAGTGGCCAGTATAAGCTCTATAAACTGATAACTTCTGTGACCCAGCAACCGGTCAAGAAGATGGCCGCCGGGAATTAGATCACGCATGGCTATTATAAAAAGGGGAAGAGTCAGGACAGCTCCGCCGATGAAACGTCTCAGCATATCCCGGTATTCCGGATTTTCCTCTTCTCCCCCCTTCTCAGCAATACGGGGTTCCAGGGCCATGCCGCATTTCGGGCAGCTGCCGGGCTCCTCTCTAACCACCTCAGGGTGCATGGGACAGGTGTATTCCGTTTTCGGAGATCCGAAAACAGGGTCGGCTTGTTCCAGGGCCATGCCGCACTTGGGACAGCTGCCGGGTTGTTCCTGTTTGATCTCGGGATGCATGGGGCAGGTATATTGTGCTACCCGGGGGGCGCTGGTTTTTTGCTCTCCGGTTTTCTGTTTCTCAGCGCCCGTCCCGATATAGTACTCCGGATTTTCCTGGAATTTGGCAAGACAGTGGTCACTGCAGAAATGATAGGTCCGGCCCTGATAGTCAAACGGCTTAAATTTATTCTCGTCATCGGTACTCATCCCGCAGACCGGGTCCTGATATTTGCCCTTGTTTTCCTGATGTTGGTGGTGATGTTCTTCATTATTATTCATTTTCATGACCTTCAGCAGTTAATTTTAACAGGCAAATATGAAACAGACAGTCCAGAATTATTTGGGGAAATTGGAAAAATTTGCGCTGTCAGGAGATATGGTAACAGGCGCAAAAGGCTTCCGTAATCTTGAGAAGATCTGGGGGTAGCAGTTTCCTGGTCGTCCGGACAATGTCGGCCGGAAGTTGTCCGTAAAAACCATGGGCCACCGCCTCGGCGATACAGGCCTGGGTATCACTGTCCCCTCCCAGGGAAACCGCCTTGCGGACGGCATCTTCATAATCGGAGGAATCAAGGAAACAGATCAGGGCTTCGGGCACCGAACCCCGGTAGGAAACGTCAAATGAATAGGTAGGACGGATACCCTCAAGGGAGCGGAAAAGGTTGTATTCGAAAAACCCGGCCACTTGCTGTCTGATCTCTTCTTTTCTTTTGCTCAAATTCAAGGGACAACAGGCGTTACCCGGTTCAGGAACTTTGGTGTAATTTTTTTATATTCTCTGCAAGCTGGCCGATCTGAAGCCCTAGGGAGACACACTGTTTGCCCTCCATGCACTGATTTGCTTCATCGGTTTCCAGATGAGTGGTAAGCTCGTGCTCATCTTTTTTCAGATCCACTACCCAGGCCTTTTTTTCCTCATTAAAATCAACGTCTACATTAATTCCGCATTCCCCTATCTCGGGATAGATCTCCGTAATTTTTCTGCAGAGTTCCGCTTTGTCCATTTCAGTTCCTCCTTTAAGGTGTTGTTACGCTTGTCAATTCTCAATGAATCCCGACAAAATCGGAAATCAATAACTTCATCAAAAGCTACGGTAATCCGGGAACATATCTTTGGGGGTTCAGCCTAAGTAGCTTCAGCCTGAACTCCACCTGCGATCAAAAGATCCTTTTACGGAGAGGTAGCCTCAAGTTATTGAGAATTTACTCGTTATTGTTTAATTTTAGAAAAAAATAACGGGACGGTCAATAATTAAAAAGAAAGACAGCTAAAAAAGTTGGAATTGAACTTATCTGGTTGTAAAAAAAAGGTAACAGGCCAACAGAACCAGTACCCCGGCAAACAGCCTTTTAAAACTTGCCGTCGACAGGTTCTCCAGAAGCCTGGCCCCTAGCTGGGCGCCAATCACCCCGCCAATTCCCAGCAGCAAGCCGGCCCGCCAGTCCACATTGGCCAGCTTCTGATGGGCCAGAAGGGCGGAGACCGCAATGATAACTATGGCCACGAAAGAGGTCCCCACCGCCTTCTGGCCGCTGTAACCTAGGTAGAGGAGCACAGGAATCATCAAAAAACCTCCTCCGAGGCCGGTCAGAGCGGCATAGATCCCCACAATAACTCCGAAGATAATCAATAAAATATTACTCATTACAGCCTTCTGTACTGAATAGCTTCGGCAACGTGATGACCGGCGATTCTTTCACTTTCTTCCAGGTCGGCTATGGTCCTGGCCATCTTGAGGATACGGTGATAGGCCCGGGCCGACAGCTTAAGCTTTTCAGCCCCCTTTTCCAGAAGACTGCTGGAGATCGAATCAAGGGGGCAGTATTTTGTTATCTCCCGGCTTCCCATACCGCCGTTATCAAATATCTCATCCTTTTCAAATCGTTCCTGCTGAATTTTTCTTGCTTTCTCCACTCTTTTCTTGATTGCCGCCGATCTTTCACCTTCCGATCTTTCACTCAGTTCTTCCACGGTCAGGGCCTCTACTTCCAGATGCATGTCTATACGGTCAAGAAGAGGGCCTGAAAGCTTATCTTCATAGCGTTTTATCTGAGTGAGAGTACAGGTACAACTGTGACGCCGGTCGCCGAGATAACCGCAGGGACAGGGATTATAAGCTGCCGCCAGCATAAAACGGGCAGGAAAAGTGAGGGTAGTCGCGGCCCGGGCGATAGTCACTGTCTCATCTTCCAGGGGCTGCCGCAGTACTTCCAGAACAGCCCTGCGGAATTCCGGCAGTTCATCCAGAAAAAGAACTCCGTTATGGGCTAGGGAAACTTCCCCCGGCTTGGGATTATGGCCTCCGCCGATAAGACCGGCATCCGAGATCGTGTGATGCGGGGCCCGGAAAGGTCTCTGCCTGATTAAACCGGAGTCTTCATGCATCAAACCTGAAACACTGAAAATCTTGGTAGTCTCCAGGGCCTCTTCAAATGAAAGATCAGGCAGAATGGTGGGCAGTCTCCGGGCCAGCATAGTCTTACCTGAACCCGGCGGACCTTTCATCAGGATGTTATGGCCACCGGCTGCCGCCACCTCCAGGGCCCTTTTAACATAATCATGACCCTTTACCTCGCAGAAATCCAGTTTGTAATTTCCAGTATCCCGGTTGCCAAATTCGCATTCTCCGGCAGCAGGAATAATCGTACTGCTGTCTGCCAGGAAATCAACAGCCTGATGGAGATGGTCGACAGGGATGATATCCAGGTCCCGGACCACGGCGGCCTCTCTGGAATTGGCACTGGGAATTAGTGCACCTTTAAGGCCTTGCTGACGGGCGGTAATCATCATGGGCAGTACACCCTGGACCGGACGCAGTCTGCCGTCCAGGGAGAGTTCACCGATGATGCAGTACCGTTCGAGATTCTCCCTGTTGCATATTTGAGCCGCGGTCAGTATACCCACGGCCATGGGCAGGTCAAAACCGGTGCCTGATTTTTTGATGTCAGCCGGGGCCAGATTTACTGTTATCCTCTGATTGGGAAATTCATAGCCGCTGTTTTTTATGGCGGCCCTGACCCGGTCTTTGCTTTCCCGTACCGCCCCTTCAGGAAGACCTACTGTGGCAAAATTGGGCAGACCGAAGACCAGGTCAACCTCCACTTCCACGGGAACTGCATCAATCCCCTGCACTGAACTGCTTAAAACCCGGGCCAGCATATCATAAGGGTTTAGGGTTTAAGGCGATAAATCTTCTCTTGTTTCCGTTTCCCACTATACACTCCCCGCTTCCAGGTCTCCGGTTCTCCGGGTTTTGCTCAGCAGCAGATATATAGGAGGTAAAACAAAGAGAGTAAAAAACGTGCCGATAAGCATACCGGCAGTAACAACCAGGCCGATGTTAAAACGGCTTGCCGCCCCCGGCCCGCTGGCTATCAAAAGCGGGAACACCCCCATTACCGTGGAAAAGGTGGTCATGAGAATAGGCCGAAGACGGATACCGGCAGATTCGGATACAGCTTCTAACTTGTTCCTGCCCTGTTCCCGGAGCTGGTTGGCAAACTCTACGATCAGGATGCCGTGTTTGCTGATTAGGCCGATAAGGGTAATAAGACCCACCTGGGTATAGATGTTGATGGAGGCAAACCCCAGGGTAAGAAAAATCAGGGCGCCTGAAATCGACATGGGAACACTGACCATGATTATCAGAGGGTCCCGGAAACTTTCAAACTGGGCAGCCAGAACCAGGTAAATAACAACAAGGGCCAGAAAAAAAGAAATAAGCAGTTCCCCTCCCTCCTGGATATACTGTCTGGACTGACCGGCATAGTCTGCGGTAAATTCTTTAGTAAAAAGCTTTCCCGCTTCCTGCTGAAAAAAATCGAGGGCTCTGCCCATGGTCACTCCGGGGGCCGGAACTGCGGAAATGGTGGCGGCATTCAACTGCTGAAACCTGTTGAGCTGTCTGGGTTCAACCGTCTTTTTCAGTTTTACTATGGTGGACAGGGGAATCATCTCCCCGCTCCGGCTCCGGATACGGTACTGTTTGAGCTGGTCCGGGTTCAGACGCTCCTGTCTGGTGACCTGGGGAATAACCTTATAACTTCTTCCTTCAATGCTGAACCTGTTGAGATAGTTACCGCCCAGCATAACTGCAAGACTGTTGCCCAGTTCCTGCATATTGACTCCCAGATCAGCGGCTTTTTCCCGGTCTATGACAATCCTTTCCCTGGGCAGATCATACTTCATGTCTGTGTCAGTAAAGACAAAAAGCCCGCTTTCTCTTGCTTTCTGCAGAAGTTCGTCGGAAACTCTTTTCATATCCAAAGGCGGTTCAGTGGCTCTGATCACAAACTGAACCGGCAGCCCGCCGCTGGAGCCCGGTAACGCCGGCCTGCCAAAGGCGGCCGCGTCCAGACCGGCGATTGAGTCAAGTTTGTCCTGGACCAGGGGCTGCAGATCCATCTGGGATCTTTCCCTCTCGCTCCAGGGAATAAAGACCATGCCGGCAAAAGCGGTGTTGCCGATGCTCACCTGGCCTCTGCCTCCGCCTCCGGTGATCATAAAAACATGGTCCGTCTCCGGAAAAGAGGCCAGCGTATTGTACAACTCTCTGGCGTAAAGACCGGTCTGGTCAATAACCGCGGTGGGAGGAGCAGTAGCCGAAGTAAAGATTACCCCCTTGTCCTCTTCGGGAGCGAGTTCTTTTTTAGTCATGGTAAAGAGGAAATAACAGCTGACCAGAACGCCAAGGGAAAAAACAACAATGGCGGGCAGAGAGTTCAGGCAGCCCCTGAGGATCTTCAGGTAACCGTTTTTCAGCCTCTCGAACAAACGGTCCAGGAAAGACGCCAGACCGCCGCGCTTATTTTTGTCCGCAGATTTCAGGATTTTGGAACACATCATGGGTGAAAGGGTCAGGGCGATAATCCCGGAGATCAGCACAGCTCCGGCCAGGGTGAAGGCGAACTCGCTGAACAGGCTGCCGGTCAGACCGGTCATAAAACCAATGGGGGCGTAAACCGATACCAGGGTGATGGTCATGGCAATAATGGCGGTGGAGAGTTCCCTTGCCCCCCTAATGGCGGCCTGGAAAGGAGAGTGGCCTTTCTCGATATTGCGATGGACGTTTTCCGTTACGATAATGGCGTCATCCACGACCAGGCCGATAGCCAGGACCATGGCCAACAGGGTAAGCAGATTGATGGAAAAACCCAAAGCGAACATGAAGAGGCCGGACCCTATGAGTGACAGAGGCATAGCCACTATGGGTATCAGGATCGACCTTACCGATCCCAGAAAAAGGAAAATTACCACGATTACTATAAGAAGGGCTTGAACAAGAGTTTTTTCTACCTCGAAAATGGCGTCTTCGATGTACTTGGTGGCATCATAAGGCACGGACATGTTGAGTCCTTCGGGAAGCTGTTTTTCAATGTCCGGCAGCACCTCCCTTACCCGGTCAATAACGGCAAGGGCGTTGGCCGTAGGTAGGACATTTACTCCTATAAAAGTGGCGTTCTGGCCGTCAAAACTCACTTCCACATCGTAATTCTCGGCTCCCAGATTGACCGTGGCAATATCGCCCAGCCGGATCAGGTCCTGGCCCGCCTCCTTGACTACCAGCTCTTTGAATTCCTTTTCACTGTGGATATTGGTGGTGGCACTCAGGTTGACGGTGATCGTCTTACCCTTGGTGGAGCCTACCGCGGTGAGGTAGTTGTTGCTTTCCAGGGCCCGGGCCACATCGGCGGGAGTCAGTCCCAGAGACGCCATTTTGTCGGGCTTAAGCCAGATCCGCATGGCAAAAGTCCGGGCTCCCAGGACCTCGGCGCTCTGAATACCGCTTATTCCCTGGAGTTTTGGCTGGACCACCCTGACCAGATAATCGGTCACCTGGTTGTTTTTCAGGACATTACTGAAAAAACTCATGTACATGGAGGCAGTGGTCTCACCTACCTGAACATCAATAATAGGATTTTCACTGGCCTCCGGCAGTTCATTTTTGACCTTATTAACCTTGGCGGTTACCTGGGTAAGGGCCTTGTAGGGATCATAGTCCAGCCGGAGATGGGCCTTGATGGAACTCAGACCCTGGATACTGCTGGATTCAAGATAATCAATACCGTCCACTCCACCTACTTCCTTTTCCAGGGGAGTGGTGACAAAACCCTTGACCAGCTCAGCGTCAGCCCCGACATAAGGGGTATTTATGGAGATAACGGCATTAGAGGTCTCCGGATATTCCCTGACATTTAAAAGGGTCAGGGATCTGGCCCCAAGCAACAGAATCAAAAGACTTATCACCGAGGACAGGACAGGCCTTTTTATAAAGATATCGGTAAAGCGCATGGCCCTTACTCTTCGTTGACCTGGGGATTGGGGGAATTATCCGGTACTATTGAGTTGTCTATGACAGCCTTGACCCCCTCCCGGAGTTTGTGCCGGCCGGCAATAACCACCTTTTCTCCGGGAGCAAGCCCTTTATTTATCGCCACCTGGCTCCCTCTTGTACTGCCCAGGACCACGAATTTCCGGGTGGCCCTGTAAACCGGGGACTCTTTGTACTTCTCATCAAGGGGGGACAACACAAAGACCACATCTCCGTATGGATTATGGTCGACTGCTGTCTGGGGTATGGTGATCACCTTTTCTTCCCGGGGCAATAGTACATTCACCTTGCCAAACATCCCGGGCCTCAACTTCCCGTCCTCATTGGCAAGGATCGCCTGGATGTTCAGGCTGCGGCTTTTCCTGTTTATCCGGGGATCAACAGCATTGATTTTGCCACGGAACTCCTGCTCAGTCCAGGCGTCAACCGTAAAAACAACCTGCCGGGCCCTGGCCAGCAGTCCAAGGTGCTCCTGGGGAATGGAAAAGTTGAGATAAAGCGGAGCAATACTCTGCAGGGATACCAGGGATACACCCGGCTCCAGATACTGGCCCAGATCAACTACTCTCAGGCCCAGTTCACCGCTGAAGGGCGCCTTAATTTCCTTTTTTTCCAGAAGACTCTTCTGCCTCTTCACCGTGGCCAGGGCCTGCTTATGTTCAGCCCTGGCCTTATCCAGCTCGGCCTGGGGGGAGGCGTTGTTTTTTACCAGCGGCCTGATGCGGTTCAACTGGATCTGGCTTAGTCTTTCAACAGCCTGAAGCCTCTCCAGTTCCGCCATCTCTATGCTGCTGTCCAGCCTGGCCAGCACTTCCCCTTTTTTTACCCGGGATCCGGATTCAAAGTCTATCTCCGTGACCATTCCCGAAACTTCACTGGTAACCTGCACCTGGTTTATAGCTTCAAGTTCACCGGTGGTATCCAGAGAAGGCTGCCAGGTACTGGTTGAGACGTCCATGGCGGCCACTGTTTTGGGCGGAATTGTCCGGCCGGCCAGATACTGTCGGGTCTTAAGATTGACAAAATATTTCCAGCCAAAAACACCGCCAAAGATCAGAGCCAGTATAAACAGGGCTATCAAAATGCGTTTCATGGTTTTCCCGTTAAATTTTATGACAACCATTCATTAAAGTTATAGTTTTACAAAAACCTCTGCCCGGTAAACGTCCGTTAGAAGAACACTTCCTCGAGTGCTGCCGTATAATAGAGAGTATCAAACAGACAGAGGCTGACATGTGGAGAGTTCAAAACAAAATCTATAATCAGGAAATCAACACAGTCATTTATATTCGGCTCAGAATTACTCTGTCAAGATAAATCTGGGACTATATTCAGTTAACAAGATTAAAATAGGAGAAAATTTATTAGTATTTCCTTTAATTTGAAACCACTTCTAATGCCTCTGAAGCAGACAAGGGGGAGGCTTTATGGGCCCGGTAAGGAAATAAAGAGCAGTTAAGGTGTCCAAACCGGATGGTTTGACAGCAAATGGAAAATGATTAGGTTAATCATAAAAACACCTATAGCTAATGACCGTGCAAACTTTTTCGCCGCATAATTCGAAACATTTATTACAGTCGGCGACGGAATATTAAGATCATGACGAGGAAACAAAAAACATGACAATCGACCGGCAGCAACTGGATCACCTGACAGCATATAAAAACATGGATAACCCCGTCATCAGCCTATATCTGAACCTTACCCCGCCGCGCAATGTTTCGGCCGAACTGAATTCCATGCTCCATAAGGTCCGCATGGAAATCGCTGAGCAGTTCGGCAAAAAACAGCGTAAAGCTCTCGACAGGGTGCTGGAGAGCATCGAACAACACTTTCGCGAAAATTATGACCGGCCGTCGGGATGCCGTTTGGTCGCCCTGTTCGCCGATGCCGACGGCCTGTGGCAGGAACACACCCTCCCGGTGGCCATGCCCAGCCAGATCGTAGTGGAACCCGATACCTACACCCGCCCACTGATCATGCTGCTCGAGGAATTCAGCCATTATTGCGTTCTGGTCTGCGACAGCCGCAAAGCCAGAATATTTTCCTTATATCTGGAGGACTTTGAGGAAGAGCCGGATATCTATCTGGAAGACAATGTACCGGACCGGGTCCGGGTCAATCGTTCCCGCACCATAGCCGGAGGAAACGTTCAAGGCGGTCTGGGCGACGAAAACATCCGGCATCATATCGAGGACCATATCCAACACCATTTAAAAAATACGGCCGCCAGAGTCTTCCGGATGTTCAGACAAAAAAATTTCCACCGTCTGATTCTGGGCGGCCCTGAAAACAAAATTCGTCAACAGTTTAAAAACCACCTGCACAGCTATCTACGCCGACGCCTGGTCGGCGAATTCAAGGTCAGCCCCAACGACAGAGACGAAGTGTTGCGCCAGAAGGCACTGGAGACAGTCCATGCCTGGGAAAGAGAACAGGAGAAAGCCCTTATTGCCGAACTGTTCGAAAAAAACTGGGCCAACGGTCTGGGCGTGCTAGGCATAGAGCCGGTACTGGACGCTCTGAAAATGGGACAGGTTCATACCCTTGTTATCGAAAAAGATTTCAGACAAAACGGTACCCTGTGCCATCAGGATCGTATTCTGTCCACATACCTTGCAACCTGCCCGCTTTGTGGCAGGACCATGGAAAAGACTGAAAATCTGGCCAACTATATGGTAAAAGAAGCGCTTGCCCAAGACGCGGAAATCAGGCATATTTTTACCGAACATGAAGACTTCGGCCATTACAAGGTGGGCGCCCTTCTCAGGTTTACCCTGGCCTGAGCGCCAAAATTATCCTAAATTTACAAAATTTGATAAATAAAGAAGGATCTGCTAAAGATACCGGGTCTCTTTATTTTTGATTATGTTCAAAAAAATACCGGGTATGAAGCAATGCAGCTGATAAATGATCTGCTGATATCCCTTTCCGCATACTCATATGTCTGGAAAGACACAAACCAACAAATATCTGAGCGGAGGTTATGAGATGAATGAAAATCAGCGGCGCACGGCCGAAGGTATTCTGTTCACAGACCAGTATCAGCTGACTATGGCTCAACTCTATTTTCGACTGGGTTTACATGAAAAGACTGCCCGTTTCGATCATCTGTTCCGGAACAACCCCGATTATGGCTCACATCAGGCGGGATTCTGTGTAAATGCCGGTATGGAATGGTTTCTGCATTGGATGCAGGAGGCATATTTCAGCGAACACGATCTTGACTACCTGGCTGCTCAGAAGAGTCTCAGCGGTAAACCCGTTTTTGACCGGGATTTTCTGGAATGGCTGCGGGAGAACGGCAATTTTCAGGCTATAAACATAAAGGGAATCCCCGAGGGCAGGGTAGTTCATCCCAATACCCCGATTACCGTTGTGGAAGGGCCCCTGGCCCTGGCCCAGATCATGGAGACGCCCCTGCTTAATTACCTTAATTATCAAACCCTTATTGCCACAAAAGCATGCCGGATTCATTCCTCATCCGAAGGAGGTATGGTCATTGAATTCGGTTTACGGCGGGCCCAGTGGAAAGGAGGTAATGCGGGAGTACGGGGTGCCCTCATCGGCGGCGTTGATTTTTCCTCCAACGTGGGCATTTCCCATGTCCTGGGGTATCCTCCCAAAGGCACTCATGCCCACAGTATGGTACAGGTATTTCTTTCGCTTTATGGAAGTGAACTGGAAGCCTTTCGTGCCTATGCCGAGGTTTATCCCGATGACTGCCTGCTTTTGGTTGATACTGTTAATACCCTGGAGAGCGGGGTCCCCAATGCCATCAAGGTGTTCGAGGAGTTAAAACGCAAGGGCCATCAACCGCTTGGTATCCGCCTTGACTCAGGAGATCTTGCCTACCTGGCCATCTGTTCGGCAAGGATGTTGAATGAGGCGGGATTCTCCGATACCAGGATTGTCCTTTCCAATAAACTGGATGAGATGGTAATCTGGCAGATCATCAGCCAGATCAGGGAAGAGGCGAACAGATACGGTGTGGATCCTGATCATCTCATAAAAAGGCTGATTTACGGGGTTGGTACCAGGCTGATTACCTCCCGGGGGGAAGGAGCTCTTGATGGGGTTTACAAGCTGGTAGCGGTAGAAAATAAAGGTAAAATGGTCCCGGCGATCAAAATATCCGAAACTCCGGCTAAGACCCTTAATCCCGGCAATAAACAGATCTGGCGGCTGTATGACAGCAGGGACAAAGCTACTGCCGATCTCATTACCATGGACCATGAAGAACCAAAAAGGCGGGAAACCCTGACCCTGCAGCATCCAATTGATCAAAGTAAAAAACGGCGGCTGGAAACCTGTAATCTGACCGGCATGGAACCACTGATAAAAGAAATTGTCAGGGAAGGCAGTCTGGTTTGCGATTTACCGGGAATAGAGGAATTGCGCAGGAACAGGGTCTGTGATTTAGAAAAACTCGATGCCGGGGTCAGGAGACTGATGAGTCCCCACATTTACCATGTCTCTCTTTCTCAACAGTTATGGGAACTGAAACAGCGATTGATTGCTGAAACCACCTGAAAATCGGCCATGATGTAACCCCTGCATGTCGGACCGTTTTGGAATTCAGGAGAAAAAATAAGCGGTAAGTCAAGGCCATAGCTAATCAGTCCCTATGATAAATCTGTCAGCTGCCCTTGTTGTTCAACAGTTCCTGGAACTCTTCTTCAGTGAATACAGTTATACCGAGCTTTCGGGCCTGAGCCAGTTTGGAGCCGGCTCCGGAACCGATAACCAGGTAATCGGTTTCTCCGGATACACTGCTTGTAGCCCGGCCGCCGAGATTCTCCACCTTTTCCTGGGCCTGCTTCCGGGTCCAGTGTTCAAGTGACCCGGTAAAAACGAATTTCAATCCTTCAAGTGGACGTTCCGTCTTTCCAGCAAATAAAGGGTTTTCCAGATATAATCCGTCCCTTTTCATTGCTTCCAGGGCCTTCAGGTTATGCTCCTCACCAAAGAAAAAAACAATGCTTCCCGCCACCTCCGGCCCTATCTCATGGATCTGTTGAAGCTCTACAGTATCGGCTATCATCAGCTGATCCAATTGCCGGTAGTGCGAGGCCAGAACCACCGCCATATGTACCCCTACATGCAAGATACCCAGGGCATAAATAAAACGATCCAAGCTGGTCTTTTTAGCCTCTCTTAAGGCCGCCACCAGATTTTCAGCTGATCTGTCGGCAAAACCCGGGAGCTGAAGCAGGTCGTTCTTGCTCAGCCTGAAGAGATCGGGCAGCCAATTGACCAGTCCCCTTTCAACAAACTGCTGAGCCCTTTTAGCGCCCAAACCTTCTATATCAAGGGCCCGGCTTGAGGCGAAGTGCTGGATACGTTCCTTGAGCTGAGCCGGACAGTTCATGTTAGTACAGCGGCTGTTTTTCTTATCCTGGGAAATCAGGACATCTGCGCCGCAGGACGGGCAGTGTTCCGGCATCTTGAATTTTTTTTCCGAGCCGTCCCGCTTCTCCTTGACGGATTTAACCACATAAGGGATTACATCTCCGGCCCGTTCTATTACCACAGTATCTCCTATACGGATATCTTTTTTTTCAATGAGATTTAAATTGTGAAGGGAGGCACGACTTACTTCAACCCCGCCGATTTTCACGGGTTTCAGAAAGGCAACAGGGGTCAAAGTGCCGGTGCGGCCGACGTTGGCTTCAATATCTTTAACTACTGTGGTGCTGCTTCTGGCCGGAAATTTATAAGCTATGGCCCAGCGCGGATCGCGCTGCCTGCTGCCCAGCTTTTTTTGTTCAGCAAGGTTGTTGACCTTGACCACCACCCCGTCGATCTCAAAATTGAGATCGTCCCGGGATTGGTTCAATCTCCGGTGATAGTCCAGGATTTCTTCAATATTTTTGGTCAGGATCTGCATTTTGCTGTTTACCGGCAGACCCCACTTGGGCAGGGCCTGAAGCATCTGCCAGTGGGTCTCGAAACTGCGTCCCCCGCCGCATTGAACTACAGCATATAGAAATATATGAAGCGGTCTTTCTGCAGTAATTCCGGGATCCAGCTGCCTGACCGAACCGGCTGCGGCATTTCTGGGGTTGGCAAAGGGCGGTTGGCCTGCGGCCAGGCGTTTCCTGTTCAAAGTATTGAACTCGTCCAGCCTCATATAAATTTCCCCCCGAACCACCAAGCGGGAAGGTACGGCTTCTCCCTGATCACCAAGGAGGGAAAGAGGCACTGAACCAATAGTCTTTACATTGGCGGTAACATCTTCTCCCGTAGTACCGTCACCCCTGGTGGCGCCCGTGTCCAGAACACCGTCTGTATAAATCAACTCAATTGAAAGGCCGTCATATTTGGGTTCAAGTACATATTCCACCTTATCGTGCCCCAGTTCTTTAACACAGGTCAAGGCAAAGTCACGAATCCCCTTTTCATCGTAGACAGCTTTCAGGCTCTGCATCGGCAGGGGGTGGACAACCGTTCCCAGTTCCTCCCTGGGCTCACCTCCTATTTTCCGGGTCGGGGAATCCTCGGTTGCCAGGCCGAACCGATCCTCAAGGGCCTGGAGTTTGGCAAAAATTCCGTCATATTCGGTATCAGATATAACAGGACTGTCCAGGACATAATAACGATAATCGTGGTAACGTACAGCCTCCCTTAATTTCCTGACCGCCTCTTCCGCTGTTGCCCTGTCCTTAACGGCAGCAGGATCTATATCATTAATAACCAAGTCGTCTTTCGGCATTGCAGTTACCTTTTCAGTATCTTCTGCAGTTCAGCAAGAGGTCTGGTATTAAGCACATTTTCAGCTTCCAGCCATCCCCGGCGGGCCTGATTAATCCCGAAACGCATAAATTGCAGGTTCTGAGCCAGATGCGCATCTGTTGAAATCGCTATAAGTACTCCCATTTCCCTGGCCGCCTTGAGATGGACATCAATAAGATCCAGTCTGTCCGGCTGGGCATTAAGTTCAAGGTGTACCCCCCGATCACCGGCACACCTAATTACTCTTTCCATATCCAGCGGATAGGGATTCCTGGTCCCGATCATCCGGCCGGTGGGATGACCGATAATATTTAAGTACTTGTTGTCCATAGCCCTAACCAAACGTTCTGTCTGTTCCTCCTGAGACAGGTTGAAGTAGTAGTGTACCGAACCTACTACTACGTCCAGTTCTTTAAGCACCGAGTCTGGAAGATCCAGGGAGCCGTCCTTGAGAATATCGACCTCAATGCCTTTCAGAAGTTTGATTGCCCTGATCTTTTCATTCAACTCGTCTATTTCTTCTATCTCCTCTCTCAGTCTTTTCTCATCAAGGCCATTGGCCACTGTTACCCGTTGGGAATGATCGGTTATGGCCAGGTATTCATAGTTCATCTTCCGGGCGGCTTCAGCCATCTGATCCAGAGTGTTCATGCCGTCTGTCGCCCTGGTGTGACAATGCAGGTCTCCCTTTATATCGGAGATTGTGATTAGCTCGGGTAAAAAGTTCCGGTATGCCGCTTCTATTTCACCCCGGTCTTCCCGGAGCTCGGGTTCAATATAGGGAAGTCCTATTTTCCGGTAAAGATCTTCTTCAGTTGCACCGGCGAGCTGTTCTCCGTCCTGGAATACCCCGTACTCATTTATCTTCAGACCCTGATCCATGGCAATTTTACGGATTGCTATGTTGTGGGCTTTGGAGCCGGTAAAATAATGCAGGGCGGCTCCATAGGATTCTTCAGGGATTATCCGCAGATCCACCTGAAGCCCTGAGCTCAGTATTACTGAAGAACGGGTCTTTCCTCTGGAAAGAATCCTGGCTACGTCTTCAAAAGACAGGAACCGATCAATAACCGGTTCCCATTTCTGACAGGCAACCAGTACATCCAGATCTCCAACGGTTTCTTTTCGTCTTCTGTAGCTTCCGGCAATCGTGACTTTTTTTACTTCTCTGATTTCTGCCAGATACTGTTCAAGAGATTCGGCGATTTTTTCAGCTTCAGCCAGTTTGACTCGATCGGCCCCTTCCCTGGGGCGCCTCAAGTCTTCAAGAATATTCTGTTCACTCTTGGCCCCAAAGCCCGAGAGTTTTCTGATCTTCCCGGATTCTGCCGCCTCCTTCAAAGCATCCAGACTGCCAATTCCCAGCTTATTGTACAGGGCGGAAACCTTTTTAGGACCGAGACCTTCCACTTCCAGAAGCTTTATCAATTCGCCGGGCAATTTTTCCTTCAGATGATCAAGCAGGGGAAGGGAACCGGTTTCCACGATGGTGCTGATTTTGCCGGCCAGATCCTTGCCGATCCCGGGTATAGAGGTGAGGTCCTGACCTTCCTTTATAAGCACAACAGCTTCATGGGACAGACTTTCCATGGTGCGGGCGGCATTGCGGTAAGCCCTGACCCGGAACTGATTCTCATTGCTGATCTCCAGGAGATCCGCCACTTGATTAAAAATTCGTGCAATGTCGGTGTTGTGAATTGCCAATTGAAATACTCCGAAAGCGAGCATATCTTAAATATGGTAACAAACCAAGTAAAATACAATACTTAAATTATCAGCTTACAGTAGAGAAAATTAAGGGTCAAGATTAAGCTGCACTATTTTATAGATACGGATTGAACAGATGCCTGCAGAGGTTTATCTCTGATACTGTATCATTTCTTAAATATCACTAATATCCCATTATAACCGGAATTTACAAAGCTGGGTGTGGTCAACCATTGATTTCTTCTTAAGTGACAGGCCAATAAACGCCCTGTTCTGTTTGCGATTTTGATTTGGGTTTTCTTTGTTTGACTGCCCTGCCATTATAGAGGTTTTTTATTTTAATCAATTGTTTTTATTAAAAAATTGCCTATTCTTTGCAACACCTTTTCGTTATCTCAGGAATTATTATTATATTTTTGTTCTTCTGCCTTTTCTGCTTTTTAATGGCAAGGCGGCATTTCGGCAAATAAAAAAGTCAAAGATTATTTTAGCTTCGGCCGTTTACTGTTTTTATATGATATTTTCCCTGACCTGGGCGGAAGGGGGTGGGACCGGCGCAGTCTTTTGATTATACCAGGGAAGGTGTGCTTGTCTTTCTCTTTGTGGCCATGACCGGTTTTATTTTTTCCCGGAGGTGGCAGTATACGGATTCTCTTTTCAGGGCTGTCTGCTTAGCACTTTTTGAGGATTTACTATAGAAAAAAGCCTTAAGGTACGGTAAAAGTCCCGGTTATTTCTGCCTTGTCCAGCACCCTGGTTTTTAATGCCTTTTCGAAATCGGCAAGGGTGGCTGTCTGCTCAATACCCAGTTCAGCAGTATCCAGAGCATAGACTGTGATCACATAGGGGTGTTTACCGGTACCGGAGGGTGGTTGGGGTCCACCGTATCCCGCTTTACCAAAACCGTTCTGCAGTTCCCTGGATCCCGCCGGCATACCTTGACCTGAAGCACCTTCCGGCAGTGAGGTTACATCCGAAGGTATATTGACTACCAGCCAATGCACCCAGTTATTAGCCACCGGATGGGGGGCCATAATGGAAAGGGCAAACGATTTGGTTCCTGCCGGAAATCCCGACCATTGCAGAGGAATGGAAATATTTTCCCCCGGATGCATTTTTCAGTATCTACCTGAAAACTGCTTGCAGGATTCAGGGGTTAATAAAATTCTCATAAATTACCGCGAACCTATCAAGGGCAAAAGCTGAAAAGATCAATAAGTCCTGCTGTCCGAACTTGCGGACCGTTTGTTTGTTTTTCCTTGATAGACGGAAAATAATTATATATCGTATAATATATTATATGAAGAAAAGATAAACATGATTTAAGGAGAAAAGCTTATGGCCCAACAACTGGAAGTTTACAAATGTAATGTCTGTGGCAACATTGTGGAAGTTCTTCACGGTGGAAAGGGTGATTTGGTCTGCTGTGGGCAGAATATGCAACTCGTAGAACCGGGAACCGTGGATGCTGCTCGGGAGAAACATGTACCGATTCTGGAAAAGACCGACAATGGCTATAAAGTCAAGATTGGTTCTGTTGCTCATCCCATGGAGGAAAAGCACTATATTGAATGGATCGAATTAATAGCGGATGGGAAGGCTTATAGGGAGTTTTTAAAACCAGGACAGCCCCCTGAAGCTGAATTCTGTATCCAAGCCAATCAGGTGACAGCCAAGGAATACTGCAATATTCACGGCATGTGGAAGTCACAGGGTTAAAAATAAAAAGACCAGCTCAGAACAGTACATTATCTTTTTAATTTTTCAATTCCTAAACAAACAATAACAACATTCCTGTTATTATATATCAGAATAGTTACTTATCTACTTAACCTTTAAACCTGATAAGGAGGATTTAATGGACAGATATGTCTGTGCTGTCTGCGGCTATGTTTATGATCCAACTGAAGGAGATCCTGACAATGATATACCCGCAGGAACCAAATTCGAGGACTTGCCGGATAACTGGACCTGCCCTGTTTGCGGAGCTGAAAAAAAGGAGTTTTATAAAGAATAGATTGAAAAAAAACTGAGATGTTATGACCCAGAGCTCTGCGGAAGCAGGGCTTATCCCACAACTGCGGGTATTATTAAAAAGCCATAAATTATCCCGGCTTTACCATTGTCTCAGATATTAATTACCTGGTCAGCCAGTTGCATGGCCGTCACAATATCCAGCATATTGGTGGTTTCTCCCACCCGCTTCTGATCAAGCAAATTAAAATGGGTCAGACAGGTGCCGCAAACCAGTATATGGAGACCTTTTGACTCGAGTTCTTTTAAGACAGCCAGAACTTCTGAATCGATAATGGCGAACTTCACCGCGTTGTTGACAAAAACCAGCCGCCACAGTTCAGCCCCCATCTCACCGATTGTCTTTAAAAAACTGATCATAAGTTTTAAGCCGAGTTCATCGTCGCCATATCCCATCCGGTCTGTACTGACCATGACCATAATTTTTTTCTCACCTGCACTCCCTTGTTTTACAGGCTCGATCTGAGAGACAATTCCTTCTAATCCGCTGTCGCGTATACCGGTAAGCCTGTACTCTCCTCCCCTGTTTTCCACGGTGACCAAATAATACCGGGATTCAAGAAACTTAGTAACATTCTGACTGGATGCCTCGTTGTCAACCGTCACATGTATCTTTTCCGGCTGATTGCTGTCAATGGCTTCCTTGGTCATTAGCACCGGGGCCGGGCAGGCCAGTTTCCTAGCATCGATTTCAGTCATAGGTTATCCTTATGAAGACCATCCCCATGAAAACCATCCCATTTAATCTGCACCGGTAAGCGGGCACATCAGTTCATTGGCATGAAAGATATGGGTCTGTCCGCAGTAAGGACAACTCTCCATCAGCTCAACCTTCGCATCCAGATACTTTTCCCCCGACCGATTTTCAACTATCCCATGATTTTCAATAAGCCGGTAGGCGGCGGATTCAAATACCTGGTTCTTATCCGGGCATAAAAATATCAACTTCATCGGAGACAGCCTGTAGTTATAGTTATCTTACAGTTGGAATAATATATAGAATTCGAAGATAACTCAAATTGTTTTTTTCGATAAAAATCGGGCATCTTATTTAATAAATCGATAACTTTCCATTAAACAAAGAGTATCTACAAAAACAGCCGAAAAACCAGCCCAGCCTGCATCACCTGCTATATAATGGTAAATTGTTCGGGGAACAACAGAATTGCTGCAACCGGCTGCCGTTTTGCGCCCAGTTCTTGGCCACCGGCCTTTACCGAATATTCATGCAGGCCCTTCTGCAATGGATCAAGATTAACAGTAGGGTAGGAGATTCCCTTCTGAAAACGGGAAAGGCCGCAGACATGGGCAGCGCCGTTAATGACCGTGGGTACGCCATAGGTCCGGCAGTTGACAGGCCGTGCTTCGTAGCAGTCGCACTCACCGGTATCATTGAGCAGAGGGCATCGGATACGGGCCCTGGATAGATCTTCACCTGTTGTCATGAGACTTTCCCACTTCTTGAGAGCAGGCTCACAGCGTGAAAGAACCCTCTGCTGCAACTCCTCAGAACGATAACCGAAGACAGAAAGGAGGTAAAGCGCTTCAATCAAGGAAAGATCGAAGACAGCGTGGCAGCAATCACTACATCCTTTTTTACACATGACTTCATCTGGATATTTTTCATAAAGCATGCGCATGGTTTCATCAACATACTGATACAGGTGGCGTAACTCATCAAACATGGGAATTTTTTTATTTGAATGTATACTGTCATTACCTCGGGCTTTCAACCAGTAGATAACCGGACTTACCCATTTCAAAAACTACCATCTTATTTTTGTTTTTTCCATAGCTCCGGTTATGGGATCTTTATAGATAACGGTTCCGGTAATGTCCCGCCTCTTGATCACTCTGTCGGCGGTTATGGTAATTCGATTGATACCTGACCCTAAATTGGTAAACATCAGTTTCAGACCTTTGCTTTTATCGTCTCTTTTTTTAGGCTGAGGGTTTATTTCTACAACCTGCAGGCCCACAGCCAAGTGCAGACGCACAATCACCAAGGCCGGCACTGCTTTGCTTATCCGCATTGCAAAGGAGACTTCCCTGCCCCGGGGCTGATCCCAGTCCGCCTTAACTGCGGCTCTGGCCTCAACTGTCAGCAGGATAAGCAGTAGAGCTGAGCATAGTAAAACAAAAAATTTCTTTTTCATCATCTCACCTTTTTTCATGGTAATATCTTGTACTGCCCGTTTTCCTTATCCCATTGATAGCCCCTGGATGCCCAGATCCCATCAATAAGGTCTCTTTCAATATCCAGTTTCACTCCACTGAACAGGTCATAAAAGGCTATAATCTCCTCATCATCAATCATATTATCACTGTTTGCATCAACCCAGTGATAAGGTGAAAGGCTAACGGAACTGTCACCTGAAATCACCTGGGTTACAGCCTCTGCGCCCAAGACAATTTCTCCTTTGAAACCGGAAAGCTCGGCCTGCTCAAAATTCTCCAGAGACCGGACAAGATAGGCAATATCAGCCGAACCATCTATCCGACTTACCCATTTCAATAACCTGCCGTCACCGCCGCTTATGTTAAATGGCGGTACACCGGCTACTGCCCGGCATCCCTCTGGCAACACCTCTTTAACAATAAGAGAAAAGGGACCGCCACCCCTGACATCAATCTTGATTATAACCGGAAAAACTGCACCAGGCGGGGCATGATCGGGTATTATCCTGCAGGCGGCTGCCTGTACATGATCATTCTGGTTCAAAGTCTTCAAAAATACCAGTGTTCCTGATCCTGCAAGCAATAAAAGGAGGATTAAAAAGATCAACCTTATCCTGGAAAACTCTTTCTCCCCCCGGGTGACCCTATCCTGATCCAGGGATTCTCCTTCTGATATCTCCTCGTTAACTGTCTGATCAATAATTTCTTCCAGGTCAACTTCCAGGGCCTCGGCCAGTTTCAAACCGTTTTCCTTTTTGATGGAGGGATACTTGCGGTTCTCCCAGCGGGAGATAGTATCGGTGGTAACCCCGACAACTGTGGCAACATAAAGCTGGGTAAGCCCCTTATCTTCCCGGATCTTCTTGATCCTTGTACCGTCAATTTTCACCATCAGCCGACCGGAACTCTCTGACTCTTTTACCATGGGATATCAAATTAATAATGACCTGAACCTGTTGCTTAGCGCTGGAATTAACTAAAGCCTATCCTCTTGCCCCGACAAAATCAATCTTCCTAAAAAAATAGTTTGGTTATTTTACCGGAAAAACAACTCTAGAGGATATTGAAATTTTTTTAACTTACTGATATTACAGCCATGTAGGGTAGACATCGGCCTATGTCGGCTATCAGGTTCTTGAAAAAATACCTAAAATAAAACTAAACAGGAAAATTTTCTTACTATTAAAAAAGGAGGTAATCATTATGAAGAAAAGGAACCTTAAATCTCTTATCGTAGCCGGGACAGCAGTACTTACTCTTGGAATAGGAGGGGCTGCCAGCCAAGTAATTCCGGAAAAGGAAATCACACTTGAAGGGAAAAGGCCGGTCCACTTCAACCACAAAAGCCATCTTGATCTCGGTCTCACCTGTGGCGACTGTCATCACGACGCTGAGCACCAACCTCTAACTGCTGAAACAATCAACGCCATGGATGACAAGGTCCAGCTTAAGTGCGACAGTTGTCACAACAAAGATTTCCAGAAAGAGGAACTTCAAAAAGGAAAAGATGTCTTCCATAGCAGCTGCAAGGACTGCCACAGCAAGGAGATTAACGGTAAAAAAGGCCCGACCAAATGCAGTTCCTGTCATGTAAGGCAACAAAGAAAGATAGGTCTGGAAGGCTGTTAAGCTTAAGAATAAGATAAACCCTTACATGAATTCCGGCCGGCCGGAAAACGTACTGCCGGCCGGAATCTTTTTCCGGCCTTCCTGCCTCAATCCTTGTCCCTGCAGTTATCTCGACAACCGCTTCCCTTCCTGGCTGTGTTGGAGCGCCTCGACTACGGAGGAATTAAGAGAGAGAACGAAGGGTGAGGGCTCAGCTGCCGTTTTCATCTTCACCGCAGGTGCTGGCAAGCAGCGCCCCGGCAACCCCGAAGAACCCTGCCTTACCCGCCTTTTTCATCTGCGGTTTCAAGGCGGCCAGAAGTTCTCTTCTCTGCAGAGAGGCCTGCCTGTTCTTCCGAAGGACTGACGTGGTTTCCAGCAGGTGCATATCCCGTTTATTGCCGTAATAAAGCGACGAATTAAGACCAAAATGACGTACTGAACTATTTCGGATTCCGGATCATCCAGATCCCCGAAAATTCTTGCTCCAGCCAGGCAGGTCTGCACACAGACCGGCGGCAGACCCTGTTCTACCCTCGGCATACAGTAATCACACTTGTCCACCTTAACCAGTTGCCGATTCACATACCTAGCTCCGTAAGGACAAGCTCCGACGCAGATCCCGCAGCCCAAACAGCGCTCCTTATCTATCTGGACAGTACCGTTGAAAGGATCTTTCCAGGTGGCGGCGACCTCAAGGGTCATAGACTCTCCGGTTTTAATATCTTTAACAGGAGATTATCAGTTGCGCCATGGTGAGATAGCTAAAAAACTGCAGGCCCCCATGGGGGGCCTGCTCCTAAAAAGCAGCAAAGGTCTAACACCTTAACTTGACCCATTTTTTATCCAACCAATGTGGGGAGGTCCAGTAAAAAGGCCTTGTGCTGTAGATTAAAATATTATGTTATTAATGACGAAATTTCCATTTATCTGCAATTTTTACGGTTCTCTTGTCACTGAAAAACAGGACTTCACTACCATCAAACTCACCATAAGGTACGTACCATAATTTCAGTTCCACTTGCATCTCATCGCTAGTTAGCTCACGTCGAGTTTCGCCATTTTTCTCAACATCTTTATAGGGATATGGTATTTCGATTTCTTCTTTGACCTTTTTATTAGGCGGCAGGCTGGTTTCCCTTAAAAGACCGCTTTTTTCATAAGGACCGCGCCCCATTTCTCTGCTTACCCCCATTCTGCGAGGATGAGGCATATAGGTAATTCGGTCATGATAAACTACTTTCTCTTTATCTTTCTTCTCTTTGATTTTGCTGGTCACATCCAGGACCAGTCTATTCGGTGTAGGTCAGCCATCGGGTATCACATGACCGGTTTTGTTGTAAAATTCAAGATGTATCACCGCCATCGGTATAACACCTTTCTCTTTATTCTTCCGCCAGTAATAAGACATGTCCTTTACATCAGCATCAAGTGCCATTTTTATCATTTTATCGCTTCTGTAGGCTTGCATATCATGTCCCAGCCCGGATTTTTTCATGTGGCATTCCTGACAACCTTCAGTTCCGCCTTCAGGGAGATAAGCATACAGATAGCTGCCATACAAGGTAGCGCACTGGGAAGGGTGATCGAACTCAAAATTTGGTCCAAGGCCATGACATTGGCCACAAAAGATAGGTTCACTTATACCCGGAGCTTTAGCCATCTTATTAAAATCCGGATGATAATGACTTCCACCCTCATTCGGCCCGTATAATGTATCAGGCTGGGGATAACCGTGTTCCCATTTATGGATCAGGGGTAACTTGTTATGACAAACCACACAGTTGATATTCAGACTGGCGATCTTATCTTCCAGGTCCCAGGCGAGATCCGTTTTGCCTTCATTATACGCCTTCTTCCATTTCCTGATAGTTTTTACGATCTCAACAGCTACATCATCAGTTGCTTCCTCTAACTGGGGAAGATGACATTTTGCACAGATCATCAGATTTTCAACAGTTATATCTTCGTCTTTTTTAACTCCTGAAAATTCGAATTTTTTTAACCCTTTGTCAATAGTGGTTAAAATCGTGGGCGCTGTTCTTGGAGTACCAAGAATTGAACGGGCGTGCAGAGAATTTTCCCATTGATAATATATATCCTCATGGCATTCTATGCACGATTCCGAACTGTATCTCTGTACCAATTCCTCTATAGTTTTTGCCTTTTCCGGTGGTTTAACCGGTTGACCTCCTGGCGTATCTCCTCCTTCTGCAAAGACCAGGGGGGGCACCATTGTCAGAGTCAGTAAAGCTACCCCTCCAAAACCAGCAATCAAGCTTTTTTTGCCAATCATAAAATTTCCTCCTTTTTGTTAACTTACTCTGTTCTTACCCCGAAAAATTTTTCACAGTAATTCCCGATATCCCTGTCAGGCCGGTACTGGCAAGGGATAAACGATAATGGTTTCGTAAACTTTTTTGAATTGATATACTCTCACATAAAGAGCATCTTTTTTTATGGGTATCATATAATATATTATATTTTAAATATATTATTTTTGTTGAATAAAAAATAACAATAAGGCAAATTTTCTCTTGACATAGCTGTTAAAATTGGCAGCATTTTTCATAAATAATTTAAAATATTTATAAAGAAAACCGCCATATCATCTATTACAGCCTGTGTTAATAAAAGCCGTAACTCAGCCAAATCGTTCCGCCGGATTAAAATGCGCGCTCATCTTAACGCCGATAAACTCTTTCCCCAGATACACAGGGATTTTGCCAAGGTAGAAAACCACTGTGCCGGCAACAGCCAAATTCCTCTGGATGATGTCCTTATGTCCGGCTTTGCCATGTTTTCTTTAAAGAACCCATCACTGCTTGCCTTTGATAAGAGGCGGTTGGAGAGCCCGTCCAGTATACACACTGTTTATGGTGTGGGGCAGACCCCCTGCGACAGTCAGATGCGTGATATCCTGGACCCGATCTCTCCCAAGGCCTTGCGCCGCCCCTTCAGAAGTGTCTTTGCCCAACTCCAGCGTGGTAAAGCCATGGAGAAAATAACTTGGCTCAATGGCTACTACCTCTTGGCTCTGGATGGAACCGGCATCTTTTCCTCGGAGCAGTTAAGTTCCGAGTATTGCCTGCGAAAAAAAACGAAACGGCAATATCGAGTATACCAGCAGATACTCGGCGCTGCTTCTGCTACGGTAAAAATCTTCGATCTTCGAGAAAATCGGACCATAAAAAACACCTTATCCGGGGTATTAACAGAGGCATAAGGTGAAGCAATTACATGGGGAGAGGCGTTTATAAAAAGACGGGTATATTCAGTTTGAAGATCTTCAAGGGAATCATCCGAATTGTCCAGAGCATTCCGGACTTCCTCTTTCTCATTTTCCCTGTTCAATTCTTCTAGAAAAAGACAAATAACAGAAAGTACGCCAACGCTTACCACTTCGGCCGGATAATGCATGAACCAAACAAGAAGCCGATAAACAGTATCTAAAGCTATTTTATCTTCATTATTGACCATATTAACTGTAATAAATACTTGATAAAAACTTCACTGTCAATATAAAGCTCCGGCGGCCTTTCTATCGTTTACATAGCCTGCCGGGCATATAAGTCGTCCCTGGTGGATTGAAATTACGACTGTTAATAGGTTTCCTCATCAGTCCACATGTAGGGTTTGAAACGCAGGGAACAGTTGCGACCCTTGTTCTTGGCTTCATAAAGGGCAACATCCGCGTATTTTATGGTCTGGTACAGCTGGGTGGCATCCTCCGGAAATTCGGAAATACCGAGGCTTATGGTCTTCTGGATGGTCTCCTCGCTGGGCAGCCGGAAACGCTGACTTTCCACGGCCTTGCGGATCTTTTCCGCCACCTCTTCCGTATCCCCTTCGGTGGTGGGGTCCACGAGCAGAATAAGAAACTCTTCTCCTCCGTAGCGGACAACAAGGTCGGAGCGCCGGATATTGCTGTGAATAATTCCCACCACCTGCTCAAGTATGCTGTCTCCAGCCTGATGACCATACTGGTCATTTACCATTTTGAAATGGTCCAGATCGGCCATGATAAAGCCCAGTCTCTTACCTTGACGTTTGCTCAAAATTTCGGTCTGGGCCAGATATTCGTCCATGAATCTCCGGTTGTAGGCGCCGGTTAAAGGATCACGCAGAGATTTGTCCCGTGAGATCTGCAAGAGACGCAGCGAGGACAGAACCGGTGCAGTTTCCTCCAAATATTTACGGATAAACTGTACGTTTTCTTTCTTGTTTTCCCATTCCATTTTGGGCATGACAAAGGAGAATACTGCGCCCACCTGTCCGCTCATGACCATGGGCAGGCAACAGCGGACATGGGTCTCCGGTTTTACCGAGAAATAGGGACAGAGCATGGGATTATTGGCGGAGATCACCTCTTCGGAAATCCGTTTTGCCCGGCACAAATCACAGTTGAGGAAGACCTCGGCGTGGGTTTCCAGGTCCCCGCAGTTTATGGCCGGATGCATCCTGTTTTCGCTGAAGTCGACTTCCAAAAGCAGAAACCTCGAAAGTCCGAATGTACTCTTGAAGGCGTGTTCAAGGTGCATAAAGACCTCTTTTTTATCGTATACCCCCTGCAGATCATGGGCAAAGGTGGTCAAACGGGCCATCTGCTCCAGATAGTCGGAAACCTGGTCCAGGGAGGGCATGCCCCCGGGTCTGGTCCTGAACACCTCGGAGAGCAGTTGCCCGATATGCCCCAGGAACTGGGACCATAGCAGCATCATGGTATTGATCATGTGGCGCGTTTCCATGAGTTCGTCCCCGTGGCGCATCTGGTAAACCGGACAATTGCGGCAGGTATCGTATTTATTCAGGAATATGCAAGTGTCCCGCCATTTCGGGGATATGGCCTCGTCCCCGGTCTCCAGGTAGCAGACCCGACTGGGATCCTGATGTACGGGGCACTCCACGTTATGACAGTGCAGGATTTCCAGGCAGTGAACCGCGTCTGTCTCAAAGCGGTCGGCAAAATCGTTGAAATGGGAGGCGACCAGGATTTTTTTCATCCTGTCCAGGAAGTCTTTTATCCGCTTTACGTTCAAATATAAAAAGATCCAAAAAAATGCGGTACCCATTACCCCGAACCAGAGGAAAAAGCTGAGATTCTGCTTCTTTTTGGCAAGTTGGCCAGTGGCGTCCAAAAAAAAGTAGACCGATCCTATTATCTCTCCGTTGTAATTGCTTACCGGCCTATTCGATATCCGGTAGGAACCGATACTGGAGGGTATAATGTTTTTTCCCCGCATGACCTCAATGAATTCAGGAAGGTTCAGGTTCCCCAGGGCAGCTATAATACATCTGCCGTCCACCTTCCGGAACCCCTCACTTTTTGGCAGCTTTTCGGCAACCGATTCATTCAGGGTAACTATAAGGCCGTGCTGGTTGGAGAGCTCCAGGTCTGAAAAGACCCTGTCCAGGCTGCAAACCGCTTCCACTCCCCCTAAATAATTTCCGTCCTTGACAAGGGGAAATGCGGCCGCAATTATCAATCCTCCGGAAGTGATTCCCATGCCGGTCACGGAACTCATATTTTCCCGGGCCATGCCCATTATGTCCTTGGAGCCCTGGCTGGAGTCAATGCCCGTTTTCAGGCTCCAAGTGCTTAAAAGAGGTTTTTCCTGTGGTAGATAAAACTGCATTGGAACCGGCCTGGTACCTGAATTCAGACGAACCTTCTCGTTATAGGGAAGAATCAGGGACTGCAGGGCTTCCGGATCTTGATTCTCGATGGCCTCCAGCACTCCGGGGATGGAGATAACCTGAACTGCCTCTTTCAAAAGTTCCTTTTTTTTGCGCTCGATGCCTTGCTCAAAGCGGGAGTTGAAGGATTCCAGCCGGTAGCCAATATGACTTCGGAGGGTCTTATCCAGGGTATAGGAGACAAAGAAGTAGGTTATGGCCAAGCCAGCCAGAAGGAGTAAACCCAAAAACCATACAAAACGGGCGTTAAGGCTCCATTTTTTCGGGTTTATCACCCGGGAGATTTGATATTTCCTGAGGGATCGTTTTGAGGTCTTCCCCATTTTCTTGGTATCCGAAAAGATATGTCCTATCTGCCTCAAGCCTTCACGGAATTGAATAAAAAACCGGGGCAATCGCGATGGAGATTCTTTTTTGTCTGATTTATCCCCTTTATCACCCATCTTCAATACTTTTAACAGTGAATTAAAATGCTTTTTTCAGTTTTTAGTGTCGAAGGCCGGAATTTTTTTAATCTCCCTATTTTTAAAATCAAAAATTAACATTCTTCATTGATAATCAACTCGGAATAATTCTGTCAAGATAAATCTGATCTTAACTCTGCACCGTTACAATAAAAATCCGAACAAAACTGCCCAAAAACAAATTATGCCCTTAACTCCTTATTAAATCATTTATAAATCCCGATATATTTATTAAGAGAAAAACAGAAATCGATAAACAACAGAAATGAAAAAGGAGGTGACAGCTGGGCGGTTCACCGTTAATCGGCAATGACCGCAAAAAAATTATTACTGAAAGGGGGCGGAAAATGGACACTGCTTTTCTGCCTTGACTGCGGCGCCAGCCGCTGGGTATACCGGGAACTTGCCAAGAACAGCTACCGGCATCATATTCTCTGGCTCAAGGGCTGCCCGGACTGCAGCAATACTTTCGGCGGCCTCTATTTTACTGACCGGCAAATGCCCTCGGTCACTCCTTACTTTATAAACAGGGAGACGGCTACTTTGGCTGCCTGAGGAAATCGGATGCCCAGCGGCCTTTCCCGCCAGCTTAGTCCATAAAAGTTGACCTGCCTTCCGTCCACTGCCAGCTCCCTAACTGCAAGCGCTGCAGAGTCTTGAGCAGATAAGGGGAATAAATATCAACAGCAATTTACAGGTCAATTTTTTAGGCCGACAAGGTTTCTTAAAAAACAACCTGTATTACAGGATCTCCTGAATAAACATATCATCGAGATAGACCGGCCAGTTACCCGACCGCTCTCTCACAGATCCCTGCGTACGGTTTTCCCGCACAGGGCTCCTCAGTATTGTTCGCTTCGTACAAGTGCGAAGGGTTATTCCCAATATCCGATTATCTTGGACCGGGGTACCTTGAAATGCACGAGCATTTCACTGAACCCCGCCCAGTTGCAGCTTTTCTTCTGTGTTCGTCTGTTGAGCCACTTGAAAACTGTCCGACAGCTTTGCCGGTAGAACCGCTTCAACATCTCGAAGTTATCGCTCACCCCATAATAGTTGAAGTGACCCTGTAGCTTCTGGCCGAACTTGATCAGAAGTGCCGCCGTTCCCAGACGACCACGTTCTTTCTTGATCCAGCTTGTCAACGCGGCAAGTGCCAGCTGAAATTTCTCCCTCGCCGTCCGCATCTTGACCAGTGGTTTTCCGAGTACCCTGGACACTCGCCTCTCCTCTTCCCGGTACTGGAAACAGCAGACACAATCATCAGCGAACCTCATGAGCATTACATCGCCATAGCAGAGGGGCTTGACAATCTTCTCAAACCATAGGTCCAGTGCATAGTGCAGGTAAATGTTAACCAGCACGGCAGAAAGTCCTGCTCATAAATGGCCGACAGGATCTGGGCCGCGGCCGTCTGGACCAGCTTATCGCCGATCACCGGGATACCGAGCGGGCGTTGTTTCCCGCCAGGCTTCGGGATATTCCGGCGACGTATCAGCTTTGCCTTGTACCGCTTTTCTTTCAGAGCCGTCGCCAGCTGGCGGACATTCTCTTCAAGATCGGCTTCGAAGACGGTCCGGTCAACTCCATCTACTCCGGACGCGGCCTTCCGGTTCATCTCCGGGAAGCATTCAAGAAGGTTCTTCTCGTTTAACAGACTGTACAGATTGCCGAATCGGTGTTTCGGGTCTCCTTTGCTCTCTTTGCTATTACCCGCAGTGAGGTTTGCATATATTTCCTTTGCGGGCTACACAATACCGTCATCCCCTTCCCCATGTGAACGGCCCTACCGTCTCAGAGTACTATGAGATGATCTGACTCCCTTAATCCCATCGGACGCTCTTCCTGTGGTTGATACGTCCTACCTCCGATCGGTCGATCGCAGGAGGAAGAAGGGTCTCCCAGGTTCCTGACGCTTCTTTCACTGCATGCCAAGCTCTCGGACCCCGGCAGCTCCTCAGGATCTCACCATAACGATCCCTCTGTACTGGCTTCCGGCACGTTAAAACCGTCGCCAACTGCCTTGTTGCTCTTACAAGGCTGAATTGCTTAGGGGAGGTACGTCTCCCCTGCGGCCTACAGTGTTCCCTGTGTACGCTTCACAACTCTTGTTCACCGGCAATAACCACCGATTCCGCAAGTTGCGCAACACCCGGTATAGGCTGCTGGTTAAGCTTTGCCCAATGGGGTCTTCCCACCCACGTACGGAGATGGGGTACCCTATAAGAAACGCCAGGCTGCGCCTGGCGCACTAACGTCAAGTGCCACTGCCTCACTAAAAAATTTGCATGTTATATCATACCAGATAAATCAATCCGGAAAACGGGCTGGCAATTTTTTTGTTCTGGGAAGCAGTGGCGTTTTGCAGGAGAATATCTGGATTCAGCTCATTACCCAGAATAGTGACATTACCGGGGTAAAACGTCTCAGCGGTACAATAATGGCCACTGCGACCACTGCCATGATCAGCATGCAAGTACTGCCTGATACAATTCCCGTCAAAAAAACATATCAAGTCCATAAGGCATTTCTTCCGGACATTGATTAAAAAATTCAAAAGGGCCTGCTATACCGGCATATATCTTGCCAAAAAGACAAACAATGCATATATTATACTGAGTAAATCCAGAGAAAAATTTCGCTGCAATTGAAGAAAACAAAATAGTCTAACAGGAGACAGACTTATGATGAATATGCTTAAAACAGGAATTCTAATGGCGGCCCTGACCGCCATATTCTTAGTGGCGGGACAGGTCATGGGAGGGCAGAGCGGTATGTTTATCGCGGTTATCCTGGCCTTGGGCATGAACTTCTTTGCCTACTGGTACAGCGACAAAATGGCCCTGGCCATGAGCAAGGCCAAAGAGGTCAGCCCCGGGGAGGCCCCGGATCTCCACAATATAGTGACTTCCCTGGCGAACCGGGCCAACCTTCCTGTTCCCAGGGTCTACATTATAGACAATCAAACTCCGAATGCCTTTGCCACCGGCCGCAACCCGGACCACGCCGCGATAGCGGTAACTACAGGTATACTGCAAATCTTAAGCAGGGATGAACTTGAGGGGGTACTGGCCCATGAAATGGCCCATATCAAAAACCGGGATATCCTCATCAGCTCCATAGCGGCGGTAATAGCCGGAGCCATAAGCTATATAGCCACCATGGCTCAGTGGGCCATGATTTTCGGCGGTTTCGGCGGCAATGACAAAGATGAGGGCGGCGGCAATATCCTCGGCCTCGTGGTCATGATGATTGTGGCCCCTCTGGCTGCAACCCTTATCCAACTGGCAATTTCCCGAAGCAGGGAATACCAGGCAGACAGTACCGGCTCTGCTATCTGCGGACATCCACAATCGCTTGCCGGCGCCCTGAACAAGCTTGACAAAATGAACCGCCAACAGCCCATGCAGGTTAATCCGGCCACCGCCCAAATGTATATTGTCAACCCTTTAAAAGGCGGCCAAATAGCCGGTCTATTTGCCACCCACCCTCCAATCCAGGAAAGAATCAGACGTCTGCTTGGCAGTTGATTACTTGATATAAACCCTTCAGGGTGGTCAGCGGCCCAAAAATTCGAGTTATCTAGAGGCCCAGCCTGGCCAGGATCCTGGCCAGGGGACTCTCTGCCAGCCGGCTGAGTCCCGCTCTGCGGGCAGAGTCTAAAGCCTTTTCATACTCCCGGCGGGTCAATGCCCTGTTAATAGGAGAATAATTACGGGCCAAATAACAGGGGTGATACTGTTCCATCACATTAACATAAGTGTTTGGAGATAGATCGACAAGGAATTTCATAATCCCGGCCGTCTCATCCAAAGCCTCAGGCATAACAAGATGGCGGACCAGGAGGCCTTTCCGGGCAATACCTTGTTCACTGATCTCAAGATCTCCTACCTGCCGGTGCATTTCCCTGATAGCGGTCCGGGCTTTTTCAGGATAATCAGGGGCCCGGCAAAACCGACTGGCTGTTTCCCTATTCCAGAACTTAAAATCCGGCATGTAGATATCCACTACCCCCTCCAGAAGCCGGATACTATCCGGCTCATCATAACCGCCGGAATTATAGACCAGAGGAAGATGCAAACCCTTTTCAATGGCCAGGGGCAAAGCAGCCAGAATCTGGGGCACCACATGGGAGGGAGTGACAAGATTAATATTATGACACCCCTGCTGCTGAAGGCTGAGCATCATCTCTGCCAGCTGGACCTCGTCTACCTCTCTTCCTTCGCCCCGGTGGCTTATATCTTCATTCTGACAGAAGACACAACCTAAGTTGCAGTAACTAAAAAAGACAGTGCCGGACCCTTTTTTACCAACAAGAGGTTCTTCCTCCCCGAAATGGGCATGCCAGGCCGCCACCCTGGCTCTTTCCCCGGTCCGGCAAAAACCGGCCTCACCTTCCAGACGGTTTACCCGGCAATCTCTGGGGCAGAGACGGCAACTGTTCAGGATTTCCCGGGCCTGGCCAATCTTTTTCTCCAGATCCCCGGACTGATAGCTGAAGATATATGCCGGCTTGTAACTATTCATCCTGAATCAGGGTTATGCCTTATGAACATTGGCCATTAAGCGGGTTATGAGTTCCATATCCTTGACCCCCGGCGCTGTCTCCAGAGTCGAATTAACATCTACGGCAAACGGCCTTACTTCATGGATTGCCCGAACGACATTATCCGTACCCAGGCCACCGGCCAGAATAACCGGCAGAGCTGTATTCAGATTATTGACCAGAGACCAGTCAAAAATTTCGCCGGTACCTCCTGCCTTGTTCTTATGAAATGTATCAAAGAGAAAAGCCGATACCCTACCTTCATACTGTTTAAGAACAGAGAAGTCAAAATCCGGCTTAATCTGAAAAGACTTGATTATTTTCCGGGAAAGTTTTTCGCAGTATTCAGGACCTTCAGCTCCATGTAGCTGAATGGTGGTGAGACCGCAGTAGGAGGCAATATCTTCCACAGTGCCTTCTTCCTCATTCAGAAAGACACCCACACTGTCCACAAAAGGAGGAAGATTCCGGATAATCTCCCTGGCCCTGGAAGGAGAGATGTAGCGCGGGCTACTGGCTACATATATAAAGCCAAGGGCATCAACACCCTCGGCCGCGGCGTGGAGAGCCTCTTCCCTGTTGGTCATGCCGCAAATCTTGACCCTGGTCCGTGACATTGTCCGCTCCTGCCTGTTATCTACCCAGCAAATCCCGGATAGCTGTGCCGATGTCGTCGGCGCGCATCAAAGTCTCACCAACCAAAACGGCACTGATGGGATACTCCTGCAATTTTTTGATATCACCATATTTTTTTATACCAGATTCACTGATCACAACTATACCTTCCGGAACCTCCTTACTCACCCGAATGGTAGTTTCCAGATCCACACTGAAGTCCCGAAGATTACGGTTGTTAACGCCGATCATTCTACTGTCTGCCTTGAGCGCCTTTTCCAGTTCCCACTGGTCATGTACTTCAACCAGGCTATCCATACCCAGCTCCCGGCTCAGGGCAAGATAATCACTTAACTGACTTTCCTCCAGAATGGCACAAATAAGGAGAATGGCATCCGCCCCGTATATACCGGCTTCCCTGATCTGGATTTCATGGATAAGGAAATCCTTGCGAAGTACCGGGAGGCTTACTTTCCGGCGTACCATGGGGATATAGTCAAGATTACCCTGAAAAAAATGTTCGTCGGTTAAAACCGACATAGTCTGGGCGCCACCAGCCTCATAAGCAAGGGCTATGGCCACCGGATCAAAACCCGGCCCAGATCCTGGCCCGGTGTCCGGCCGGATTATCCCCTTGGAAGGCGAGGCCTTTTTGACCTCGGCAATAAGAGATAATCCGGGAAAAGAGGCCAGGGCCTCCTGAAAACCCCGGGGCGGTTCAATATCTTCCGGATATTCAGGCAGTCCCCGGCGTAAAAGCCTCTCTACCTCCCCTCTCTTATATTCAACAATCTTATCCAGAATCATGTCAGGCTAGAGCTTTTAAGCGGTTTAGGTTTTAAGGCTAAAACCGATGTCCTGCAGCATTGTTTAATTCGTAATTCATAATTCAACTTTCCGGATTAATTTATCTGTATGATATAACGTACAAATTTTTTAGTGAGGCAAAAGAAAAATGACGAATCAACCATTTGAGCGAGGCACGAGCGAGTTTTGAAATTTTAGTGAAGCGAGCCTTGAGAGCACTCAAACACCAAGCCGTTCCTGAATGCCTATACCAACCGTCTGAAATCATAATATTTTTCAGGTAGGCTCATAAGCAATCAACTCCTCCAGTTTTCTCAGGGCAGCCCCCGATCCCACAGTCTGCCGGGCCAAAATCACCCCCTCCTTGAGATCGCAGGCCTCACCTGCTGCCATCAAAGCGGCTCCGGCGTTCATAAGGGCCATATCCAGGCAGGGGCCGGGTTTACCCTCGAGAACGGAGCGTAACTGGACCGCAGATTCCTCAGCAGTCTGCCCCCCCCGGATATCCACTAAAGAAGCCCGCCTGAAACCAACGTCTTCCGGACTGACAGAGTAACAAGTAATTCCGCCCTTTTTCAAATCTGCTATACTGGTCTTTCCAGTAACAGTGATCTCGTCGATTCCCCCTTCGCCCCAAACCACCAGAGCCCGTTTCACTTCCAAACGGGCCAGAACGCCGGCAAGTTTCTCCAGAAGATCAAGACTGTAAACTCCAAGGATATAGACATTGGCCCCTGCCGGATTGGTCAAGGGGCCCAGGAGATTAAAAAGAGTCCTTACACCTATCTCCTTTCTAGGGCCAATAGCATATCTCATTGCGCTATGCAAAACCGGGGCAAACATAAATCCAATACCCAACCGGCGTACGCATTGGCCTATCTGCTTGGCGGTTAAGTTCAGATCAACTCCCAAAGCTTCAAGCACATCGGCACTGCCGCAATGACTGGAGATGGAACGATTGCCGTGCTTGGCCACTGGAACACCGGCTCCGGCAATAATAAAAGAAGAAGTTGTGGAAACGTTGAAAGTGCCGCTGGCATCCCCTCCTGTTCCCACAGAATCAACCAGAATCTTGCCACGGTCAGAGGCATTCACCTTGGTGGCTTTACTGCGCATCACCCGGGCTGCCCCGGTAATTTCGTCCACAGTCTCTCCCTTCATGCGCAACGCCGTGATAAAAGCAGCTATCTGGGCCTGAGTGGCATTACCACTCATAATTTCATCCATTACGCCGACCATCTCGTCTTCCTTCAGGTCATAGTAGTCAACTACTTTGGCAATAGCTTCTTTAATCATGAATTTTTCCCTTGGATAAAAAATAGAAAAAATCCTTGGTGGCTTCGTATGAGAAAATAAACGAATTTACCGAATTATGGACATCCGCGTATTGTAAAAAATATCGCTGTAATGCTGGGTTATTGAAATGAATAATCAGAATCGACAAAATTTTTCAGTAGTTGAACACCCTCAGGGGTCATTATTGATTCCGGATGAAATTGAACCCCCTCAATCATAAGGTTCTTATGACGTATTCCCATTAATTCTCCCTGATCAGTGCGGGCCGTGACCAGGAGATCAGCCGGCAGATCTTCCAGGCTGGTAACCAGTGAATGATAACGCATGGCCTCAAAAGGATTAGACAGGCCACGGAAAACCCCTTTACCATCGTGGTAAATCAGACTTGTTTTACCGTGCATTATCCTGCCGGCTCGAACCGTTTTGCCGCCAAAGGCCTCGGCTATTGCCTGATGGCCAAGGCAGACTCCCAGAATAGGAACCCTGCCGGCCAGAGAGCGGATAGCCTCAATTGAGATTCCGGCTTTGACCGGATCACAGGGACCGGGTGATATAAGCAGGCCTTCAAAAGTCATCTTCCTCAGATCAGCCACACTGAGCTCGTCGTTGCGCACCACCCAGACCTCTACCCCAAAACCTCCGATAGTCTGGACAATGTTATAAGTAAAGGAATCGTAATTATCAATAATCAGAATCATTCACTCAGAAACCTTTTTCCGCCAGCTCCAGTGCCCTTCGCAGACCCCTTGCCTTACTCAACGTTTCCTGGTACTCCATTTCCGGATCAGAATCAGCCACAATGCCGGCACCCGCCTGTACCCAGAGACGATGACCATGCATTACAAAGGTTCTGATAGTAATGCACAGATCCATATTACCGGAAAAACCGAAATACCCTACTGCACCGGCATAAGGCCCCCTCCTTTGAGGTTCTAGTTCCTCAATTATTTCCATGGCTCTGATTTTAGGGGCGCCAGTTACCGTACCCGCCGGGAAGCAGGCCCGGACCACATCGAACTGGTCCCTGCCCCGGTCCAGCCTGCCCCTAACCCCGGACACAATATGCATAACATGGCTGTAACGTTCGATTACCATAAGAGTATGGGTTTCCACTGTACCGTGCTCAGCAACCCGTCCCAGGTCATTCCGTCCCAAATCCACCAGCATGAGATGCTCAGCCCTTTCCTTGGGATCAGCCAACAGTTCATCTTCCAGCTTTCTGTCCTCGTCCGGGGTATTGCCGCGAGGCCTGGTGCCGGCAATAGGACGAACTTCTACATTTTCATCTTTCAACCTGACCAGTATTTCCGGAGAGGATCCGATTTGAACCATATCACCCATTCTAAGGAAAAACAGATAGGGACTGGGATTGATGAGACGCAGGGCCCGATATAACATGAGAGGAGGGATATCGGTTTGAGTGTGAAAGCGCTGAGAGAGAACAACTTGGATAATATCTCCGGCCAGGATATACTCCCTGGCCTTTTCCACCATATCCTTAAAATAATCCTGCTCCAGACTGGAACTGAAAATGTGGTTTGCAACGACATTACTTGAACTCAGTAATTCTTCCGGGATGGTACTGTTTCTCAACTTGCCGATTATGTAATCGATCTTATTGAGAGCCGCTTTATAGATCATCTCCGCCGGCTTGACTTCTGGATCAATCTCGGCACAACATACCACGGTGAGAGCCTGCCTGAGATTATCAAAAATCAGGACCAAGCGGGGAATTATGAAAAAACTGTCAGGCAACTCCGCCGGATCTTTATCCACAACCGGCAGATCTTCCATGAACCTCACCATATCATAACCGAGATAACCAACAGCTCCACCGTAAAAATTCGGCATTGAAAGGCTGTTTTCAGGTAACCGGTATGATTCCAGGATTTTCTGCAGTTCGCGAAGCGGATCTCCTTCCAGCTTTTCTGTTTTTCCATCTTTACTGACAGTTATACTGGTCCCTGAACTCTTAAAAGTAAGAATAGGTTCCAGACCTATAAAAGAGTACCTCCCCCACTTCTCATCACCTTCCAGACTTTCAAAAAAAAAGGCAAAGGGTTCATTGCCCGCTATCTTGGCAAAAACAGTAAGAGGAGTGTCCAAGTCTGCAAATATCTCGCGGGATACCGGGACCATGTTGTAATTCCCGGCATAAGTTATGAAATCTTCAAGCAGCGGCTGCATCAGGGGAAGGGTAATAAAGCAGGAAGCTGGAAAAGTTCACTCGACCGGCAGAGCCTCTTGAGCCTTCCTGAACTTGTTTACGCATCTGCAAAGACGGGATACCTTCCTGGAGGCTGTTTTCTTATGGAGAGTTCCCTTGGTAACGGCCTTTTGTATAACAGGTACTGCCTGCTGCAGGGCTTTGTCAGCATCCTCAACAGACTGACTGTCCAGCGCCTCATTCACCCGGCGCACCGCCTTTTTTATTTTACTCTTATCGGCCCGATTACGCTTATTCCTGACCAGGTTCTGTCTCGATCTTTTCAGAGCTGACTTATGGTTAGCCAAATCTTTCCTCCTGTCCTATCTTATCCTTAAATAACTTTATTAAAAATAGATTTTATAAATTACTTTAGAATTTATGTCAATAAGATTAATCTAGCTGCCAAAAATTTCTATACAAAATAAAGGCTTAATGTGCTATATTCCAGATTATGTGATCAATTGCTTTATCAAAACAAGCTGTACTTAATCTTCTTATGATAGAAATCCTTAATTCTCTTCGCTGGCAGGACCTTGTTGACATTATTCTGGTATCATTTATCATTTACCGGATAATTCTTCTTATCCGCGGAACAAGGGCTGTTCAAATGCTTGCCGGCATCGGAGTACTAATCGCGACTTACTTCGGAGCCCGAATGCTGGAGTTTATGACCCTTTACTGGCTGCTCTCCACCTTCTTAAGCTCCATTGTTATAGTAATCATTATTGTTTTTCAAAGTGATATAAGGCGGGCCCTTACTCAAATGGGTCAGCATCCCTTCAGCAAAGCGGAAGAAGAGAGCAGCCGGTCCCTGAAAAAAATCGTCAAGGCATGCAAATTCCTGGCCAAACGCCAGATTGGGGCACTCATAGTAATTGAAAGAGAAACAGGTCTCCAGGATTACATAGAATCTTCCCATTACATCAATGCCAGATTGAGTATGGAACTCCTGGCCAGCCTTTTTCTGCCGGACTCTCCTCTCCATGACGGGGCAGTCATTATCCGGCGCGACAAAATACTTACCGCCAGAAGCGTTCTGCCTCTAAGCAGAAACCCCAACCTGGCCAACAAACTTGGAACAAGGCACCGGGCAGCAGTGGGCATATCAGAAGAAACCGATGCTGTGGTTATAGTTATATCTGAAGAAAGACAGGAGATCTCTCTGGTGACACATGGCAAAATAAGCCGCGACCTTGACATATCTACCCTGAAAACCAGACTCGAAGCCCTGATTACTTCCGGGGATTTGGAAACTAATAGATGGATAAACTGGCTGCACCCCAAATCAAACTATTAAAATTTAAAGATTGGCATAATAACTGGGGCCTTAAATTGATCTCCTTTCTATTTGCCCTGGTCCTATGGTATTTTGTGGTAGGAGTAGATAAGGTGGACAGGACTATAGGCATGCCGGTAGAAATTATCAATCTGCCGGAAAACCTAATCATAACTAATCAATTTAAAAAAGAAATTGAAATCAGGGTAAAGGGACCTCTGGGTTTGATACGCAAGATGGAGAAAGACAATATCAGGCGCACAATCGACCTCTCTGACGCATCACCCGGATCCCGGATAATTAAAAACACTAACGAAAATCTACCTATCCCTGACGGCATCCGGCTGCTCAATATAAGCCCCCGTAATATCATTCTCAGAATAGACAAACTGATCGACAAAAAAATCCCTCTAAATGTTAAAACAAGCGGTCAAGTTGCAACCGGTTATGAAGTTACCAGGGTCAGTGTCAGCCCCAGAACTATTCACGTTACCGGACCCCAGGCAATTATGGAAAATCTGGACTCATTTGCCACCAAACCCGTAAATCTCGATCAAAGGTCCTCTTCTTTCCAGGTCAGCACCCTGCTGGATATCCCGCAACCTGTAACCGAACTGATCGGGGAACCTGTGGTGGACGTCCGTATCACCATAGATAAACGAGGTAATAGATGAAAAAATTATTCGGTACTGATGGAGTCAGGGGAGTGGCAAACACCTATCCCATGACCACTGAAATAGCTATGCAGATCGGCCGGGGTCTGGCTTTTCTGGTTAAAGACAGAAAACATGGCCGGCAACGTATAGTAATAGGCAAAGATACCCGTCTTTCCTGCTATATGCTGGAAAATGCCCTGGCGGCCGGGATATGCTCCATGGGTGTTGATGTCCTGATTTCAGGGCCGCTGCCCACTCCCGGGCTGGCCTTTATTACCACCAGCATGCGGGCTGATTCCGGGGTGATGATTTCCGCCTCCCATAATCCGTTTCAGGATAACGGGATCAAAATCTTTTCCAAAGACGGTTTCAAACTTCCCGATCAACAGGAGGCAGACATCGAAGAACTCATATTTTCTCAAAAAATGGCAGCCCTCCGCCCTGTGGCTGATGAAGTGGGAAAAGCATACCGGATAGAGGATTCCCGGGGACGCTATATCGTCTTTCTGAAAAATACCTTTCCTCAGAAATATACCTTGGATGGCTTTCATATAGTGCTTGACTGTGCCCACGGAGCTACTTACAGGGTAGCTCCCCATGTTTTTGAGGAACTGGGAGCCAAAATCACCACAATCGGCGATGAACCGAATGGCAAAAATATCAATCATGAATGCGGAGCCCTGCATCCCGAATATATGGCTGACATGGTCAAAGAAAAAAAAGCTGATATCGGTATCGCCCTTGATGGTGACGGTGACAGGATAATAGTGGCGGATGAAAAAGGGGAAATTCTGGATGGTGACCAAATTATGGCCATATGCGCTCAGGACCTTATGCGCCGCAGGAAACTCAGGAAGAAAACACTAACAACAACGGTAATGAGCAATATCGGCCTGGAAAAAACCATGGCCGAAATCGGTGCTAAAATGGTCAGAACCCGGGTGGGTGACCGTTATGTTGTGGAAGAGATGCGAAAAAACAAATACTCTTTTGGCGGTGAGCAGTCCGGCCATCTCATTTTTCTTGAACATAACACTACAGGAGACGGTATCCAGGCGGCCTTACAACTCCTCTCAGTCATGATTAAACGTGATTCCCCCTTGTCTGAACTGAAAAAAATCATGAAGCCATTCCCCCAGGTACTGGTTAATGTCAAGACTTCAAAAAAAATAGATACTGACATGATCCCCGGCTTTAAGGAAAAAGTACGGTCTATGGAGGAAAAACTGGGGAATGAAGGACGAGTTCTGGTTCGCATGTCCGGAACAGAAGCGGTGGTCAGGATAATGATTGAGGGGCCGGATTACAGTCTTATACAAACTATGGCCCAGGAACTATCACATCTTATCACCAGGGCAAATTAGCCCAGCCCGGTTACTTGTCCGGAAAAAACTGTCATAGTGCGGTGTATTGATTTTCTGTAATCGTTCACCAGCAGACTAAAATTTAAGTTTTAAGTTTTAAGTGGATATGTTAGGTATTGATCCAATAACAATTTAAAAACTTATGGTTTAGGAATTTATCAGATAGAGGGTTATCATGAACATTAAATCTACCAGACTTGATCGATTCAGTTGTTTTATTCTTGTTTTCTTTTTTACTGTTTCTCTGCCGATAATCTGTCATGCTGCTGAATATGTGAGCGTCGACCATGACGGTATTCGTATACGTTCGGGCCCGAGTACAGACCATGAAATCTACTGGGAGGTCTTTAAGAATTATCCCCTGAAGGTCCTGGACCGTAAAGGGAAATGGCTACACGTCGAAGATTTTGAAGGTGATAAAGGCTGGATCTACAGTCCACTGACCAATAAAAAAGATACAGTTATTGTCAAGGTGGATAAAGCCAATATAAGGGTTGGCCCGGGAACCAATTACGAAAGGACTGCTACCGCCCTGTACGGAGTGGTATTTACCAAACATAAAAAAGAAGGGGATTGGATACAGATAAGCCATAATGATGGGACCAAGGGCTGGATATACAGAGAACTTATCTGGCCTTAAGCAACAAATATGTATCTTCTCAATAAATCGGGAGAACTGCTTTATCCGGCACGGTAATGGATTCCAGCTTTCGCTGGAATGACAGCTGGTTGCCTTGTTTCGTCATTCCGGCGAACCCCGGATCGGAGTCCGGGACAGACACCGGAATCCAGAGGGCTTCCCCCTAATTATTGAGATGTTACACAAATATCAAACATCAAGATGCTGAAAATTAACGGGACAGCGAACCAGGTGCCCAGCTTTATTTCGAAAGAGCAGGTAACGATGTTTGAGCCCGTACAGGTATAAATCACGGGTGATTTCCACATCCTTACGACAATACTCAATAATCTTATCTAGACGGCCTTCTTTATACCATTTAAGGGCAAGAAGGCCGTTAGCGCTTTTTTGGACACCCAGGGTACAATGCCCCAACAAATCAAGACTCAGCCGGTAGCCCAGTCTTTTTTTCACCTCCTCCAAAATATCCAGGGAAGGAAGAGCGGCCAGGGTAAAAGAGGTATAGCCAGCAAGGACCCGGTTATCAAAGCGTTTATTGTTAAATCCCACTACCAAATCAAACTGCCTGATATGCTGGATCAGGCTGTCTATCTCCTGTTCTTTATAGATATGGTATTGATCATCACCACTGTCGTATAAGACCGCAACACTGATCCCCATTTTCTCCGCCCGGTGCCAGCCCCCGACTTCTGAGGCAGAATGTTTTGTTTCCAGATCAAATACAGCGTATCGGGAATCCATCTTATCCCGCTGTTTTACATGAACCGATTCATTCTTCAGTAAATCCTCAGAACATCTTTGGCCACCTCCTTCGGTTTTGACTGGACATCCGTCATTTATTATTCCATTAACCGTACCCGATGATGCCTTATGGCGAAAAAAATGGCTGTGTAGTCCATTCATAACCGTGGTATTAAGCCATCCTTCCCGGGCCAGCAAACCTTCCAAGATCTCCCTGGCCGCTTCTTTATCAATAGGGCGGTTGCCTGAGCCGCATCTCGGGGAATGAACACAGCCGGGACAGCCATTGTCACAGGAGCAGGAATTAATGGTCTTCAGTCCTTTTTGAAGAAGTTCTTCCAGCTTCAGAAAAGCACTCCGGGACAGGCCTATACCCCCCGGGCAGCCGTCATAGATAAAAATAGCCGCTTTATTCAGCTGGTGATTAAAAGGTTCAGAAATACCCCCCACGTCATTGCGATCACAAAGAACCAACAAAGGAAACAGCGAGATAAGAACATGCTCCAGGGCATGGATACCGCCCATGAAATGCATCTGCTTTTTTTGCAGCCATGCCTGAATCTCAACAGGAACCAAGAGCCAGAGCCCTTCGGTCTCAAAAATCTGGGGCGGCAGATCAAGAGATTGACAGGCTATGATTTTCTGGCCCCGCACCAGTTTCTGCTGGTAACCAGTCACCTGTTCGGTTACCCGTAGACGCCCCCGAAAGCCGAGGATATTCAGGATAGATGTACTTTCATATACTTCCAGAATCTCAGTAGTCTTTTCAGTCAGAGGCCGGGTAAACCAGGGTACATTCTGACGTCTGACCCGTACTTCCCTGTCATTCAAGTCAAGGGCTTTAACCACCCAGGTCTTACTGTTATGAAGATAAAGAGCTCCGGGATGGCACTCCTTCTGACAGCGATAACCGTCTATCTCGCCTATAATTTTCTCCTTACGGTCTTCCCGGATAACAAAGGGGCTGCCTGAACCACGAATGTCTACCTCTTTATGGGGATATCTGCGGCCGGTAACCCATCTATCTCCCTCAGCATTAAGAAAAAGGCCGCCTTCGCTGGCCAGCTTCTCAACAGTATTCTCAGAGTTTTCTAAAATCGACTCATTCACAGCAATAGGGCTTTCTGCAGCAGCGCACAGAATATGTCTACGGCTTATCACCTCGTTATGGGGATTCAAAACGGCATCTTCCACTTTACGTTCAAAAAAATCTTCAGGATGCTGAATAAAATGCTGGTCAAGACTGTCCTCCTGGGCAATCATAATAATCAGGCAGTCTCTTTGTCTCCTCCCCACTCGCCCGCCCCGCTGCCAGGTAGACATTATAGATCCGGGGTAACCCACCAGAATACAGATATCAAGGGAACCGATATCTATACCCAGCTCAAGAGCACTGGTAGATACTACCCCCATTAACTCTCCAGAGGCAAGCCTTTCTTCCAGTACACGTCTTTCTTCAGGCAGAAAACCGGCTCGGTAAGCGGTCAGTTTTTCTTTCATAGACCCCAGCCTGGAAAGGGTCCGGGAGGCTACCAGTTCTGTAACTTTGCGGGACTGAGTATAGACTATGGTACGCAAACCTCTTTTAAGGGCTGCCTCCAGCATCTGACTAGCGGCAAAAGACGGACTGTCCCAGGGATCAAATAAAACAAAATGACGCTTTCCCTGAGGAGCACCACTATCAACAATCTTTTCCACAGGCCGGCCTATCAACCCCTCAGCCAACTCTTCAGGGTTGCCTATGGTGGCGGAAAAAAGCAAAAAACGGGGATCAGCGCCATGGAGATTGCATATTCTCTGCATTCTACGAATAACCCAGGCCATATGCGAACCGAATACACCCCGGTAAGTATGGACCTCGTCAATAACAACATATCGGAGACGCTGCCAGAATAAGGACCAGTTAGCATGATATCCCAGTATGGAGAGATGAAGCATGTCCGGATTACTGATAAGAATATTGGGTGGATTCTCTCTTATTTTTTTTCTCTTATAAACGGAAGTATCCCCATCGCAGACCGCTGCCCTGATATTCTGGCACTGAGTCAAACCGGCCACTATTTCTTCTACCACCCGTAACTGACTACGGGCCAGGGCCTTAAGGGGAAACAAATAAAGAGCGCCTGCAGCGGGGTCAACTATAATTTCCTCCAGAACAGGAATATTGTAAATCAGACTTTTGCCACTGGCAGTAGAGGTGGCCACAATAACATCTTTATTATCACGGATAAGGTTTATGGCCCGGACCTGATGGCTGTATAACTCACTGACCCCGCAAACATGCAATACCTTTTCCAGCTCAGGAGACAACTCCTGATCCAAATCACCATAAACAGGAGAAATCAAAGGGAAGAATTTGTGATAAGCAACTTGGGGACCAAACTTCTTAGAGGCCTTAAGGGAAGCCAGGTATTCATTAACATCTCCTTCCTGCACAATATTCCCCAGAGATTCTATTTTTGTTTTACCTTTCAAAAAAATTTATTAAATTAAATGATTCAACTTTCCTGATTGATTTATCTGTATAATATAACGTGCAAATTTTTTAGTGAGGCAGAGGCACTTGACGGCTGGCATGTTTATTCAGGAACATTGCGCAGTATTTTATTCGAAAATCGGTACGAATCATACGGATTTTGGTAAGCTAATTTCACGCATTTTGGAATCAGAATATTTTTTTATACCCTAAATCAGTTATAAGCCCAAAATATACTGATGAAAATAAGAAACCAAAAAAACGGCTGTAAAAAAGCGGGAATCGTAGGAGTACCTCCTTTATCAGTAATTAAACAACTAAATGAATCAGGAGCAGTAATATATGATCTTGATGAACCCCGGGAAGGAATAAACATAAACAGGGCGGATACTATTCTTCCCCGGGTCTATTGCGCTGTAATCCGTACTGTTGTGGTTAATGCCCTATACCTGGATCTGGATATGATATACATGGACACCGGTGCCGGAAAATGTGACAGTTCCCTGAATACATCTTATATCCTGAATGATATCCTGAATATCCCGGTAATCAGAACCAGAAACCACGATAACACCCCTTATGGTTATCCTCTGTGCCGTGCCCGTATGCCTTTAATTGAAAAAATCAAAAAAATAACAAACCGGGTCACATCACCTGAATACCCTGATCGGCAGAAATATAAACCCTGCACACCATCGGCAGGATTCTGGGGTCCGCCGCCCCGGGATTTGTCCCTGTTAAAACCTTTTCCGGCAAACACGCATATTTACGGCTGGACCAGATGTATGGAAAATAAAACCCCGGCTGATATTGATCTCGAACTTCATTACAATCCGGATATTCCCACAGTTTTTTTTGCCCAGTCTTTCTGTCCCAAAACAGGTATGGCTAAATTTCTGGCCTGCCAGCACCCCAGAGCCCTTTATCTGGATGTGGATACCAAATGTGGAAGCAGCGCCAAAGCCAAAATAGAAGCCTTTCTGGAATTATCTGGTGTTCAAAATGATAATCGGTGACTTCGGTACATCCTACTGCAAACTCCTGGAACTCGATTGCCCCCGGACCGTGCCTGAAATATATTCTATAAGAGAAATCTCTCATGACTTACAGGTTTCCATGGCAACCGGTCATAACGGCAGACGCTTCAGTACTTGTTATACCAATGAACTAACTGCCCTGGCCCGGGGAGGAGAGGAACTTATCAAGGCCAGAGATTATGTTCTGCTTGATTGCGGGAGCCGTGATATAAAATTTATCAAATACAAAAACGGTAAACTGGAGGATATGGGCTGGAACGCGGAATGCGGAGCTTCAATGGGCTTTACCATTGAACTCCTTGAAAGGTACTACAACCTCGACTACAGCCAACTACCTGTTCCTGACAAGGCATTTCCGGTGACCTGCGGGGTCTTGGGGATAAGCAGTATCTTTGATGCAGTCACCACCGGAAGCACCGAAAAAGAAGCCGTGGCTAAATTCATCAAGGGCATAGCCCTTAACGCCTATCGTTTTGCAGGCTCCCCTGAAGCTATCTACCTGTCAGGAGGACTGTGTGATAACCCCCTTTTCGTAAACAGTTTTCCCTGCCGTCTTATCCCCCTTGGACGTTTTGTGCTGCTCACCGGACTTGTAAAAACTATTCGCCAAAAAAAGAATGGATTCAAAAAAAAAGAAAACAACCAGACCTGACTGTTTTCAATGCCGCCACTTCTATATAACCCATGAACCGACTCACCCTTATGGCTGCCTGGGAATGGGATTTAAATCACGTAGGCTGCCATCTACTGTAGTCTTTGAAATTTCAGAAATCGAATGTCAGCTCTTTACCAGAAAACCGACCTTCTCCTGACCCTATACCTATATCAAGTACTTACTTCCTTGTGCTCTTCGTGGCGACTAGTTACCTTTTCCTCTTCATCACGGTTAAGCCTGATTAAAAAACCGCATTTCCTACAGGGAAAAAATTTTTTATCCGGATCAATGTCTTCCAGACTAAAAGAATACCTTTCTCCACACTCTTCACAAAAAACAAGCATAACTCTACCTCTTCCCCTACCTTTATTGGACTCTGGCTATCTCTTCCCGTATCGCCTTTCTCAACTCTTGGACTATTAAGGAAGTAACTTCCCGGGAAAACTGATCAACTATTGCATCAAGCTTTTTATCAGATTCATCCTGAGGGGAACTGCCAGGTCCAGACTCCGACTCTTCCCGGCCTTTAAGGTTTTTCTTTTCCCGCAGTCCAAGCTTTTCTCCTATCTGGGCTTCAAGTTCAGTTTCAGTGGCACCAAAAATATTAGCAACCCTCTTATCGTTATCCTTCCCTCCTAACTCAAATTCAACTACATCTTCCTTTTCTTCAGCAGCTTCCCCGATATCCTGTAATTTTTCAGGCTTAGCTGCCTGATCCTGCGCCTCCTCTGCAAAAAAATCATCCAGAAGCTCTTCCGCTTCCGGGAAAGACTGGTCCTCAAGTCTGGTTGAGACAATCTCTCTCTCTTCTCTTTCTGCAGACCCCCGTTCCGCACTTACAGCGGAAGCAACAGGCTCACCTCCGGTCGATTGGGGTTTGGGCTTTTCTTTCTCCGAAATTTTTCTCTCTGTTTTTTTTGCTTCCCCGGTAATCTCTCCCTTAAGACCATTGTACTTCTCTAGCTCGACACGAACCAGATTAACCCTGTCAGCCTCAGTCAGGTTATCATTGCTGTCTATCTCCTCCAATATCTTAAATACACTGGAAAGGAGTTTGACCGCCTCAGGATGCGCCTTATGCTTGGCTCTTTTAACATAATAGCCAACATTATCTATAATTCTAAGACAGACTAAATGGGGTTTTCTATCCTTCCATTTCTCCTTCAAAAAAGAGATAACTGAAGATAACTTATCCAGTGACTGGTCTGAAATCTCCCAATCAAGATCAAAAATAACTTCTTTTAGTTCTTTAAGAGAAACAGGTCTATCAGCATCAACTCGAGAAGCCACAGGTAACCTCCTACTTATTCCAATTCCTTACGAAAAGCGGCCATAGTAATTGAGATTATTTTTTTCAGGGTGGGCACAACATTATATCCTGTCAAACCACTTGCCTCAAAAGAATGGGTTTTCAGTTCACTGTTTAAATCCCGATCAATCTCTTCAAAGGATAGCAGGTCCACTTCCTGATCACGCAGATCACACTTGTTATACTGCATAACCAAAGGAATATTAAACATATCCTTATTATGAGTGCCCAGATTTTCCTGCATCTGCTCAAGAGACTTGATATTGGCTTCCTTTCTTTCCCTCTGCAGATCGGCTACAAACACAATACCGTCAACACCTTTCAGAACCAGTTTTCTGGTGGCATTATACTTAACCTGTCCAGGCACAGTGTAAAGCTGAACCTTGATCTCAAAACCATGGATTTTACCTAGATCAACCGGAAGAAAGTCAAAAAAAAGGGTTCTGTCTCCCTGAGTCTTAATGCTGACCATATCAGTATATAAACGGTCCTTATACTTCTCGTTTATATATTCCAGATTAGTGGTTTTCCCTCCACGCCCCGGACCGTAGTAAACTATTTTGATCTGAACCTCTTTCTTTTTCACATTTATAAAGCCCAACTTCTTATCCCTCCCAAATCTCTCTGATTCTCTCTATTACCTCATCTGTTTTTAAACGGATAAATCCAAGAGAAGTTTCATTACCGAAAACGGAAATAAGAAGCAAGTCATCGCCAATTTTACTAAAATGAATACTCTCAGTCTCCCCTCTGTGAAAATGAAGAGAAAATTTATGCTCCCCCACAATCTCCGCCATGGCATCTACTGCAGCAAAATTACCCGCAGCCAGGGCGGCAAAGGCAGTGATATCCCAATCCAGTTGTCCGTTGTCATGCTGGGCAATAATATTACCGGCCATATCCACCACAATGACACAATCTATACCAATGGCAAGCAGCTCCTGTTTAAGAACAGAATCGATCTCTTGCAATTGTTCTTGAGAAACATTGTACATGACAGGATCCTTAGTAAAAGTTTAGGGTTCAGGAATCTTACTGGTCCACATTCTACCTCAGCTTGACTCAATACACAAGTGGCTCAGCCTGATAAAAGCATTGAAGCTGCAAAGTTGTCCTTGAATTAGTTATCAGTTTTGTGGTAATTAAAACAGTTCAACTCAACCAGTCTCTATTGCTCCTTATTTTGTTGATAGCTAAAAGCTACTTGACAAATTCTGTAAAAATGGACAGGTGCTAACTGGCAAAAAGCCCTGTAAAAATAATAATGAAAAATAAAATTAACCAAGATCATAACTTAAATGATCTGCTGGATCTAAGTTGCCGCTATTTTGCCGATCGTCCCGCCCTAAGCATGGCCCTGGAATCTCCTATGACCTATAAAGATCTCCATAAAAGGGTTATAGAACTCGCAGCCATGCTTAGGGAAACAGGCATAAAAACAAATGATCGAATAGCCTTACTGGGCGAAAACTCTCCAAACTGGGTAATCAGCTATTTCGCCATAATCCGGACAGGAGCCATAGCCGTTCCTGTCCTCACCGATTTCCCTGATGCTGATGTACGGCATATCCTGACTGATACCAATGCCAAAATACTTTTTATCAGCAGCAGGCAGATGGAAAAAATTTTTGAGCTGGAAGATTGTAAAATAACAAAAATCATAATACTGGATGATTATCGAGCAGACAGGGAGCTTGACTCAACAGTGACTTTTACTGAGTTTATCAAGGAATCAGCAAAATTAAGCAATAAAAAATTCAGCAAATTGACTGAATTGGCGGCAAAAATTAACAAGGAATTTCCGGCCTCCATTATTTATACTTCCGGAACTTCCGGGCATTCCAAGGGGGTACTGCTGAGCCACCATAATTTTTATGCCAATGTAAAGGCTGCTGATCAACTAATTGAACTCAATCCGGAATGGACCTTTCTCTCCCTGCTTCCAATCTCCCATGCCTATGAATTCACCGTGGGTCTTCTGTTGCCTATCTTGAATGGCTGCCGTATAGTATACGCCGGTAAACCTCCCACCCCTTTAATCATGGAAAAAATCTGCCGGCAGGAAAAACCTGAGGCAATCTGTACTGTCCCCATGATTATAGAAAAAATATATAAGAAAAAAATCCTTAAAACAATTGAAAAAAATTATATCATAGGTCTCGCTGTAAATATTCCAGCTCTACGTAGAACTTTCTATAAAAAAATCAAAAAAAAACTGTTGGCCTTTTTCGGCGGAAATTTAAAAATACTTGCCATTGGTGGCGCCCCCCTTAACAGAGATACAGAAAAATTCCTCAAAGAGGCCGATCTGCCTTACCTGACCGGTTATGGCCTGACAGAGTCTTCCCCGTTGCTGGCAGCAGGACCTTTCAAAGCCCCTGATATAAAAATCGGCTCCTGCGGCAGACCTCTGCCTGAAATGGAGATAAAAATAAAAAATCCCGATCCGTTAACCGGCATAGGCGAGATTATCGCCAGGGGTCCCAGTATAATGCAGGGTTACTACAATAACCCTGAATTGACTGCTGAGACCATTGATCCTTCAGGCTGGCTTAACACAGGGGATCTTGGCAAGTTTGACAGCCAAGGCAATCTACATATAAAAGGGCGCCGCAAAAACATGATCGTTCTGGCCAACGGAGAAAATATATATCCTGAAGCTATAGAGAGCAAAATAAATGCCAAAATCTACATTGCCGAATCGCTGGTTAAAAAAAATAACGGCAAACTGGAGGCAAGAGTATACCTTGACTATAGCCTGATAGACCAGGAAACCCCCGGCCAGAGCCGGAAGCAAAGAAAAGAGTATATAGACCGAATCCTGGCAGAACTTAAAGACAGTATCAATCAGAAGTTACCGCCATATTCCCGGATCTATAAAATTATTGAACGTCAGGAGCCTTTTATAAAAACAGCCACCAAAAAAATTAAGAGATACCTGTATACATGAAATTCGGATTTTAAAATTTTGAAAAAAATTTGGACTTCAGCATACCTCGAATCTTAAAGGCTCAAACAAGAGGAGACATAAAATGAAAAGAAAAATCTTATGCCTAACCATAATTTGTTTACTGGCTGCAAATCAGGCCCGGGGCTCTGGTTTCCGGATTCCGGAACAATCTGTCAACTCCGTTGGCATGGCAGGCGGATATATCGCCAATGCCCACGGCCCGGACGCAAGTTACTTCAACCCCGCCAACATGGCCTGGAACAAAAACAACTGGCAAATCGAGACCAGCCTGAACTATATTAATCTGCCGGCAATAGATTACAGGGACTACCGGGCTCAAGAATATAACGGCTCCTCGGAAAGCGAAAACTTTCTGGTCCCCTTGATTCATCTTGTTTCCAAAGACATAAACAGCTTCCGTTTCGGTTTCTCCCTGACCTCCCCCTTTGGTCTCAGTAAAAGGTGGGGGGATCCTTTTCCGGCAGCCACAGCCCGAAAATTCGAACTGGAGGTATACGAGGGTAATCCCTCTCTCTCCTATAAATTCAATGATCACTTTGCCGTTGCTGCCGGGATACGATTTATTTATGCAAAAGGAGAAATTAAAAACAGTTCCTCACTGTTCCGCCGCGATATGGAAGGGGATACAACCGAATGGGGCTACAACCTTGCCCTGTCATATCGCCCTATGAAAACCTGGAATATCTCGGCAACTTACCGAAGTCAAGTAGACCTGGAAATGGAGGGAGACGCTTCCCTTATTGCCCGCCACCCATTAGAAGGAACCCTGGCCAGTTATAACGGTGGCAGCAGGGTCGAGGTAGTCACTCCGGCAGTCTACACCCTCAGCACCTCCATTACTTTAAAACAGGCTACCATGACCCTGACCTGGGACCGCACCTTCTGGTCAGATTACGAACAACTGGATTTCAACTATGATAAATCTTTTATCAACCACCCTTACTTCCACAATTTTGATGCCCCGGTTGCCAAAAATTGGGAAAACACAGACGCCTTCAGAATAGCCTTCAGCTATAAGAATACAGAAAGGCTTACAACAATGATGGGAATTGCCTTTGATGAAGAACCGATTCCGGAAGCTACCCTGGACTTTGAACTGCCTGATTCCGACTCCGTTATATACTCTATCGGCTTCCGTTACCGGACCTCGGACAATATGGAAATAGGCTTTGCCTATCTTTATGACGACAAGGAGGAAAGGAGTGTAGACAATAGCCGCTTAAACGGTAAATTTGACAGGGGTGGAGCCCATATAGTCAACACCGGACTCATTTATGCTTTTTAAAATCGTAAAATTCTCAATAGATCCCGGCAAAATTGGAAATCAATAATTCAACTTTACGGATTGATTTATCTAGTATGATATAACCTGCAATTTTTTTGTGAGGCAAGGGTACTTAACGGTTGGTATGTTTATTCAGGAACGGCTTCTTGTTTGAGTGTTCTCAAGGCTCGCTTACGCAGGGGAAGCTCAAGTAACAAGGACTTACAAAAAATTCAGTCAATTCAAATTCATGACAACAGAAAATACCAGTGTCCGCCGACTGGAAAATAACAACCGGGAAATCATCCTGATAGGTACCGCCCATGTCTCCCGGAAATCCGTTGATCTGGTACATCAACTTATAGAAAAAGAACGACCGGACTCGGTCTGTGTTGAACTTGACCGTAAAAGATACGAGGCACTTGCCGACGACAAACGCTGGAAAGACCTTGATCTGAAAAAAATTATCAAAAAAAAGCAACTCTCCACCCTGATGATTAATCTGGTCCTGGCCGCCTACCAGAAAAAACTGGGGGATAAATTAGGGGTCAAACCGGGTGCTGAACTGCTGGAGGCCACCCGATATGCTCATAATCTGGATATTCCAGTTGAACTGTGTGACCGGGATGTCCGGGTGACAATGCGAAGGGCCTGGAAAGGCATATCATTTTTCCGCAAAGGTTACATGCTTGCCAGTCTCATAGCAAGCCTGTTCCATGAAACCAAGATAACAGAAGAAGATCTTGAATCCCTGAAAGAAACAGACGCCCTTTCCGAGCTGATGGCCGAACTGGGAAAGGCCATGCCGGAATTGAAACAGGTCCTGATAGACGAAAGAGATACCTATCTCTCAGAAAAGATAAAGGCCGGTCAGGGCCGGAAAACCATAGCAGTAGTGGGGGCAGGTCATCTCCAGGGCATAGTGGATGCTATCGCCTGCGACCGCAGTGACCAAATGGAGGAGATCAGCACAATTCCTCCGGTGTCACCCGCCTGGAAAATCGCGGGCTGGCTTATCCCTGTACTGATAATCAGCTCGCTCTGTCTCATTGGTTTTAGCAAAGGAATAGACGTGGCTGGAGATAATCTGATCTTCTGGATCCTGGCCAACGGAATACCTTCTTCACTGGGAGCAATGGCAGGCTTTGCCCATCCACTCACAGTCCTTTCAGCCTTTATAGGAGCCCCCATAACCAGTCTCACTCCGGTGATAGGGGCTGGTTACCTTTGCGCCTTTGTCCAGGCCATGGTCCAGCCTCCTGTGGTTCACGAATTTGAGACCGTTCTTGAAGATATGGTAAAATGGCGAAGCTGGTGGAACAACAAACTGTTAAAAATATTTCTGGCCTTTATGCTGTCGGGCTTTGGCAGTATGATAGGCACCTGGATAGGAGGTTATGAAATTATTTCAACGCTGGTTGGCTAACTCCTGATCCTGTAAAATCTGTAAAAACAGTTAAGGCCTTGTTATTAACCGTTTACTCACGGGTGATCCGAAAAAACTGGCCGCAAACGGCTCTAAGCTGGTGGTGAAAACTGGCATTCACAGTATGGCAAAACGGGCTACAGGCTAAATCATACAGGACCCGGAAACCGTAGAGGCAAGGCACATAGGCCTGCCCCTACTTAACTGACTTCTTATTTATAGCTTTCTCATCTATTAGGATTAAAAACAAGAACAGGACAAGGGGCCCTTTTTATAACTCTTTCTGCCACGCTTCCCAGAAATATCTTCTCTATTCCTTTATAACCATGAGTGCCGATGATAATCATGTCGTAAGAACCCTCTTGGGCGGCCTTAACAATTTCTTCCACAGTATCACCCACTATAACCTTGGCCTCATCACAGACTTTACAAAACTTCTTATGTTCTTCAATGTACTCGTTTGCCTTTTTTTCCATCCTATCCCTGACATCACGCAGAACGCTGTCCTGCACCGAGAAGCCATGATGAAAGCCGGTATCATCTACCACGTTCATAAACGTCAGCGCTGCCCCCATCTCATGAGCCTTCTCACAGGCAAAGTCCGCAACTTTCTCGGCATTGGAAGAAAAATCAATAGGGGCAAGTATCTTCTTAATTTCACTCATGGGACATCCTCCTATTTTGACTTGAATATTTAACTTTTAAGTTTTAAATTTTATTGTTTTGATCTCCACAGCCTCTCTGATTCTATAAAGCGGGACCCAGCGAAAAGTACGCGCTCAATACAAATACAATTAAATTAAACTTAAGTAAAATTTGACAACAGACAGCAAAAAGTATCTAGATTACGACACCCGCTGATATAATAGCAAACTTGACTTATAATATCAAAAAATTTAAAAAAATCATAATAAAGCTGTAAAACAATCATGACCAGAGACAATATATTTCAGGCAAACAATCCGCCTGCTGAATTTTCCTTTGACAGCAGAATAGCAGAAGTCTTTGACGATATGCTGACTAGGTCAATCCCCTATTATCATTCACTGATAAAGATGTCAATCAGCCTTTTGAACAGATTCTGCCGAGATAGTGACAGAATATACGACCTGGGCTGTTCCACCGGTATAACCCTCATAGAGATTGCCGGAAAAATTGTCCACCGAGATATAGAACTTATAGGTATAGATGCATCTCAAGCCATGATCGATAAGGCCCAACTCAAACAGGAGATGTTTTCTTCCCGGAACAACATCTACTGGTACAGACAGGACATAGCAGAAGCAGAACTTAGAGAATGCGGGGCTGTCCTGGTTAACTATACCCTGCAGTTTCTGACACCTGATACCAGAACAGACCTCCTCAAAAAAATTTTCCAGGCCCTGAGGCCGGGTGGCATTCTTATCCTCAGTGAAAAAACAACCTCTTCCCACTCTACTATAAAAAAATCATATGAAGATATTTACCAGGATTTCAAAAAGAAGCAGGGCTATTCAGAGACAGAGATAGCCAGAAAAAGAAAGGCCCTGGAAAATATCCTTATTCCCTTTACAATCCAGGATAACCTTCTTCTCATGAAAAAATCAGGCTTTTCTCATGTGGAGAGCTTCTTCCAGTGGTTCAACTTTACCGCCTTCCTCGGTCTAAAGGAAATCCCATGAAAGACTATCTTGAATTACTACCCGAGGCCGACCACCAGACAATACTAAAACAAAGACAGGAAAACGACAAACTTCTTTCCAGCGACAAAAAAGGTGTACTGACCTATCGCCGGCTCTGGGAGTCAATAGCCCACTTAAGGGCCGGACACCTGGATACAAAGGGAGATAAAGTCGTAGTAGGTGATATCAATGAGATCTCTCCTGAAGACCATCAACTTCTATATCAGGTCCTTCGTAAACTTATGCCCTGGCGCAAAGGTCCTTACCAAATTTTCGGGATCGATATTGATGCGGAATGGCAGAGTAACCGGAAATGGGACCGTATTCTTCCTCTTCTGCCTGACTTAAAGAATAAAATAGTTGCCGATATAGGCTGCAGTAACGGCTATTACATGTTCCGCATGTCTCATTACCGGCCCCGGACAGTAATAGGTTTTGAACCTTACCTGCACCACTACTTTACTTTCCGAATCCTGAACAGCCTTGCCGCTCTGAAAACACTGCAGGCAGAACTCTTGGGGGTTGAACACCTTGATCTTTATAAAAACAGTTTTGATGTCATCTTCCTGATGGGAGTGATCTATCACCGCGTTTCACCTCTGGAATCACTGCAGGAAGTATATAAAAGCCTGAAGCCGGAAGGAATTCTTATTCTGGAATCGCAGGCAATCCCCGGTGAGGATCCGGTAGCTCTTTTCCCGGCAAAAAGGTATGCCAAGGTTCCGGGCACCTACTTTGTCCCCACCGCCGCCTGCCTGCAAAACTGGCTCACCAGGGCGGGCTTCTCTGTTGTTAAGACATTTTGTTGCCACCCCATGAGCAAAGAGGAACAGAGGACTACAGAATGGATGACTTTTGAATCATTCCAGGATTTCATGGATAAAAATAATCCCGGACTGACTGTCGAAGGTTATCCTGCTCCCTGGCGCGTCTTTTTGAAAGCCAGCAAATACTGAGTTTAAAATGCCTAATCTGTTCACCTGCATTCCAAGACTAAATATATAATTATTCTTTTGCCGAATTAAGGGAAATACTTTCAACAATCCTGGTGTGGTAGTCAGTCTGGAGTTCAATATTGATCGGTTTGCCTCTTCTTGCCTCGATTTTGGCCAACAGTACACTCAACTTCCTCATCTGCTTAACTCTTACATGCTCATCGTCGGTACTGTTTATCAGTTCTTCCAGCCTCTTTACCTCCTTTTTATCCTCCAGTTCAGGAGGCAAGTAGCCAGCATTTTTGAGCACCTTGTAGGCCATTTTGAACTCGGCAGGTACTGCACTGTCATCATCTTTGGGCAGGGGTTTGTCCTTCCACCTGCTGAAATCAAGCGTGCCATTATCTATGGCCTTGCTGATCCGCTGTTCTGCTATACGAATAAAAGAATACATTTTTACTTAAAGTCTCTCAGGGGTTATTGGTTTATATATAAACTTTCTACCGGATCTTTGCTTTTTAATTCTTACTCTTCAATTTTTCCGTATAACTGCCCTGTATTAATAATTCGGGCACCTGCCTCTTCCATCTGGTTAAATGCCTTTTCACCGTCATCCGGTTTAAGATTCACCGGGCGGGTCCCGTCCTGCAGGACAAAAACCTTATAGCCCAGGCGGCAGGCATCCAGCACTGTACTCTTTACACAAACGTCTTGGGCCAATCCTCCTACAAACAGACGCCCCACCTGCAGGTTGCAGAGCTGAGAGTCCAGATCTGTACCCTCAAATCCCGAATAATTATCCTGCCCCTGATTTGTTCCCTTGGAGACAATGCGGGCCTGACAAGGAATTTTGAGATCGCTGGCAAAAAATGCTCCCTTGGTCTCCTGAACACAGTGCTGCGGCCAGGGACCGCCCTGCGCCATAAAAGAAACATGGCCAGCCGGATGCCAGTCACGGGTGGCAAATATTGGCAATTTTTTCTCAGTAAAAAGAAAAATCACCTTATTAAGAGGACCTATGACCTGCTCTCCCCGAGGCACAGCCAAGCTGCCTCCCGGCAGAAAGTCATTCTGCAGATCCACAATAATTAAAGCATCACCGGTCTGCAGGGTTATTTTCAGACTCGCATCATCAGTCATAATTGCCTCCCGATATTTTATCGTTACTGCCTGTTCTCTGCAATCTCTGCGCCTTAGTCCTAGTCAGTTCCGATAACCTCACAAAAAACCTTAGCTCTGCTTCCAAGGTTATAGGTTCACCGGGCGCACCAAAATCAGATCCCTGGCCTGTTCCCGGCTATACTCAATCTGTACATCTCTTAACAAGCCCAATTCCTCGAGACGCTTCAGATTACAGTTCTTTTGCCCCCGGAAAACCGATTCATCCCGGACCGACAGGCTTATAACAGCAGGCCTCTCAATCCGGACAAGAAGCCTTCTTATTCTGTGAAAAAATATACGAGACTTAACCAGTTCGCCAAAGGCCGGATGATAGGGACCGGCCAGAAGCCCATTTTCCAGAGAAGAAGAAGGATGCAGGCCCATACGAATAACCGGGATGCCCAGCCGGTCGAAAAGTCCCTTTATTTTAACAGAAAAAGCCAGAGCTTTATTAAATGGCAAGGGGCTGAACCTTTCCTTGCGATAAAGTCTGGCCAGTGGACTTCCTTTAAGGACCAGGGCAGGATAAATCCTAACCATATCAGGGGCAAGATCCGCTAGCCTAAGGCAGCTTTTCATAATTCGACGGTAATTGTCTCCAGGCAAGCCGATCATCAATTGCCCCCCGGTTTTAAACCCTTCCTTCTGCAGGACATCAAAAGCCTCCTCTACTTGCTGCCTCGTATGTCCCCTGCCGCTCATAACAAGCACCTCATGATCGAGAGACTGGACCCCTAGTTCCACCGTTGCAACCCCATAGGAACGTAAAAAAGCTGCCCGTCTCCTGTCAATATAATCAGGCCTGGTAGAAAGCCTGATGGATTTAACCAGTCCTGCTGCCAAAAAGGGCTGTACAGCACCCAAAATCTCTTCCTGAACCTCTTCAGGGATACCGGTAAAACTTCCACCATAAAAAGCAACTTCTACCTCTTTTCTCTGATTATCAAGCTCCGAAAGCCTTTGGCCAAGAATTTCCCTTACAGTATACCCGCTTATAAGGCCTTTTTCTTCTCCGGTAATAGCCTCCTGATTACAGAAAACACATTGATGGGGACAGCCCTGATGGGAAATAAAGAAAGGAATAATATAAGGAGCCCCTGTAGACATCACTGTTTATCCAGATTTTTAAACTCCCTGATGGCAGTAGCGGCAGCCAGTTGCTCAGCCTCCTTTTTACTTGTGGAGCTGCCCTGTCCCAGGACTTTCCCCCTGAACCGCACCGAGACATGAAATACTTTAGCATGATCAGGACCTTCCTGCCAATCCAGAGTATAGTAAGGAGGCTCACTGTATCTTTCCTGAAGCAATTCCTGCAGTCCGCTCTTGGCATCCAGAGACAGCATTAATTCTTTATTCCTGGAAATCCAAGGAGCAAATAGAGAGTTCACCACAGAAAAAGCCGCCTCATAACCACCATCAACAAACACAGCTCCTATTACTGCCTCAAGAGCACAGGAAAGTATGGAAGGTTTCTCTCTGCCCAAGGATGCCTCTTCGCCTTTACCCAGAAAAAGGTAATTCCCAAGATCAATCTCCCGGGCCATGACAGCAAGATGGCTCTCTTTTACCAGTGCCGCCCTGAACCTGCTCAGTTCACCCTCCTTTACTTCCGGGTAACACTGGTAGAGCAGATAGCCGATTACAAGATCCAGAACAGCATCCCCTAAAAATTCCAACCTCTCGTTATTTTCAGGACAATCCTGCCCCTGCTCAAAAGAATAAGAACTATGAATGAAAGCAATCTGCAGTAAGAACCTGTCCTGAAAAAAATGGCCCAATTCCCTTTCAAAAGAAGCAAGGTTCTCTTTATTGGTTTTTAATAATAATTCCAAGGTAGCCATAATTTTATTAAAATAAGAAATAAAGTAAAGACATAATAACAGGGTACCACTTCTGCAACAATATCAAGGCAGTGCTATTTCAAAAACCAAATATACATCAATTTTCTCTTGTCAAAAGATATTGTTAAGATTATCTTGATTGGTTTATTGAATAGTTATGCTTGCAAAAACTAGGGCGGCGTAGCCAAGTGGCTAAGGCAGTGGTCTGCAAAACCATTATACGCCGGTTCGAATCCGGCCGCCGCCTCCAACTTTCCAGCTTTTCCGACCTTGTCAAGGGTGCCGCGTGATGCCGGCCGGGCTATGCCCATCACATCAATGTCGGATGTCGATTCCTGCGGTAATAACCTGTAATAATTCCGATAAGGAAATCCCGGCCAAGGCATGTCCCATTTCTTTACTGACCTCTGTTATTGAATGGCCGGCGGAAAGCCTTAAACCGAGTAAAAATGAGACGGTATAGCGAAGCCGGAAGAATCAACTTATGTTTTTTTAGGCAATCACGCGAGATTTTAAATGAATTATCATAACCGCAACTACCTTTGAGACGACCGGTCGAAAGAAACCATACATTTTTTCCTGTTGCATATCGACCACCTGAGATCCTCCTCAAAAAATCTGATATAACCGGTTAATCTTTCAACCGGCATTTTTGTCCATATTTTTTTGATCTCCTTTATTCCAGAATGATTCCAGTATACGACGATAATCCCACTACCCTGAAGCCCGTGGTTACTGTGGTTATGATTGTCCTTTGCGCCCTGGCCTTCTTCTGGGAACTCAGCCTGCCGCTACAGGCCAAGCAGGAAATGATCTATGGTCTGGGAGTTATCCCGGCAGTCCTGATAGGAAATAAAGCGCTGCCACCGGAAATACAAACCGTACCCCCGGCCCTGACTGTCCTTACCTCAATGTTTCTTCACATCGGCCTGATGCACCTGATCGGCAACATGCTCTATCTCTGGATCTTCGGCAACAACGTGGAAGATGCCATGGGTCACGGCCGGTTTACAGTCTTTTACCTGTTATGCGGAATCGCCGCAGCACTGACCCAGACCCTGCTCCAGCCCTCCTCGGCCATTCCCATGATCGGGGCCAGCGGCGCCGTCTCCGGGGTTCTGGGTGCCTACCTACTGCTCTATCCTTTTGCCAGGGTTACAGTTATAATCCCCCTAGGCTTCTTCCTCCAAGCCTTTCAGCTCCCGGCCAGCATAGTTCTGGTTTTCTGGTTCCTAATCCAGCTCATCAGTTCAGGGCTGAACAGCTCCCAGGAAGGCGGGGTGGCCTTCTTCGCCCATATAGGAGGCTTTATCGCCGGCATGATCCTGATTCCGTTTTTCAAGCACCACAACATTTCCTTTTTTCAAAGCCGCCGAATAAAAAGAATCTAAGATATTGTCCACCGCGATTCTGAATTAAAATGAAAAAGCGATCCCGAAACTGGACTGGGAATCACAGATAAGGCGTTATCTGGAAACAGCCCGGGAGATCCTGGGCCGGAACTGGTTCCTTGGATTCTGGCCTCCGGAAATGGGCTTTAGCGTGGTTTGCTTACCACTGGAATATCCTGTCAGCCCGGCAGGAGTTCAACTTCCCTGATAAGGTGCCAACTCATAGTAGACTTCTATATTCCCCTGCCCATATGATGATACATACTGCCCATGAAACCTGTAGTAAAGCCGCCTAAAATAAGGGACATTACTCCCAGGAGTATCGAGAGAATAACAAGGGCCGGAATAGCAGCAATGGCCCACTTGATCATGAAGACGACCATTGACATAAAAGGCATTCTGATATCGATCACTATTATTTCCCGGCGATTTTCTTCCATAAGATTCTCCCCTTACTCTTACCTTGATATATTACCGATATAGTCAACCTTAAACTCTTGCTGACTCCCGCAACCGGTAGTTCCTGTTATCTTATCTTGACATGACATTAGATATCATCTCAACTTTCCGACTTGAGAAAACTATTATGATTTCAACAAGAACTACTAACAAACACTACACAATGTTCCTGAATAAACATACAAACCGTCAAGCACCCCTGCCTCACTAAAAAATTTGCACGTTATATCATATAGATAAATCAATCCGGAAAGTTGAAATATCATCTTATCGTAGCTACAGGTATTCTAAAATTTTAGAATACCCGACTTAGGAGGATTTTATCTTGATACTGGCTTGTGATATTACTTGGGTGAGTGGAATAATGGAAAACCGTGTTTGTAAATTGAACGGAAAACTAGGCATTCTCAATAAACTGGACCCCAACTTCATACTCATTTTCCATAGCCGTGGCAGTGGACCACATCACCCTGCCCTTTATCTGCACAGGCCCTTCATAATCACCTATATCAGGAAGATAATTTTGACAATTCTCCTTGAACAAATCTCTGAGGTCCAACTCTATAGCAAGCACGCTATTCTTGGTGATCATTTCCATAGTAAGAAAACGAACTCCACCGGCACTTATATCAAGTATCAGGCCATTCTGCCACTCTTCCGCTTTAGAATATCCATCCCTTTCTGTAATAATTGCATATTGAAAAGGAATTTCTCTCATAAATCTCTCATACTGCCTTCTGCCTCCGCCATTATCACCTGAAACAAACATAAAAAATCCTTATTTACTCAAATTTCCGACTTGAGAAAACTATTATGATTTCAGACGGTTGGTATAACTTTTCCGGAACGGCTTCTTGTTTGAGTGCTCTCAAGGCCCGCTTTCGGAAAAAATTTGCACGTTATATCATACCAGATAAATCAATCCGGAAAGTTGAACTTATTTAAAATTTACTTTCAAATTCAGGTTGTAAAAAATTAAAGAATCAATCGTGCAACAAAGCCCTGCAACTAAAAATTCCGGGAGGAAACGGCCAAGAACCCCTCAGACAAAAAAACAAAAAACATTTAACTTTTTGTATTGCACCCTTATACTATTCTAATCTATTATAATATTGATCCGGAATAATAAAATATCATATGACAAGTTCATTAAAAACTCCGGCTGGCCAAAGCTAAAAACAATTCTCACAGGTACCGGTCAAACTGATCATCAAACGTAAAACGATCAACAAAAACTTGTCAAGCTGAAACTCCAGCATACCATGACTGTTAAAATTTATCCCCTGTTTACTTTTTTTCTTGTCAGTATCCTGTTCCTGGTCTCTGTACAGGCCCAGGCAGAAAACAGGGAACAGGTCAGAAAACCGGCCTGGGCAGGTAAGTTTTACCCTGCTGATTCCCATGATTTGACCAAGACCATAGAAAACTTGACCAACAGAGTCGGCAGGTCTGCCACCCACCTAACTAGAAATAAAAAACTTAAGGCCCTGATTATGCCCCATGCCGGATATATGTATTCCGGCCTTACCGCTGCCTATGCCTCTCTTGTCCTTACCCCCAATCAATACAAAAAAGTAATCCTGATCGGCCCTGATCACCACTTTGGTGTTGACTGCGGGGCAGTCAGTCTGAATCAGGCTTATCAAACACCCCTGGGAGAAGTGCCTGTTCATAGTGATGCCCGCAAACTTGTCTCCCAGTCCCCTCTTTTCCGGAAAGCCAGCCCGCGATTAAATCAAAGGGAACATTCCCTGGAAGTTGAGCTGCCTTTTCTTCAGCATTATCTGGGCTCTTTCGAACTGGTGCCTATTATCGTGGGAGCTGGAGATATCTCTCAGATGAGCAGGGCATTAAATAAAATTATCGATTCCAACACCCTGATCGTGGTAAGTTCTGATCTCTCCCATTACCTGGACTACAAGTCCGCCGTAGAAAAAGATAAGAAAACCATGGGTCATATACTGAACCTCGAAGGTAATAAGCTTGAACCAGGTCTGAACCAGGCCTGCGGCCTTTATCCTTTAAAACTGCTTATCGAAACCGCCCGGAACCTTAACTGGCAGTCACAGCTTATCCATTACTCCAACAGCGGTGATACTGCCGGCACTAAAGAAAGAGTAGTGGGTTATAGCCTTATCGCCTTTTATGGCCAGGATTATGGAAAAAAAGGAGAAGGAACAATGGAAAACAAACAAGAGACCGACGAATTGACAGAAAGCCAAGGAAAGATACTGCTAACCCTGGCCCGGCAGACGATTGATGAAAAAGCAGGACAGGAAGTATCAGGCCGGGAAAAAAACATGATTGAAAAAGCTTTAAAAAACAAGGCGTTTCAACAGGAAAAGGGGACCTTTGTTACTCTGACCAAGAGAGGTCGCCTCCGGGGTTGTATAGGGAATATTAATCCTAGAGGCAGTATCGCTGAAGGGGTTAGGCGGAATGCGGTTCAGGCCGCTTTCAGCGACCCACGATTTCCGCCCCTCCAACCAGAAGAATTGGAGGATATAGAAATTGAAGTAAGTATACTCACCGAACCCCGGCAGTTTGATTATCAAGATGAATCTGATCTTCTTGATAAACTCCGTCCCAATGTAGATGGCGTAATTATTCGTTCAGGCATGACCAGCGCCACTTTCCTGCCCCAGGTCTGGGAAAAACTCCCCGAGCCAAAAGAATTCCTCGGCAATCTCTGCCTTAAAGCCGGTCTCCCTTCAGATTACTGGCAGACGGGCAAACTGAAAGTTCAGACCTATCAGGTCCAGGATTTTTCCGAAGAATCAAGATAGTAATTAAAAATTCTTTTTTCTTAATAACCTCCAGATAATGAAACACTCAAAAATTGCTTTAGTTGTTATAGCCACTGGCATTTCCTCAGTGGTGACGCAACTGGTGATGATCAGGGAATTCCTTGCCCAATTTGAAGGCAACGAATTCCTGATTGCCCTGATCCTTTTTTCCTGGCTCATTCTGGGAGGAGCAGGCACCTGGCTCGCACGTTTTTCCCTTAAATGGTCATCTCCGGCTGTCGGAAAACTGGCACTTTTTTCTACAATCTTAGTAGCCCTGGCACCTCTTCAAATAATGGCGCTCCGCCTGGGACGGGACCTGATTTTTACCGCCGGCGCCTCTATAGGTTTCTATCCTGCCTTTGAGGCCATAATTATGACTATTGGACCTTACAGTTTACTGGACGGTTTTTTACTGCCCTACAGTCTTTACACCCTAAGACAATCAACACCAGATTATCCAGGAGGCCGGATATACCTGATGGACAATCTTGGAGATGTAAGCGGCGGGGCCTTGTTTTCATTCATTCTGGTTATCTTTACTACTCCTCTACAGGCCGTTTTCCTGGCCAATATCCCTCTTCTCATTTTTGGCTGTCTGCTTCTATCCCAAGAAAAGCGGTCAAAAATCCATGGTCTGATGCTTTTTATGGCAGGTCTGTTGACCTTGACCGCTGGCTGCTGGTTTGAAAAACCATCTCTGGCACCACTAAGCGGCGAGCTCATTGATTACCGGGAATCCAGGTACGGCAGAATCAAAGTAGTCCGGAAACTGGGACAGTATACCCTGTGCATGGATGGGGCACCTTTATACAGCAACCAGGATCAGGCCCAGGCCGAAAAAAGCATCCATCTGCCCATGGCCCAGTCCAAACACCCGGAGAGAGTGCTTATTATCGGGGCCCAGGGTGGTATGCTGAAAGAAATAGACAAATATAACCTGAAAAGGGTTGATTATCTGGAAATAGACGAAGAAATAACTGAAATTCAGTTTGATTACCATATTCTGACCATGATTGACGGTCTGAAAATAATTCATCAGGACGGCAGAAAGTTTCTGGAAAAAACCGATAACCAGTACGATGCAATCATCATCAATATGCCTGAACCAGATACCTTCCAGAGGAACCGTTATTTTACCAGGGAGTTTTTTAAACTTATCCGCAGTCATCTTGATCCAAAGGGAATTTTTTCCTTCTCAGTGAGTGGCTTTGATAATTTCCTCGGCCCTCCCCAGAGAAAAAAAATCTCCTCCTTATACAACTCAGTCCTGCCGGTCTTCCAAAACGTTCTGATCCTGCCCGGAGACAAGATCACTTTCCTCTGCAGCAGCAACCCCCTTTCCCCGGATATCCCGCAACTGCTTGCAGAAAAAGGAATCAAAGCCCCCTTTTTAAGCGCCTATTTCCAGGGAAATATTACTAAAGAAAGAATCCGGGAACTCCGGGGACTTGTTGTCTCTGAAGTACTGCCAAACTATGATATGCATCCCTATCTGATGAGGATCATGTTCAACCAGTGGTTCAACAAATTTAACACCAGCCCCACTCCCCTGTTCGGAGGCTTGGCTGTTATTGTCTTTATATACCTTGTCCGTTGCCGGCGGGAAGAAATAGTCCTATTTTCCACCGGCTTTCTTACCATGGGCTGTGAGATCATTGTCATCCTGGTTTATCAGATCTTGTTCGGCTATATCTATGAAGAGATAGGGCTGATAGTTACGGTTTTTCTTGCCGGACTCCTGCCAGGAGCCCGGCTGGGAATATACCTGGGGCAAAAGAAACAGGCCAGGCGCTATCTGCTGACTGGTGATGCCTGTCTCTCCCTGCTCCTTCTTATACTGCTCCTGCTGCTGGCTATTGCTTCCCGGGAGCTCAGCCCCTCTTTCTTTTTGATTTTCGGTTTCCTGGTCTCTCTGATCTGCGGCTGCCAGTTTCCTCTGGCCCTTAATCTGGGAGGAGAAGACAATAGCGCGGCAGCCCGCACCTTTTCCGCTGACCTAATCGGGGCAGCCTGCGGGACTCTGCTGACCAGTCTGGTATTAATTCCTTATCTGGGAGTGCTCTGGGGAATAAGCGGACTTGTCCTGATTAAACTTGCCGGGACATCGGCCCTTATGTTAAGTGAAGAAAAGTGAAAAATAAAAATTCTCGTGACCCTCAGCTGTTTCGAGCTTATTTTATATAAAATTCCTGGTGCCCGGGCAAAGTGCCAGGGCAAAACAATCTAATAAGAACAGATCAGGTATTATAGTACTATGGTAAAATTTAATCGCCGTCATTTTCTACAGTTTAGCGGAGCTGCCCTGCTCTATCCGATATCTGCCCGGGCTGATCTCTGGCCCTTTGGTGAAAAAAGCCAAAACCACTCTGCTGGCAAGGACATCAGAGGGAGGATCTTCAAAAACGATGCCCCGAAAAAACCCGGGAAATTCAGTCATGAAGGATTCCTTTACAGTAAACTTGAAAACAACAGGGTCAAGTGCAATATCTGTCCCAACCAATGCCTGCTTGCCCCGGGAGACCGCAGTGTATGCCGGTCAAAAGTCAATATAGACGGCACCCTCTACAGCCTGGCTTACGGTAATCCCTGCACCATGCATTTAGACCCGGTGGAAAAAAAACCACTCTTCCACTTCAAACCGAAAACCACCACTTTTTCCATCGCCACCACCGGCTGCAATTTCCGCTGTCTCAACTGCCAAAACTGGGAAATATCCCAGGTCAAACCCCATGAGGTACGCCATTATGAAATGTTTCCTCAAGAAGTTGTTGACAGGGCCCGGGAATCGGGAGCAGCCTCTATTGCCTATACATATTCCGAGGCTACCACTTTCTTTGAGTACATGATCGACATCGCCCGGCTGGCTCATGAAACAGGAATAAGCAATCTATGGATATCGAACGGTTATATAAATCAAAAGCCTCTGCTCACACTCTGTAAAGTTCTGGGAGCGGCCAATGTCAATCTCAAGGCCTACAGTGACTCTGTTTACCGTAAATTAAACGGAGGCCGACTTCAGCCGGTGTTGGAGACCTTCAAAACCATGCATGACCAGGGAGTACATTTTGAAATAACCAATCTGCTGGTACCAGGTTATGTAGATAAGCCGGAGATGGCCAAACAGATGTGCGGCTGGATTCTGGAAAACTTAGGGCCCAATTATCCCCTGCATTTCCTGCGTTTTTTCCCGAAGTACAAACTGGACCGCCTACCCCCGACTCCGGTCTCAACCCTTATCAAATTCAGGGAACTGGCTATGGCAGAAGGTATAAACTATGTTTACCTGGGCAACCTGCCGGGCCACGAAGGAAGCAACACTTACTGCCATAACTGCAAAAAACTTCTTATTGAACGGCTGGGCTATAACATCCCTGTTTATAATCTCAAAAAGGGCCACTGTAAATTTTGTAATACCGCCATACCCGGAGTCTGGGAATAGCAGTACAAATAATAAATTTCTAAATTTCTTATTTCATCATTATGCGGCTCATTATTCATAATTCCTGAGCACTTCTACAACTGCCGCGGTCAGCCGTCGCAGTTCCTCATCTTTAATACAGTAAGGCGGCATCAAATAAACCAGCCTCCCAAAAGGCCTGACCCAAACGCCGCGCTCGACAAACATTTTCTGAATAATTCCCATATCCACTGGTTTATCAAGCTCCACCACCCCGATGGCCCCAAGGATACGGACATCTCGAACATTATCCAGATGCCGGCAGGGAGCAAGTTCTCTGCTGAGCTGCTCTTCCATGCTCTTAACCTTATTCTGCCAATCACTGTCCAGCAGGAGCCGGATGGAAGCAGCCGCCACATTGCAGGCCAGAGGATTGCCCATGAAGGTAGGGCCGTGCATGAAAAGACCGGGTACTCCCTGGGATATAACATGCCCCACTTCAGAGCTAACCACCACCGCTGAAAGAGTGAGATAACCACCGGTCAGGGCCTTGCCCAGGCATATTAGATCAGGACTTATCCCGGCATGCTCTGAAGCAAACAGAAGTCCGGTTCTGCCGAAACCCGTGGCAATCTCATCACAGATCAACAGAACTTCATAATGATCACAAAGTTCCCGGACTCTCCGGAGATACCCGGGGTGATAGAAACGCATACCTCCCGCTCCCTGGACAATAGGTTCAAGAATGACAGCGGCCAGTTCCTGATGATGGTCTCCAAGCAGATCCTCAAAGGACTTGATATCCGCTGGATCCCATTCTCCATGAAATGAAGACCTGGGAGCCTCGGCAAAATAATAACCGGGCAGAATCTCTGAAAAGATATGATGCATGCTGTTGACCGGATCACATACAGACATGGCATGAAATGTGTCGCCATGATAGCCGTTGCGTATGGTGAGAAAACGGCTGCGCTCAGGGAGACCTCTGGCATAATTATACTGGATGGCCATCTTCATGGCCACCTCTACGGCAACTGAGCCGGAATCACAAAGAAAGACCTTTTCCAGACCGAAAGGGGTTAAATCAACCAGGAGTCTTGCCAGGCGGACAGCCGGCTCATGAGTCAAGCCGCCAAACATCACGTGAGCCATTCTGTCGCACTGCTGCCTGAGGGCCTGATTTAAGACCGGGTGATTATAACCATGGATCACCGCCCACCAGGAGGACATCCCGTCAATCAGTTCACTGCCGTCTGTCAGCCTAATTCTAACTCCTTGGGCCGACTCCACAGGATAAACCGGCAGGGGATACTCAATAGAGGTATAGGGATGCCAGACATGTCTTCGGTCATATTCAAGTAATGCGGATATTTCCCTGTTATCAGACATTTTTTTCCCTTTGCTTTTTTACTTCAATCTAATAAGATGAAGCCGCTATTATTCAAGTTTAAACGTTTACAAATCGACTATCATGCTTCAAAGGCTCCATTCGAATCAATGACCGGAAACTAAAACAATGACTAAAAAAAACAAGAAAAAAAAAGTATCTCTCGATATCAC
>JAWOFO010000037.1:0-9572 GCA_046497465.1 Desulfobia sp.
CAGTACCTGTCAAATATGTTCACATATGATTTTATTGTTAGCCGTAGTGTGGAGCCAGGGGCAATAAGAGTAATATCTTCTCTCGCAAAGGCGCCGGGAACGCAGAGAAAATTTTTATTATCCTTGGCGTCCTCAGCGCCTTGGCGAGAGCTATACCTTTTAATCTCAGGTATCCATTAACCGGATGATCCTTAAAATTTCTACGGACAGACTGTATTATAGATAGATCAATAATCAACTTAAGAAAATGAAAATCAGAAAAAACAAATTAATCACGATAATTCTGCTAACCTCCTGCTTACTTTTATATGCCTCCGGAACCCTGGCAGTCATGATGCCTGAATTTACTCTGGAAAACGCCCAAAATGGCAAAGTAGTTGACAGCAGTAAATTTAAAGACAAGGTTAAACTTATCACTTTCTTTGCTACCTGGTGCCGGCCCTGTATTCGGGAGATACCCTCTCTTATCGATCTTCAGAAAAAATTCAAAAAAAAGGGCTTCAGTGTCATCGCCATATCTGTAGATGACGGACCCAAACTGGTCAAAAAAATAATAATAAAGACCGGGATCAATTACCCCGTATTTATGGCGAACAACCAGATCACCAGAGATTTCGGAGGAGTAGCCGGTATACCGGTATCCTTTCTGGTTAACAGAAAAGGCAAGGTGATTAAAAACTATCCGGGCTATGCCCCCAGTTCTATTCTGGAATCAGATATCGCTGAAATTATAGAATAACTGTAACTTTTGGTTAAGTTAGCCAAGCCAGCACCATACTTCCCACTTTACACTTTCCGCTTTATCCTCTAAACTGCAAAAAGCAAGCGGCTCTAGAAAAAATTCGGACTTATCTTGATATTTCATAATAAAATCAAAAATCGGGTCTCGAGGGTTCACGGTTTTCCAGTTTTTGATCTTTTATTCTTAATCCTTAATCCTTCATGCTGACTCTGCACCCCTGGATAACCACTCTGCTATACCTTGCCGACCTGGCAATCCGTCTTGGCCTCTCAATAAGGGTGATTATGCGTAAACGACCCTATGGGGAATCCCTGGCCTGGCTTGTTGTCATTCTGACCCTGCCTCTGGTCGGAGCCCTGGCCTACCTCCTCTTCGGGGAAAACCGTCTGGGAGACATCAGAGCGGAAAGAGCAGAAAAACGAATGGGGGCTTATCATAAGTGGCTTGGCACTCTGCGCAACCGATATCAATCTCCCGCCCATCCTTTCAACGACAGTTACTATACCCCTGTACTCTACCACTCTTCCCATCTCACCGGCCTGCCGGTCCTGCCTTTTAATTCCGTACAGATATTTGCCGGGACGGAAGAATTCTTTCATAATCTTACTCAGGACATCAATCAGGCTGAAAAAAGCTGCCATCTGGAATTCTATATCTGGGAAGAAAAAGGCTTGGTGAATGAAATTGCTGCTGCTCTTATCAGAGCTGCCGAGAGAGGAGTGGTCGTCCGTATTCTGATTGACTCACTAGGAAGCAGAGAATTTCTCAAAGGAAAAATGATTGGAAAAATGCGCCGGGCCGGCATCCAGGTCGTCGAAACCCTGCCAGTGGGAATACTGAGAATTATCTTCAGACGCATCGACCTTCGCAATCACCGCAAGATTGTGATCATCGACGGTAAAATCGGTTATACCGGCAGTCAAAATCTGGTCGACCCCCGTTTTTTCAAACAAAACAAAAGGGTGGGCCAGTGGCAGGATGTTATGTTAAGAATGCAGGGACCCATTGTAGAGGCCCTTAACGGCACTTTCGTCAGCGACCTCCTCATGGAAACCGGGATGAAGCCAGAGTCAGCCTATGAAATTCAACAGATGACTGAGCCTGCTCCAGCCGATAATACCGAAAGGCAGACCTGTATCCAACTGGTTCCTTCCGGTCCGGGATTTTCTCCCACCACGATCCATGATATTCTTCTTACCGCTATATATACTGCCAGGCGGGAACTTATCCTTACTACTCCCTATTTTGTTCCGGACCAGGCATTTATCAATGCCCTAACCTCGGCCTCCCAGCGGGGAGTGGAGGTAACCCTGATTCTGCCGGAAAAAAACGACTCCCTTCTTGTCGCCCTGGCAAGCCGGTCCCGTTACGAAGAACTAGCAGCCGCCGGAATACGGATTATGTTTTTCAAAAAAGGATTTCTTCATGCCAAGACCATAAACATTGATAACAAGTTCAGCCTTATCGGCACGGTAAACTTTGACATGCGCAGCTTCTGGCTTAATTTCGAGGTTTCCCTTTTTATCTTTGATACTGACTTTACCAGACAGTTGCGCTCTTTACAGGAAAAGTATAAAAAATCAGCCTATCCCCTTGATATAAACCTCCATAAAAAACGGTCAAAGGTCAAACAGTTTCTTGAAAATATCGCGCTGTTAGTCAGCCCCCTGCTTTGAGGTATTAACCGTTGTCACTATCTTTTTTTAAAACTACCAACGAGCAGAAAAGAGGGTTTACTAATCTTATCCTTCCTTTTTTCAAAAGATATCGAAACCGCATAGGGGCCGGTCTTGCTGCCCTGCTCCTGGTAGACGGCCTGCAACTGGCCATTCCCAAATTCATCGAAAAAGCCGTTGACCTTATGGAGATAAGTGGTGCCAGCAGGGCTGAACTAAATATCTATGCCATCTGGATCCTGGTCTGTGCCCTTTTAATCGTGGTATGCCGCTTCACATGGCGTACCGCTATTCTTGGGTTTTCCCGTCTTATTGAAAGAGGTATACGCAACCAGATCTTCAATCACGTACTCTCCCTGGATGCCGCTTTTTTCCAGCGTTCTCCGCCAGGACGAATCATGGCCCTGGCTACCAACGATCTTACTGCAGTACAGATGGCCTGCGGCATGGGACTGGTAGCCTGCCTGGACGCAGTAGTTATGACCTGCGCCGCCCTGGCCTGCATGGCTTATATCAATCCACTCCTGACCCTTATTGCCGTCCTACCCATGCCCGCCCTGGCATTCCTTTCGAGGATCTTGTCCAGACATCTTCACCACCGGTTTGCCAGAGTTCAGGAACAGTTTGCCAGACTAAGCGAATTTGCCAGGGACAGCATATCCTCTATAAAACTTATCAAAGCCTATACCCAGGAGAAAACCTTTGAAAATCGTTTTACTTTACTGGGAGAGCAATATATCAAAGAGAATCTGGGCCTGGCCCGGGTACAGTCCACCCTTTTCCCGGCCTCCTCTCTGGCAGGTAATCTCAGTCTGCTGCTGATTCTTCTCTTCGGCGGCCGTCTGACCATCCACGGTGTTATCAGTGGCGGTGAATTTGTCGCCTTTATCTCCTATATCTACCTTCTTACCTGGCCGATTATGGCCATAGGCTGGGTACTTACCCTCTTTCAAAGAGGTATAACCTCCTTGGGGAGATTACAGGAAGTCATGGAGGAAAGACCTGTATTGAAAGAGACAACTGATCCCTGGAAGGTAAAAAAACTGCGGGGCACCATTCAGTGCAAGGAACTGTCCTTTTCTTATCCCGATCAAAACAGGCTCATCCTGGACAAATTTTCCTGTTGTTTCAGAGCGGGAAGAATAACAGGAATAACCGGCCCCTCCGGCTCCGGCAAAACCACTCTCTGTCGAATTCTGACCCGTACTTATCCGGTGTCTAGAGATATGCTCTTCTTTTCCGCCATTGATGTCAATGACCTTAAAATATCGACGATACGGGAGGCAATCGCCTATGTTGCCCAGGACACCATACTTTTTTCAGATACCATTGCTGCCAATATAGCTTTCGGGCGACCGGACTCTGATCAGGAAAAAGTAGAAGAAATAGCTGCGGCCTGTTTTCTTCATGATGAAATTCTGCAAATGACTGAGGGCTACCAGACCAGGCTGGGAGAAAAGGGGGTAACCATATCAGGCGGACAAAGACAGCGTCTGGCCCTGGCCCGGGCCTTAATCCTTGATCGTCCCTATTTAATTATTGATGATGGTCTGTCTGCCGTTGATTTTAAAACGGAAAAACAGATTATGGCAGCAATCATTCCCTGGCTCAAGGGGAAAACCTGCATATTGATCTCCCACAGATGGACACCTCTTGAGCTGGCTGACCAGATTATAATTATGGAGGAAGGCAGGGTCAGTGGCATAGGAACCCCTGAAGAGCTTAAACAAAAAAACAGCTATTATCAGAAGATGCTGGCAGCAGGAAACAAAAGATAAGTAAAAAAAAATGGGGATCGGCAAGCGGGAGCTAAACCGGAAAGTGAGAACTAAAAGTGCATCATTACGATTACGGCTACTTCGAAGAAGATCAGCTGGCCAAAATTAAGGATACCAGTCTCTGGCAAAGAGTACTACAGTTTGCCTCCGGATGGTGGCGGTTTATTGCAGTAGCAATTGTCCTTTCCCTTCTGGTTACCGGCGCGGGCCTCAGCCTGCCTGCCCTGCTGAAAGAGGGTGTGGATAACTATATCATGAATAACAGTATTACTACCGGCCAGCGCCTGGAGGGTATCACCAGGCTGTCCCTTCTGTTTGCAGCCTTGGCCCTGTTTGCTTTCGGAGCAGCTTTTGCCCAGGCCCTGATTCTGGAATGGATAGGGCAAAATATCATGCATGATCTCCGCTGTAAACTGTACTCCCACCTTCAACATCTTGATCTTGATTTCTATTACAAAAACCCGGCCGGTAAACTGGTTACCAGACTGACAAATGATATCACCAACCTCCACGAAATGTTCACCTCGGTCATTGTAACCCTCTTCAATGACTTTCTCCAGCTCGGCGGCATACTGGTCATCCTGTTTATCATGAATTTCAAGCTTACCAGTCTCATCTGCCTGATCCTGCCCCTAGTGGTCTTAAATATTATCTGGTTCAGCCGCCTGTCCCGCTTCATCTTCAGGGATATCAGGACGGAATTGGCCAGAATAAACGGCTTTCTCCAAGAGTCGCTTTCCGGGATTTCCCTGATCCAGTCTCTGTCCAGAGAAAAAGATACCCACAACCAATTCAGCAACCGAAACCAGACTTACTTTGCCAAGTCTATAAACCAGATTAAAATCTTTGCCGTATTTATGCCTTCTCTGGAATTCTTCAGTACAGCCACCACAGCCCTGATTATCTGGTACGGCGGCGGCAGAGTAATAGCACAGCAGATGACCATCGGTGAACTGGTAGCCTTCCTTTCTTACATGCGCCTGTTTTTCCGGCCCATGCGTGAGCTGTCCCAGAAATACTCTATTGTCCAGTCAGCTCTGGCCTCTGCTGAACGTATTTTTCAGCTACTGGACAACAAGGCAAATGCTGATAAAACAGGACATCTTTCCCCCTCAGTTGACCTGAAAGGGAAAATAAGATTTGAAAGGGTAAACTTCGGTTACAATCAGGACATTCCTGTTCTCCGGGAGGCATCTTTTACTGTATATCCAGGGGAAACGGTAGCGCTCCGGGGTCCTACCGGAATTGGCAAATCCACCATAATCAATCTCCTGGAAAAATTCTATGAACCTGAGCAAGGCAAAATTTACCTTGACGACTATGAACTGACAAAACTTTCTTCTCACTGGGTAAGAAGACAACTGGGCCTGGTTATGCAGGATGTCTTTGTTCTATCCGCCAGTTTAAGGGACAATATTGTTCTTGATACGGAAATAGATGACAGCCGGCTCATGGAGATAGTAAAGATGGCCAAATTATCTTCCCTTATTGACAAACTGCCTCAGGGCTGGGATACTTCAGTAGGTGAAGGCGGTCTCGAACTCTCAGCCGGTCAGCGTCAGCTCCTTGCCCTGGCCCGGGTACTGGCAAGGGATCCAGCTATCCTGATTCTGGACGAAGCTACTTCAAATATAGATACCCCGGCGGAACATCTCCTTGAAGAGGCTATAACTGAAACCATGTCTGAACGGACTACCATTATTATTGCCCATCGCCCTTCCTCTTTAAAACAGGCAGACCGCATACTGGACCTCAAGGGAGGAAAGATAACCGAAAAATTAGGGGCCGGATTTATTTAGTATAATGAAAGGAATCACTCATAAAATTCCAGATCACCAAAATGTGCTGACCTCTTACGGCAAAAGCCGGCTGGAAATACTCCCCCGCCGTCTGCAGGTCCTGGTCTGGAATATGTACAAAGCCAGACGCCCCAGCTGGGCGGCTGATTTTCAATTTCTCACCTCTGAAAAGGACCTGATCCTCCTCCAGGAAGCCTTCCTCCGGGAGATCATGCTAAAAACCCTGAAGAAATCCCATGCCCTCCGCTGGCACCTTGCCGCCGGCTTCACTTCCAGAATATCACCGGCTGAAGCCGGAGTAATGACCGGGGCCCGGGCAGAACCCCTGGATATCTTTTATCTTAGATCTCCTGCTGAAGAACCCCTGGTACGTCTTCCCAAAATGGCCATAGGCACAGTTTATCAGGTGGAAGACCGGCCGGCAAGCCTGCTGGTACTCAACGTACATGCTATCAACTTTGTGGGCATACCTAAATTCAAACAACAGATGCTCCAACTTGGGGAGATTATTTCCGGTCATAACGGACCGGTGCTTCTGGGAGGGGACTTTAATACCTGGCTATCCCGCCGTTCCCATTTCCTCCAAGAAATGACAGCTGCTCTCAGTATGGATGCAGCCACTTTTTACCCGGATCGCAGATCCCGCTATCTGAAAAAAGCTATAGATCACGTCTTTGTCCGGGGAATTGATATTGTTTATTCCACCTGCCATTATGAAATTACCGGTTCCGACCATCAACCCATTGAACTTGTTCTTAAAATTCAATAGAAATTTTCACTTTAACTCTTGGAATCAGAATGTTAATATTTTAACTTTTCGGATTGATTTATCTGTATGATACAACGTGATAATTTCCCATAAGACAGTGGTGCTTAGCGGCTGGTATACACATGCAGGAACATTGCGCAGTGCGTTTGTTATCTGAAATCATAATAGTTTTCTCAAATCAAAAAGTTGAGTTAATATTAAAAATTTAGATTTTTTAATATGTATCAACACCGAAACTCTTAATAACACGCAAATCCATAATGAAAAAAAGCACCATAAACTTCCGCATCATAGCATACTGCCTGATCATGTTTTTCCTGTCAGGTGGCTGTGGTCAAAGACTTCAGACAGATGAAACCCGGCATTTGTCCGAAAACGAAATGCCTGAAGCAGACAGCTCCGAAGACAGGCCAGCAGAAAAAAACAGCACTAAAACAACCTGGTACAGCTTCCTGTTGCCCGCGGCTGACAGTAATAAAGACGCTGCCTCTAAAAAAACCGGAGCAGCAATCAGGCCATTAAAGGCGAAGGTGGCTCGTTTGCTCGATGAAAACAAATGCGTCAACTGTGACCTCAAAGGAGAAGACCTTGCCGGTTCGGATCTGGATGGTGCGGACCTGGAGAACGTAACTCTGAAAGATGCTGATCTGAGCGGGGCCAGCCTTACAGAAAGCAACCTGAGCGGAGCCGACCTGTCCGGAGCAAATCTTGAAAAAGCGGATTTAAGAGGTGCTGTCTTAAGGAATGCGGTACTTTCAGGAGCTAACCTGGAGCTGGCCCTACTGGAAGAAGCCAACCTGGAAGGCGCTGACCTGACAGGTGCCCGACTGGTTGAAGCAGTGCTGGACGAGGCCATTCTGTTCAAGGCCGATCTGCAAGGGGCGGACCTGCACTGGGCACTGCTCAGAGACGCAAATCTGAAACAGGCCGACCTTGAAAACGCCTATCTGGTTAAAGCTGATTTCCAGGGAGCTGACTTGAACGGCACCAATCTCAATAACGCTGTTATACAGCGCACTAATTTCAAGGACGCCACAGGCTGCCGCCCAGAAGAAAAGAAAAAAGAAACCTCGCCTGAAGATAAAGATCCCTGGTGGTGGTTCTTTTAATCGATATGTTTACTCTTTATCTTATGATAATAGGACTTGAGGTTTTCATGCAGAAAATTGCGGATATGCTTTAAATTACTGGAATGACGGGACCATATATCCCGAAGAGAGGTCCGGCTTACCAGTTCTGCGGCATGGTTCTCAATACTTCGCCAGAGGTCATTTTTGTAAGCGGTATCCAGAGTAATTAATTCCTTACAACGCTCACTCCATTTAACCTTCAGCCTTTGAAAACCGACCCGGCTAAACCACAACCAACTGAAGAACAGAACCAGCATGGTTCCGATAGCAGGAAACAGGAAGTGACCAGCCCCGAGAGTATGCTGACCAAGCAGACCTCCGATAAGGGTCTCTTCCGGAATACTACCGCTGATAAGCTTGGCGATCGGTCCGAACATAAAAAAGAAGAAGAGACCGACTACCAGAACAACCTTGCCGGTTTGAACCGCCAACCTCCTGCCTTTTCCGGCAAAACCTGCCATTGCCTCACAGACCAGTTCCAGCCGGCTGACCTGCTGATCTATATCTTCCAGAATATGATAAATCCGGAACCCCGGGGCCTTAAGTATCTTCCGTTTAAGATCTTCCCGCTCTCCTTCCCAGGAGGCTAATTGTTCAGTGGATTTGGCTACCGACGGCGCATAGGTGAGATAAACATAAGGTATGTCCTTACGTCCTGTCATCTGAGACAAATTCCAGCAGAGAGCACCAAAGGACCTGACCAGATCACTCAGATTGTCACACTCGTCTATCCGGTTCATAACGAAAACAATCCTGTCCTCTGCCGAAGATTCAGGCAGGGTTGAGCGGATAGCATTGTAAGTTTCCTTGATAGTTCCTGCCTTATGAGGATCAAACATCAGAACTACCAGATCAGCAAGCCTGGCAAATTCTCCAAGAACACTAAGAAAATCATAGCCCCGGTCTTTCTCGGTTACAGAGTCCAGCATCCCGGGACTGTCAATGATGGCCATATTATTTAACAGATCATTGTCCACCATTTTCAGGGAAAAATGCGAAATAAATCTCTCGCCGTAGATCTTGAAGGGGCCGAAGGGCAGGGAAGAGTCGTTAACCAATGTGGCTCCGGTAATTTCAGTAGCCTCTTCGTCTGGATCAGAGGTTATGATGGTAAATGAATCATCAGTGGGGGCCTGGCCAGTTCGCTGTATATCCTGGCCGAGCAGTTCATTAATCAGAGTAGACTTGCCCGAGGAGTAGTTACCTATCATCAGGACGATAGGCTTCCACTTCAGGACAGATTCCAGGCCGCTGAAATCGATACTGTACCTGCTGAAAAGGGGCAAAAGTTTCTCATGGACCTGGGACTGTAGTTCCTGCTGTAATTTTTTTTCATCCATATCAATTCAGTGATCTGATCATTAAGTGGTATTTATAAAAAGAAGACAAGGTTCCAGAAAAAAGACGGCATGCTATATGCAGGCAGAATATTTAATGGCGTCCCCAAGGGGATTTGAACCCCTGTTGCCGGCGTGAAAGGCCGATGTCCTGGACCTGGCTAGACGATGGGGACGTGCATATGTTTATTACTTAATTGGTGGGTCGTGCAGGATTCGAACCTGCGACTCTCTGCTTAAAAGGCAGATACTCTACCAACTGAGTTAACGACCCTGAACTTGCTATAAATAGCTAAATATAGCTGTTATGTCAAGTTTTTCCGAACAACTTTTTCATCATC
>JAWOFO010000031.1:0-13201 GCA_046497465.1 Desulfobia sp.
AGTAAAGATTCTTGGTTTAATACTTCTTCTTGCCTGGTTATTTTCTCTTCTAATTCCTCAATAATCTTATTAGATTCCTCAACACTCTGTTGTAGACTTTCCTCATCTTCTTTTAATTTTGCAATTTTTAAAGCAATTAATTGAGCATTATAATATTTTATTTTTTCATCTAATTCTTTCCACGCTAATGCATCATTTTTCTCCTTCTCTACCTTTTTTAACTGAGAGGATACTTCTTTGAAGATTGCCTCGAACTGTCCTAAGTCTCGTTCCGCTTTTTCCAATTCTTTCATTGTTGCATCTTTCATTTCATCATATTTCTGAAGACCTATGAGTTCTTCAATAAAACTTCTCCGATTCTCTGGATTCATATGAGTTAATTCAACTATTTTTCCCTGCAAAACATGTATGACAAGGCGTCGGTAGTTTATTGGCGGGCCATGAAACTGGAGATGGGGCCCGAGGAGAAGAGGGACCTTTATATTTCCCGGGCGGAAACCTATCTGGCCGGGAAAAACTATGAATCAGCTGATATCCTGCTAAACCATCTAAGAAGAGTATACAAAGGGAAACCCGTAATAGGGAATATTTATTTTTTGAGTGCTAAACTCAGAGAGAATCAGGGAAAAGAAAAGTCAGCCCTTGAATTTTACGAAAGAGCAGTCTCTGAGTCTTTCTGTTACAAAGAGAAAAGGGCTGAATTCGCCGAAAGATACCTGCGTCTTCTTAAGAAGCAGGGGGAACTGAAAAAATTTTCTGAGGAGCTGGAGAGATTCAGAAAAGGTAAGTGGCTTGAAAATGAGAGGCTGCAGTACTGGTATGTCTGTCTTGGCGATTATTATCGTAAGCTTGATAAGCCGACTAAGGCCGGCGAGGCTTACAGGGTAGCCTTGGCTGACAGTATGCCCGGTGATAATAAAATGATTCAGAAGGCCAGTCTTTATTATGGAGATGTTCAGCTTGCTCTCGGTAATGTGGAAGAGGCAGTTGATCTGCATAAAAAGGCCTTGAGCGGACCCGACCAAATCCTTACCAGAATAGCCCGTCAAAGACTGGAAGAGGATGAAATGACCCGTAGTATGTCTGAAGTTGAATAACTAGCGAGAATTAATGAGCTGAAAGCTACCTGATTTTGTGAAAACGGACCGGCGCTGTTTAGTAGCAAAGCAGTACATAAATTACAGAAACTATGTCCCAACCCGGCAATATCAAGGTCGGTAAGACCAGTTGCAGCACTGTTATCGTGATAGTCGATGACAATCAAAGTGTTCGCAGTAACTTTAATGAAGTCTTGATCGGTAATGGCTGGCAGTCTGAAGAGGTGGAAGACGCCGATGCAGCCCTCGAGTTGTTAGCCAGAAAGGAGGTGGGAGGAGTTATTGTCTCCATTGATATGGCAGACGGTAATGGCTTGAGACTGCTTAAGAGGATTAAGGATAGGAATTCCTCCGTGCCGGTGGCGGTTACTACGGACAGTCCTAGCTTGGAGACCGCGGTTAATGCCATGAAAAACGGCGCATTTGATTACCTTGTTAAACCTATTTCCAGGGCAACTGTAGAGGGAATTGTAGACAGGATTATCAGCGGAAGCAGGGATCTTCGCTCACTGCCAAAGGAGGACGGAAAGAACAAGAGAGAGTTTGGTAAAATCAGTATAATTGGTTCAGATGACAGATTCTGTCGTATTTTGAAAAGGGTGGAATCTGTGGCTTCAAGTAAAGCTACAGTTTTAATTTATGGAGAATCCGGTACCGGCAAGGAGGTATTTGCCCGCTATATTCATGAAGTCAGTAACCGGCAGAAAGGGCCTTTTGTGGCTTTGAACTGTGCCGCCCTTCCCGAAGGCCTGCTGGAGAGCGAGTTGTTCGGTCATGAAAAGGGGGCTTTTACCGGTGCTATTGTCACCAAGAAAGGTAAATTCGAACTTGCCGATGGAGGTACTCTGTTGCTTGACGAGATTGGCGATATTCCTCTTCATCTGCAGGCAAAATTGTTGAGGGTCCTCCAGGAAGAAGAGGTGGACAGATTGGGCAGCAGTTTACCTCTCAGCATTGATGTTCATGTTATAGTCACTACCAATAGAGATCTACAGGCTGCCATCAAGGAAGGATCTTTCCGGGAGGATCTTTATTACCGTCTCAATGTCATACCTGTTATCATACCACCGCTGAGGGAGAGACAGGATGACATATTTCTGCTGAGCGATTATTTTATAAAGAAGTTTTCAGCCCGATATAATAAAAGGGTCAAAAAATTGTCTGCAGGTGCCAGAGAGTGCTTCAGGAAGTATCATTGGCCCGGTAATGTCCGGGAGATGGAAAATCTCGTAGAAAGGGCTGTTTTGTTGTCCACGGGAGACTATCTTGAAGTCCGTGATTTCTGGGATGAAGCTGATCCTGAACACTTGGAAAATATTGAACGTCAGGTGAGTAAGGGAGAGTCTCTATCTTCCCCGGCGGTTTTTAGCAACTTTTCTTTTTCCGGGGAGGACAGTGATGAGTTGCCGACCTTAAAAGATGTTGAACGTCAGATGATTCTGCGGGCCCTGGATAAGACCAATAATAATCGTACTTCTGCCGCCAGGATTCTGGGAGTGAGTGTTCGTACCCTTCGTAATAAACTCAATGAATACCGAAATAAAGGTACAATCAGCTAAGTTCTTTTCCCTGCTTTTTCCAGGTTCTCCTTTTATAAGTTTTCAGTAATTTGATATCCCTCAAACACCTTTACTCTGATGACCATGTTTTTTTGGCGAAGTTGTTGATCCCAGCTCTTGCCGGCACCTTATTGGGAATTTTCCCCTTCTCTGTGTATGGCATATTATTTGCTAACTATTTCATTGTGAAGTAATTTTATAAACCTGAAAAAGTAGTAAGTTTTCAATGTACCCAGCATTGTTTGTTCCTGTTGCCCTCAATTTTTGAGAAGTTACAAAAAATACGGTCAGGTATTTACTTAAATCCTGAGTTAAAATCGGGAAGGTTAAAAGGTGATTTTATGATCAGTAATAAGTTGTTTGGAGAAAAGCTGCAGATGATGCAGCAGGCTCTTGACCTCCGGATGCAAAAACAGGGGCTTATCCAGTCCAATATTGCCAATATGGAGACACCGGGCTACAAGGTACGTGATTTTTCTTTCAAGGAAGCGCTTGCCGAGGCAACCGGTAATCAGAAGCAGATAACTCTGAGTCGGACTGATTCCAGTCATATCGGCGGCCTGGATATACAACCCCAATCTTTTATTAAAGTGGAAGACCGTGAGGTAGATCTTGATGAGGAAATGCTTAAATTGTCAAAAAATCAACTTATGTACCAGATTGCCACTTCACTGGTCAGCAAGAAGCTCGGCGGCCTGAAATCCGCTATAGAGGAAGGAAGTCAATAAAATGGATATCTTAACAGCTATGGAAATCAGCAGTTCAGGGCTCAGGTCTCAAAGGGCCAGGCTTAACGTGGCCTCCATGAATTTGGCCAATGTCAATACTACCAGGACTATAGAAGGAGGTCCCTATAAGGCGAAGTCGATTGTCTTTGCCGCGGAGCCTGTTAGCAGTTTTTTCTCTGTCCTTGAGCAGGCATCGTCGGAGTTGCACAAGGTGGAGGTCACCCGGGTAATCGAAGATGATAAACCGTTTAAGGAGGTCTATGATCCGTCCCACCCTGATGCAGACGAGAACGGTGTGGTGCGGATGCCTAACGTGGATGTTCCGGAACAGATGGTGGACATTTTAAGCGCCCGGCGTGCATACGAAGCCAATGTTGCTGCTGTTGAATCTGTAAAAAACATGGCCTTGAGAGCCCTTGAGATTTCCGGGAGGTAGGCTGAATGAAGACATTACCACTGGCACAGGTACAAAAGGCAGGAGTTGAACAGCTTCAGAAGCAGACTGAAACCAGGGAGCCCGGCTCGGGATTCGCTGAAGTCCTGAAAAATTCCATTGAATCTGTCAATCAACAGATGTACGAGGCCGGGGAATTGAGAGATGGCTTGATAAATGGAGAACATGCCAATATCCATGAGACCATGATTGCCCTGGAAAAGTCGGGTATCTCTTTTAAAATGATGACCAAAGTCCAACAGAAGGCGATTGAGGCTTATAAGGAAGTGATGAGGATTAACCTGTAGCAGGCTTTAAGCCCGGACCAAAAAATTAAAACCTGAAAACCATGCCCCATCCAAAACAGATATTAAGCCAGACCGCAGAAGTAGTAAAAAACTTTACCCTGGCCCAGAAGCTTGTTGCCGTAGGCCTGATAATCGTTGTTTTCTCCAGCCTGGTATTCTTGTCTCTAATGGGAACCAGTAAAAACTATGGTGTGCTTTACAGCGCTCTGACTCAGAAAGATGCGGCGGCGGTGGTTGATGAATTAAAGTCCCAGGGAATAAGTTACAGACTGACCGAACAGGGCACTACTGTTCTGGTCCCCCAGGACAAGGTATATGAGATCAGGTTAAACCTTGCGGGGCAGGGGCTGCCCAAGGGTGGTGGTGTCGGTTTTGAGATTTTTGACAAGAGCAATCTCGGTGCCACTGATTTTGTTCAGCATGTCAACTATCAGAGGGCCCTGCAGGGGGAGCTCGCCCGGACGATCAAGGAGTTTGGAGCGGTCAAGGATGCCAGAGTTCATATTGCCAGTCCTGAACAGTCTGTTTTTATTGAGGAGTCGAAGCCGGTATCAGCCTCTGTCAGTTTAACTATGAGTAATTCTGCAGGCCTCAGCAGGAAAGAGATTCGATCAGTGGTTAACTTGGTGGCAGGGGCAGTTCCGCGTTTGTCAGCCCAGGATGTGACTGTTGTTGATACTACCGGCCGTCTTCTTTATCCCGTGGATGGGATGGCTTCCCAGTCTGCTTTGGCAGCGGGTAAATTAAAGTATACCAGTGAAGTGGAGCGTAATCTGCGGCATAAACTGGAGAGCATGTTTGATGAGGTCCTGGGAGAAAACAAAGCGGTCGCCCGGGTGAATGTTGATATTGATTTTACCGAAGTCGACTCTACCCGGGAAACTTACGATCCTGAGGGCCAGGTGGTTCGCAGTGAACAGCTGGTCCGGGAACAGGGGAGTAATGGTGAGGGAGCCCGGGGAGTCCCGGGAGTGAAGGGTAAACTTGCCACTTTCACTGAAACCGGAGAAGGGGAAAATGCCGGAAGTGGTTTTTCCCGGAATAATGCCGTTAAAAATTATGAAATCAGTAACAGGATAACTCATATTAAAGAAGATGTTGGCTCCATCAGGAAGATTTCCGTGGCTGTCATGGTTGATGGGACATACGAGGAGATTGAGAAAGACGGTAAGGTGGTAAAAGAATACAGGCCAAGATCTCCCGAGGAGATAACCTGGTTGACAAAAATGATCAGGAATGCCATTGGTTTTAATGAGGACCGGGGCGACCAGGTGGAAGTGGCAAGTATGCCTTTTAAGACAGCAGGTGAGCCTGAAAAAATGGCTCAGGATGCTGTGCAGAAGTGGCAGACTCTGGTAGAGCGTGCTATAATGCCGGTATTAACTCTGGTGGCGGTTCTGGGGTTCTTTCTTTTTGTGGTTCGTCCCTTTATAAAGCTTATTGGCGAACAGAAAGAAAAAACTGCCCGGGAAGAAAGATATATTAAAGAATACGGTTCCGCCGAGGGAGAGGAAGAGGGAGAAGAGGAAATTGGTTTTAAAGCCAGAGGCCTTACGGATAGAGAAAGGATATACAAGCTGGCCCAGAGTGATCCTGACCGGGCGGCTGACTTGGTCAGGCGCTGGTTACGCGAAGGGGAGTAAAAAGGTATGGCCCGGTCCAAGAAAGAATCAGAAGGCAACCTGACCGGTCCTGAAAAGGCGGCGGTTTTTCTTTTGACCTTGGGGGATGATTTTACCGCCCAGGTCTTCAAGCGTCTTGAAGAGGAGGAGATAAAGATTGTCGGCCGTCAGATGTCCAGGATCGACCGGGTTGACAAGGAGGATGTTGCGGCCCTGCTTCGGGAGTTTCGCAGTGATGAGGGGGGAGATGAGATCTATCTCTCCGGGACCGACATGCTCGAGAATGCCTTGAAAAGCTCTGTGTCTTCGGATAAGGCCAGCTCCATCCTGAATGATATCCGGTCAGATTGGCGGGTTACCTTGTTTCGGAAGGCCAGAAAGCTTGAGCCCAAGGTGCTGGTTAACTTTCTGCGTAATGAGCATCCCCAGACCGTAGCCTTGGTTCTCTCTGTTCTGGAAACAGGTCAGGCTGCTGATATCCTTGCTGAAATGGAAGAAGAAGTTCAGATTGAGATTGTAATGAGGATGGCAGAGCTTGATAAAGTGAGCCCTGATATACTGGTGGATTTGGATCGGGTTCTCCAGGAAGAACTTCTGGCTGTCGAAGGCATGGAAGGACAAAGGCTGGGAGGGGTGGAATCGATTGCTGAAATTCTTAACAACGTGGATCGTTCCATGGAAAGCCGGGTCCTTGAAGGAGTAGAGGAGCAGCGAGAGGGGCTGGCTGAAGAGATCCGCCGACTCATGTTTGTCTTTGAGGATTTGCTGGGAGTCGACGATCGCGGTATGATGGCCATTTTGAAAGAGGTTTCCACTGATGATCTTAAATTGGCCCTCAAGACAGCTTCAGAGGAGCTTAAGGAGAAAATTTTTAATAATATGTCCTCCCGGGCGGTAGAGATGCTGAAGGAGGATATGGAGGTCATGGGCCCCAAAAGGGTCAAGGATGTTGAGGCGGCCCAGCAGACTATTATTCAGGTGGCCAAACGCCTGGAAAATGAAGGTAAGGTAATTTTGATCAGCAGCGGGGCGGAAGAAGAGTTTGTCTGATCCAATTGAGATTGGCAAAAGATATAGAGATCTGGAAAGGGCGGATGATTTTGTCTCTTATGATTGTCTTGCCGGAGGGAACTCGAATATCGGAGAGCAGGGATCGGAAGGTGAGGCCGGCTTTCGGTCCAACAGGGGTTCAGTAGCAGGGGGACGCAGGTCCGAGGCTGAAAAAGAGTTAAGCCGGGTCCGGGAAGAACTGGAGAGGATCCGGGCCGAGCAGAAAGACCTGAAAAATAAAGCCTATGAAGAAGGCCTTGCCAGTGGTCAGGAAGAGGGTCGCCGGAAAGGAAGGGAAGAGTATGCTGAGAAGATCGACTCAATAACCCTTCTTATTAATGAACTGGGGGAGATTCCTAAAAAGCTGGTGAACGAGTATGAGGCTGAAATCCTGGAACTGATCAAAGTAATGGCTGAACGCCTTGTTCAACAGGAGATATCACAGGATAAGCCGGTCATCAGGGAGATATTAAACAGTGCCTTGGAATATATTGTTGAAAGTACAACCGTTAGCGTCAAAATGAACAGGGCCGATATTGAACGGCTTAACAGTAGCAGTGAGCAGGGAGAACTTCTTTTCGGAAAGAGAAGAGTTAAACTGGTTGAGGACAATTCAATTTCAGTGGGGGGATGTCTGGTGGAGACCAGTAGCGGCGAGGTGGATGCCACCCTGGAAAATCGCCGGGATGTTCTTTTTGCCGCGGTAGATAAGGCCCTGGCTGACGACAAAGAAAAAACGAGGATGCCGTAAGCATGGGTCGGAAAGTTGAGATATAAAAGATACGCTACTGAACTTCAATGATTAATTTTCCAGCCGTTGTAGAGGCAGCGCAATCAGAGGCTTTGATCGCGGTTCGGGGCCGGGTAAGTCAGGTCATAGGTATGGTGATTGAAGGACAAATGCCCGGCATACCAGTAGGCAGTATCTGCATGATTGATGTTGACCGGGGAAATAACAAGGTGGCGGCGGAGGTTGTCGGTTTCCGGGAAGGAACAACCCTGCTGATGCCGCTGGGTTCTATGCGAGGAGTGGAGCCCGGCAGCGGTATCCATTTTGTTGATAAAGAGGCCAAGGTACCTGTTTCGTCTGCCCTTTTAGGCAGAGTTATTGACGGCCTGGGTCGGCCCATAGATGATAAAGGCCCGTTGGATACCGAGCAGTACTATCCCCTTTATGCCGACCCCTTGAATCCCCTGGAACGGGAGGGAATAGCAGAACCGCTGGATGTAGGGGTCAGAGCGATAAACGGCCTTCTCACTCTTGGTAAGGGGCAGCGCATAGGTATAATGGCAGGATCAGGGGTGGGTAAAAGTACTCTTATCGGTATGATAGCCCGGCATACGGCAGCTGATGTCAGTGTAATCGCCCTAATAGGTGAAAGGGGCCGGGAGGTTAAAGATTTTATTGAAAAAGAGCTCGGACCGGAAGGCATGGCCCGTTCCGTTTTAGTTGTGGTTACATCTGACAGCCCGTCGCTGGTAAGGATGCGCGGGGCTTATCTGGCGATGGCCATCTCCGAGTTTTTTCGTGATCAGAACCGGGACGTCATAATGATGATGGACTCGGTAACCCGTTTTGCCATGTCAGGCAGAGAGGTCGGGCTGGCCATAGGAGAACCTCCAACCTCCCGGGGCTACACTCCTTCAGTATTCTCCCAGCTTCCCCGTCTCCTGGAGCGTGCCGGCACCTGTGAAAATAAGGGCAGTATTACCGGTATATACAGTGTGCTGGTGGAAGGAGATGATATGAATGAACCTGTTGCCGATGCCGTACGTTCAATCGTGGATGGTCATATTATTCTTGACCGCAGTCTGGCAGGTCAGGGGCATTATCCCGCCATTGAAATAACCGGGAGTATCAGCCGCTGTATGGTTGATGTGGTAGCGGAAAAACATATCAAAGCGGCCCGGCGTTTTCTGGATATTTATTCCACTTATCGCCGCTCCGAAGATCTGATCAATATAGGAGCCTATGCCAGGGGGAGTAATCCAAAGATCGATCAGGCAATCGATATGATTGACAGCTTTAATGACTACCTGAAGCAGGAGGTTCAGACTAAAGTCCCCCTGGCCCGGAGCAGTCGCGATCTCCTTGATTTAACCAAATAGGCTCAGCCAAGTTTTGAACTTTATCATGGCCTTTAATTTCAGATTTGCTTCCCTTCTAAGAGTGAGAGAGAATGCGGAGGAGGAACTGCAGCTCAAAATGGCCCGTGAACAGATGGTTCTGAAAGGGTATCAGGATTTTCTTGCTGATCTGCAGGAGCAGCGCCGGCAGATGCTGGCTGATATGGAAGAACGTAAGCGTAAAACGATTTCCGGTTCCCTTTTTATGCATTATATGAACGGCATAAGATCCAAAGAGCTGGAGATAGTTATCCAGGAGAATACTGTCGTCTATCAGGAAAAGGTGGTTTCTGATCTCAGGAGTCAGTTGGTTGAGGCAATGAAAGAGCGTAAGACCATGGAGGTTATTAAGGAAAGGGATTGGCAGGATTATCTACAGGAAGCCAAAAAACAGGAGCAGAACCTAAACGATGAACAGGTCATTCTTCGTTATGGCCGGGGTAATGATGAATGATGAATTACGAATTACGAGTGATGAATTCTGAATTTTTAGTATGAATCCCATAAGAGTCGCTTAAGATGCCTGCCGGTCTTCACCTGAAACTTGAAAGCTGATGCACCATGAAAACACTGTTCTTTCTTCTATTCCTTTTGATTTTACCTTTACCCGCCATTTCCCAGGATAAGGAGGATAAACCGGTAGATGTTCCTTTTTCCGACATGGAGTGCGCTGCAGCCTATGAGGTCCAAAAAAAGGAACTGGCTGTCCGGGCCGAGGAGCTTGATCGCCGTGAGGAAATGCTCAAAGATCTGGAAAAGGAATTGGATAAGAAGATATCCAAATGGAATGACCTTCAGAAAGATCTGGAACGGAAGTTGAGCCGGTTCCAGGAGAAGACCGATAAGGATTTTAAAAATCTTGTTAAGGTTTACAGCACCATGAGGGGCTCCAAAGCAGCGCCTCTTTTAAATGGTATGAGCAGTAAGAATGCCGCCCGGATACTTAAGGAAATGGACAGCGAAAAAGTTGCTGATATTGTTCCCAGGCTGGATGGAGAAAAGGCGGTAGAGGTAAGCCGTCTTATGGGGCGGCTGAACTAGGTAAAAAGTTTGCCCCTTTTTTGCCGGAAAAAGGAAAAATTTGCCAGTCCCTTCCTTCCCCAAGTCTTTTCCATTTCATCATTTTCTGTTTTATCACTTCGTAACTCTTAAATCAACTTTCCGACTTTAGAATATTGGCATAATTTCAGACGGTTGGCATACGTTATTCAGGAACGGTTTTGTGCTTGGGAGGTTCTAAAGCTCGCTTCACTAAAATTTCAAAACTCGCTCGTACCTCGCTCAAATGGACGATTCGTCATTTCCTTCTCACAGAAAATTTTCTGCTATATCATACAAATACATCAAGTCGGAAAGTTGAACTCCTAATTTATAATTTCCATATTCCCATTGGCATCGGGATTGCAGTTAAGCAGGTTGAAATCATTATCTGATTAAGATCAAGGATCAAAGATAAGGGAAAGACCTTAATAAAGGACGAAGATATGTCTCTCATTATGCAACCGATGCTGTCCGAAGGGGGATTTGCCATGATGAATGGAGAGAGGGCCGGAACGAGGCCCTCTTTCAGCAGTCATTTTGACCGTCAACTAAAAGAAATTGTCTCCAGAAACATTGATAAATTAGGGGTGAGTTCAAGAAAGGAAGAATTAGCCGGTAATGATAAAGAAAAGCTGGCGTCTCTGTTGCAGATAGAGAGCGACGAACTTGCTGAAAATGAAAAAGCAGCGGCAATATTAAGTTTTTTTCTCCAGGATCTTCGTTCAGTTGCCCGGCAGAAGGAACTTGGCCCCGGAGAGTGGGAGGCAGCCATAACCGACAGGGAAGCACTGAAAAAGCTGGCCCTTGATGCAGGAATGACTGGCGGGCGGTTAGGCGCCATTGTGGACAAAATGGGAGGTAAGAATGCTGATCTTAATGTGGCTTCGGTTCTGGAAAGTCTTGGCCGCCATCTAAGTAATGTTGAAGAGGGACGGATAACAGTACCGGAAACCAGGCTTCCTTTTCTGGAATCTCTTTTATCCAAAATGGGGCTGGACAGCTCCTTGATCAAGGAAATCGCTGCTGCTGCCGTTACCGGTGATAATCAGCTTAATCTGATCGAGTTTTTCCGGGGACTCCGGGATATTGACTTGGAATCGGCAGAACTCTCAGGAGATAAAGGCGGCATAAAGCTCTCGGAATGGGAGATAAGGCAGCTCTATGATTTTCTTGCTGAGGCCGGAGTGGACCGGAGTCTCCGTAATAAACTGCTGCCGGAGTTGAACCTGAAGAACCTGTTTAACCACTCGGCCGGAAAAGATAGTGTTTCAGAGTTTTCTTTTAATCTCGAAAGATTGAAAGAGATCCTGAAATCGGGGATTGAAAATGTCCGCAACCAGCAGCCTGAAATAAAGATCGGCAAGTTCGTGGTTGACCTCGAAAAGGTTCTGGGGCATGCGGAATTTAATGATAAATCAGCCGGCTGGTCAAAGGTGATTCAGGAGGCAGTTGATTCCCTGTTCAGGGATATTCAGAAGATGGTTGATATGTCCCGTGTCCAGGTGCAAAAGGCAGGAGAAATCGAAGATGAGCTGCTGCTTAACGGTCTTTTGCGTCAATCACGGGGAAAGGGCAGGATTTATCTGGATAAATGGCCCTATGACAGCAAGGAGACCTCTGCCGTCAGCTCGTCTGATAAGAAGGCCGGCCGAGTGAAACAGAAACTGGAATTCTGGATGGATGTTCTGGCTGCCTCTTCCAAAAATGACAGCTTACAGCGATTCCGGACAGGTGATTCGGAAGCATCTTTTCCCGGTCAGATGGCCAAAGCAGATAATCAGTCTTACCTGCAGATTCTACAGAATGGCAGGATAATGGGCCGTTCTCCCCAACAGATCCAGGAGCATATTATGCAGCAGATATCTTCGGGGGTGATGCGCGGCCTTGAAAACAGGCAGCATTCCCTGGTCCTGAGGCTGCACCCGCCGGAAATGGGAGAAGTTAAAGTCAATCTCCAGGTCCGCAATGACCATGTCTCGGTTATTTTTAATATGGAAAGTTCCCGGGTAAAAGAAATACTGGAAGGCAATATGCAGAACTTCAAGGACAGTATGGGCCAGAAGGGGTTCTTGCTTGAGGAATGCTCGGTATCTGTAGGTCAGGAAGGGGCTTCTAAGGACAAGGAACAGTTTGAAAAATTTTTTAAGGCCGGAACAGGGAGGGGAGAAGCGATTGCTGAAGAGGAATATCTCCCGGATGCCGCTTATTATACGGCAGCAGCCGTTTCGGGTAGCGGCAATGAGAAGGACGGTATAAGTCTCGTGGTTTAGGAAAGTGAAACCAGGAAGTGGAACCCGGAGCCAGTAAACCAAGGAGCCTGATAAGGGGGAAAAGATGACGGTATCCCAGATAAACAGCAGTATTCCTTACCTGCAGAAAAAATCAGTCCAAGAACCAGTGGGGAAAAGCGATCTGGACAGGCAGGATTTTATGAAACTATTTATTACCCAGATGCAGTATCAGGACCCCATGAAACCTATGGAAAGTGATGATATGGCCGCCCAGCTGGCCCAGTTCAGTAATATGGAGGCAACCCAGGACATGGCTGATAACCTGCAGGAGATGCTGGATTACCAGAAGTCTGGTAATAATCTGCAGCTACTTAACCTTATTGATAAAGAGGTGGCGATCAGCGGCAGTCAGATAGGGATCTATGATGGAAATAAAGGCAGCGGAGAGTTTTTCTTAAACGACCAGGCTGCCTCCTGCCAGGTTTACATTTATGATGCAGCCGGCAATCCGGTCAAGACTATTGATAAGGGCCAGCTTGGCCGGGGGCTTCATGAAGTGGACTGGGACGGCGAGGATGCCGAGAAAGAGGAGGTGGCCAGCGGGATGTACCAATATGAGGTCAAGGCCTATGATGCCCTGGGCAACCCTCTGGAGGTTGAGCCTTATACCGTGGGTAAGGTTACAGGAATTGATTTTAACAGCGAAAAGCCGGGACTGACAATTGACAAACATGTGCAGACCAGCGCGGACCAGGTAGAAAGAGTCTTATAAAATTGCGAATTACGAATTAAGAATTGAGAAGTGCGAGGGATGAATTGAAGATTCGGAATATTGAGTCATTAACTGATAGTCTTAAGGTGGAAAGAATTTCCAATTCTTAATTAAAAATACGGGAGGTTGACATGGGAATTTCCAGTTCTCTGTATTCAAGTATAAGCGGTCTGCAAACCATGGGTGAATCCATGAGTGTTTTGGGTGACAACGTGTCCAATACCAACACCCTG
>JAWOFO010000055.1:0-8427 GCA_046497465.1 Desulfobia sp.
CTATATGATACGACGTGAAAATTTCCCGTCAAACAGTGGAGTTTAGCGGTTGATATGTCTGTTCAGGAACATTGTGCAGTGTTTGTTAGTGGCTTTTGGCGAAGCGAAACGTTAAAAATTTCAACTGCCTGAGCGAGGCACGAGCGAGTTTTGAAATTTTAGTGAAGTGAGCCTTAGAGCCACTCAAACACGAAACCGTTCCTGAATGGACATGCCAACCGCATGAAATCCTGCTGTTTTTTTAAGTCGGAAAGTTGAGGTTTCAGCATTAGGAGATGGTGTATTTACGGCCTGGCCGGTTCTCCGCGGTGCTGCTGAATAGTCACAGTATGGTGCTTAAGCCAATTGCATCATTTTGACTGAACAGTTATATTTTTTATAGATTAAAAAATGTTTGTAAATGATTACCTGAGGTTTAAATATGCTGCAGATTGAGGATTTACACGTCAAGATTGGCGATAAAGAGGTGCTCGGCGGAGTTAACCTGGAGATCGCCAGTGATGAAACTTTTATTCTTTTCGGCCCCAACGGTTCAGGCAAAACCACTCTTCTCATGACCCTGATGGGATTTTCCGGCTATGAAATTACCAAAGGCAGAATTGTATTCCGTGGCAAAGATATTACTTACCTGCCGATTAATGAGAGGGCCAGCCATGGGCTGGGCATGTCTTTTCAGCGTCCGCCGACCATCCATGGTCTGAAAACAAGGGATCTTGTCCGGCTCTGTGCCGGAGAAGAAAAGGAGGAAATCGAGGACATGGCCCGGCAGGTAAATATGGAAAATTTTCTTGATCGGGACATAAATGCCGGTTTTTCAGGGGGAGAACTTAAGCGTTCCGAGCTTCTTCAGCTCATGGCCCAGAAACCCAAATTTATTCTCCTTGATGAACCTGAATCAGGAGTTGACCTGGAAAACATGAAACTGATCGGTAAGATGGTCCGCAACCTTCTGCAGCAGGATCTGGAGCCCAAGTCCGAAATAAGTCTTAAACAGCAGAAAAAAGAACGGGATACCTCCGGACTTATTATTACCCATACAGGCTATATCCTTGACTATATAAATGCGGACAAGGGAATGGTCATGTATGACGGCAAGCTCTGCTGTGTTGCCAGACCCAGGGACATTCTGGATCATATCAGAGAATACGGATACGGGGAGTGTGTGAAATGCCTGACCTGAAAAATAGGAGCAATAAACAAGACGGAGCAGCTAACCGGGAAGATATTGATATTTCCGGTTTTGATTATGAAAGTGAGAATAATGTTGTTATTGATGATCTGAGCAGGATAGATGCAGCTGACAGCCGGCAGCTGCTCATGGCAGGAGTGGACGTTTCCGGGAAAGACAGGAGCGGCACCTTTCTGCACTTAAATCATGGTACGGCTCATTGCCGGAGCTGTTCGCCGGGGCTGGAAATTCTGGATATAAAAGATGCCCTGGCCAGATATGACAGCCTGCAGGAATATTACTGGCAGCTGGTTGACCCTGATAAGGATAAATACACCAGGGCTGTAGCTGACAGGTTGCATGGCGGTTATTTTATCCGGACTGAAAAAGGGGCGAAGATCACAGACCCGGTCCAGTCCTGTCTTTTTATCAAGGGTCAGAATGTGGGCCAAAACGTGCACAATATTATAGTTGTTGAAGAGAATTCAGAGCTTAATATTATTACCGGCTGCGCTGTCTCCCATGATGTTCGGGCTGCTTTGCACTTAGGTATTTCCGAGATATTTGTCAAGAAGGGCGGTAAGCTGACTTTCACCATGATCCACAGCTGGGGGGAGAAAGTTGATGTCCGTCCTAGAAGCGCTGCAGTTGTTGAAGAAGACGGGGTTTTCCTCAACAACTATATTCTGTTAAAACAGGTTAATTCTGCGCAGCTTTATCCCACCATCCATTTAAATGGCAGGGGCGCCGTGGCCCGCTCTAATTCGGTTATTGCCGCTCCTCCTGGTTCGTATATCAACAGCGGCAGCCGGGTTATACTAGATGCCCCGGAGACCAGGGCCGAGATTATTGCCAGGACCATTACCACCGGCGGCACCATAATCAATCCGGGCCACATAGTGGGTAATAGTCTGCCTGCCAGGGGACATCTGGAATGTAAAGGGCTGATCCTCAAGGATGGTATTATCCATGCCATCCCGGAACTGGAGGGGAGGGTTTCGGGCGTGGAACTTTCTCACGAGGCGGCTGTCGGCAAGGTAGCCCAGGAAGAGATTGAGTATCTCATGGCCAGGGGTCTTGATGAGGAAGAGGCCACCTCAACCATAGTCCGTGGTTTTCTCAATGTGGATATCATGGGACTTCCTCCTGAACTGCAGGAGGCTATCACTCAGACCATAGACGAGGCAGGCCAGGAGATGTTTTAGTTTTTTTATGATATGAGCGGTCTTCTTCCTGTTTCCCAGTTCAGCCAGGCCGGCAGCCTGATTATGCTTGTGATACTGTTCATCTCCGGCCTGATCGGTTTTAGCGGAATCATCAACTTGTTCCGGCCTTCCTGCTTTTTTCCCGGTTACAGCCGTCTGTTGCTGGTGCTTGCGGTATTTCTATTTCTGGCTGGATTTTTTTTACTGGGATGGTTTCACTACCGGATATACGATGAGCTGCCCCTGAAGCTGTCTCCTGCCATGGCGGATTTCCTGAACCGCCAACTGGAGATGATGAACAGCCGTTTTTACTATGACCTACCCCTATATGACAAGAGCAGTCCCCCGCGTTACATCCTTCCCCTGTGGATGGAAAACGGCAAGTACTACTTCTGGTTTATGTGTTACGCGGTGATGACCCTTGTTGCCCATTTCCGGGTGAACAATTCCAGGTGTCTCGGTCTCCTGCGTATCCTTCTGGCGGGCCAGGTATTTTTTCTTTTTTTCGCAGTCAACCCCTTCCAGGATCATTTGGCTGACTTTTTCAGCCAGGTCAGCCCCTGGTTCAGTGAACCTCTTCATCCAGGGGAGCGTTTACGGCTGTTCATGCAGCTTTATCCCAGGATGATTTTCTACTATAATTCGGAATATATGTGGTTCCACCCACCACTGCTCTTTCTGGCTTATGGCTGTATTACGGTGACCTTTGCGGCCTCGGTCTTCATGCTTACCGGTAGAGACCTGGCTGTGGAAAAGCTGGCTTACGACTTTGCCAAGCCGGGCTATTTCCTGTTGACCCTGGGAATGCTGCTCGGCTATCCTTGGGCTTTGAAGGCCTGGGGAAGCAACTGGTGGTGGGATCCCAAGATCTGCAGTTCCATAATGTTGTGGGTAATATACTCCACTTATCTACATACCAGGTTGTATGCCAACAAGAGCACCATGTGGTACTTTTCTTCCTTTTTGGGCATTCTCTGTTTTATGGCCATGATCTTCACTCTCCTGGCTTCTTATTTCTTCCCGGGTGAACATACCACGGCTTAAGTCTTATACAGGATGTCGGGAGACAGAGATCTATGCAAAATATTTTATTGATAGATACAGGCAAATAAATAACAATGAGATCTGAACTTAATTTTTACCTTATCCTGGCCACAGTAGTTGTCCTTTTTATTATCTCGGTTATCTGTCTTTACGGGATGTTCTACTTCAAGTTCGCCGAGCTCCAGAATATGGCTCCGGACTTGAAAGCGGTTTATATGGAGACAATGAATACGGTTATTTCTCCCTTTCTGATTGCCCTTATCCTTCTCCTGGGAATCTGTGTACCCAAACGCCTGCTGTCGACTGTCTGGCTGATAAGGTTTACCTTTGTCCTGGTTTTGGTTGCGGCTGCCGTGGCTTTTACCGTCAACCTTAAAGCCGGTCTGGTAACAGTGCTGATCGCCTCTCTTGTTCTGCAGTTTACCGTTCTGGGCATGGCCCTGGTCGGCAGTGAACATCTGAGGTTTAACAAGAAAGGCTACTGGCTGAGAACAGGCTCCTCCCTTATTCATCTGGCGATTATTCTTTTTATTCTGGATCTCTTCTTTTATCATTATCAGCAGCTCCATTTGGTCCTTTTCTGGATAACCACCATTGCCGCGGTATTTGGCATGTTTTTCTGTTTTTATGCCGACGGTGTAATGGCTCTTATTAAGAGAGGACATTGAGTCGGGATCGGGTATTCAGAACCCCTTGGTTATATATAAAAACAGGTAGATTGTCCTCTTGTATTCATTCAGGTTTATTGGTGAGATATTATGCAGTTGAAGAAACTGATTATAGATGTTCTGATTCCGCATGAGCCGGATATTTTGATCTATGTAGAAAAACTTTGTGAGATTGAACAGATAGAAAATGTCAATATTAAGGTCGAGGAGGTTGATGATCGGACAAAATCCTTGAGGATAACCATAGAAGGAAAGCATATCACCTTTGAGGAAATTAAAAGCACAATAGAAAGGTTGGGCGGAGCCATCCATTCCATAGATGAGGTTTTTGCCACTTCCAGGGACGATGTATGATAAGCAAGTTTTTCAGGGGCTTTATTGACGGCGCCCTGTCCACTCTTGGTATAGTGGTCGGGGCTTCCAGTGCTTCTTCTTCCGTGATAATTGCAGCCGGAATCGGCGGAGCCTTTGCCAACGGTATATCCAATGTCTTAAGCGCCTTTTCAGCTGAGCGCGTTGATCAGTATAAGGAGCTGCGCAAAATTGAAAAAGCCATGGTGGCTAAAGAACTTAAGGGTTCTGCTGTCGAAGAAAATATACACCTTGTGACCCTCCATGCCGGCATGATAGATGGTCTTGCCACCATTGTGGGAGGAGCCCTTCCCATATCACCCTATTTCTGGCTGGCTTCTGGACCGGCGATGATTGTCTCCAGTTCTCTGGTGGTGGTCAGTATTCTGGGTGTAGGTATGTACCTGGGAAAGGTCTCCAGGCGCAGTATGTTTATTTATGGGATCAAAATGGCCTTATTCGGTATTCTGGTGGCAGTGGCAGTCTACTATATCCAGCTTTTAATTGTCCCCTAATGAGAGTAATAATAAAATATCACCGTTTTCCATCTTGCCCTTGACTTTAATTTAAGATCAGGTTTGCGGTTATCTGTTTCTGAAATGTCCGTCAAAATTACTAGTTTTGATTTACCTGTAAAGAGAGTCGTTGCGGTTCTTTTTTCAATGTTTATGGTCTGTCTGTATTTTCCTGCCCACTCTCCGGGCCGGGAATGGTTGCTGGCTGATGATCATAAGCAGCCGGCAGTCCTGGGAGAGGGGACTTCTTATGTTATCCGGGATAATAATGAAACCCTGGTTGAACTGGCCTGGCGTTATGATCTTGGTTACAACGAAATAACCCTTGCCAATCCCGATCTCGATCCCTGGTACCCCGGGGCCCGGGCCTCTGTCCTGCTGCCCACCAGCTGGATAATCCCGAAAGCAGGCAGTTCAGGCCGGACGTATCCTTTGATAATAATTAATCTGGGGGAATTAAGGCTCTATTTTTTTAATCAGAGAAAGAGTAATTTATTTGTAACGACTTTTCCGGTCGGCATAGGCCGGCAGGGATTTGAAACCGCCACCGGCAGGTACTGGGTGACAAAGAGGAAGAAAGATCCCTGCTGGACCATTCCTTCTTCATTAAGGGATGAATACCCGGGAGGAACAGTCAGGGTCCCCCCGGGGTCCGCCAATCCTTTGGGTCGATATGCCCTGCGGCTTTCGCGTCATGACTATTTTATCCACGGCACTAATAAGCCTCTGGGAATAGGCAGAAGGGTCAGCCATGGTTGTATCCGCATGTATCCCGAGGATATTGAGAAACTATACGAGATGACCCCGGTTGGCTGTGAGGTGTTGATAGTTTATGAGACTGTAAAAGTGGGAGTCAAGGGCGGAATCCCCTTTATCGAAGTACATCCCGATTATCTTAATAATAAGAATCAGCAGACAATAGCCCGTTATCTGCTGTTTCAGAACAGGTTATGGGGAAAAATCGATTCCTTCCTTCTGCATAAGGCTGTTGAGGGGAAAAAAGGTATCCCTGTTGCTCTGCAGTAAACAGGGATAACCTTATTGTCATCCGCCCTGAAAATTATTTCCTGAGATGTTTCTCCAGAGAAGCCTCGGCCCGTCGTACTGCCGATTCTGCTTTCCTTAGGGCTTTATCTGCCCCGGATTCAGCTTTCTTCGCCCGGGCCCCTGCCTCCCTGGCCAGATTTTTGGCCTGTCTGACCTCTGTTTCCAGGTCAGTTGTTCTTTTTTCCAGGCTATCCAGGCGTTTTTCCATAGAGGTTATTTTTTTATTAAGATCCTCGACTTTTTTTTCTATAGCACTATCTTTTTCCTGAAGCTGGACAACTTGGTTGTCCAAGTATGATTTGTTAACACAGCCGCAGCCTGAAAGGCAGAATAACGCCACTATCAGAAAAATACTTGTTTTTTTCATGTTTACCTCCTGCTTGTGGATTTTTAAGTGATCGATTACTTATCATTTTTTAATTAATATATTTCTATGTTAGGAAGTGAGCAACCTTTTGTCCATAATAAATTTTAAAATCTGATTTTCTGCCAGATGGGATAATAAGCGTCTATACGCCGGAAGCGTTTATCTTCTTCTATTTCATTGCTTAACTTCTGGTTAGCGATCAGGATCGCTCCCCGGCTCAGCCGGTTTTCTATGAGTAGTTCCAGGCGGCTTTCTGGTTCCCTGTCAGGAAGAGGTCGGAAGTAATAGATAACATCGTAGTTACCATAATCTTGGAAATCCCAAATATCAGCCTGCTGTACCCGTTCCGTCCCGAATAACTGCTGGGCCAGGAGGCAGGGGTATTCGTCTTTTTCTATGCCGTAGACCTCAAAAAAATACTGTTCTGCTATAAGAAGGATGTTTCCAATGCCGCAGCCGGCATCAAAGAAGGTCATTTTCTCATTTTTGTCTTTTTTTTCTGTTTGCAGGTAGTCCCGGGCAATCCTTATCTCTTCTACGGCCTGGCGGGTATCCATGGCGATAAAGGGATATTCCTGTTCTGTCCTGTTTTTGGAATTTTTCAGAGATCTTCTGCTATAATAGCCGATAAAGCGGTTAATTATACCGAGATAGACGTCTTTTTCTTCCTCGGTCAGGCTGCTGTCCCTTTTATATATTTGTGAATATTCAGACACCTAGTCTCTCCTTTATTCTTTTTTTAACCAGTGTTAACGTACCTGTAGAAACCAGAAGTATATTTATTCCTGCAACTATTTCATTCTGTATTGATTTGCCAATTGATAATAATAACATATTAACGTCAAGGACGCCCCGGAAAAATCTTGACATTGGATTAGGTAAGCCTTAAATTATTATAGTCAAGCCAAGTTAGTAAAGTCTAATTTATTTAGATTAAACTTACCTAATTCGAATTGATTAATTTTTATAATTGAAAAATACTGGTTTTGGTATAACAAATGGACGAAATTATGAAATACCCGGATACGGTAATAACAGTCCTGATTGTTGCCGTAGCTGTTTTTTATTTGTTGAGAAAAGTTATCAGCAGCAAAGTTGGTGACCGTTGCTTTAGTTGTAGTAAAGCTGACAATTGTTTTTTAACTAAAATTCATGATCTGAGAGACAAAAATAGTGACTTTTTGGAAATGTAGAAGACGGCGAACTCCGAGGATTGTTGATAAAGATACCCGAACCTGTGGGGGAATGAGACGGCGGAAAAGGTTGCGGGGTATGAAAAGGAATCAGAAAGGCAGAATTGTAGCCATAAAACAAGGAGGAGAAGTGGGTAAAAGGCTCCGTGACATGGGGCTGGTGCCGGGTACGGAAATAACCATACAGAAGAGGGCCCCTCTTTATGACCCTGTTGCCTTGAAGGTTATGGGCAGTGTGGTCAGCCTGCGTAATAATGAGGCTGATTTTATTGAAGTGGATGTGGATGAAGAGGAGGCGGCTTGAACGGCAATATAAAGATTGCTATGGCAGGCAATCCGAATTCCGGTAAGAGCACTCTTTTCAATGCCCTCACAGGTGCCCACCAGCATGTAGGTAATTATCCCGGGGTTACCGTTGAAAAGAAAGAAGGTGTTTATCAACTGGATGGCCAGGCAATTCATATTGTTGATCTGCCCGGTACCTATTCTCTGTCTGCCTATTCATTGGAAGAGGTGGTAGCCCGGGATTTTCTGGTCAACGAGAAGCCGGGGGCCATTGTCAATATTGTTGATGCCGCCAATCTTGAGAGAAATCTCTATTTGACCACCCAGTTTTTTGAGCTGGGGATTCCGGTTATTATAGCCCTTAATATGATCGATGTTGCCGCTGACCGCGGTATTGAAATAAAGAGCGGGGTGCTGGAGGAACGTCTGGGGGTACCGGTAGTGCCTATTGTGGCCAGGAGCGGTCAAGGTATTCACCGTCTTATGGAGGAGGCTGTCAGGCTGGTAAAGAGAACCGGGGAATGGCGGCCTAAACGCATCTCCTATGGCGATGACATAGATAAGCTTCTCCTTTCTCTTGAGGA
>JAWOFO010000053.1:0-5514 GCA_046497465.1 Desulfobia sp.
CTGGACCCCCTGGGAACAGGCAGTGTTTAAACTACTGTACGGCACCGCCTACCGGACACCCTACGTCAAACAACTGCTGGCGGAAACCCTGGCTGAACCGGAAAAGGTGGAGAATATAGGGCTGCAGGCTTCCTGGAAGCCGGCGCCGGAGCTGACCTTAACCGGCGGTCTTTTCCACAATGACATAGACAACCATATCCTGCAGGACAAATATGCCGGGGCCGGGCTCTCCCTGCCCAATCAACAGGACATCTGGGGGGTGGAATTAGAAGGCCGCTGGCAGATGCTGCCGGAACTGGAGCTAAGGGCTGACCTTACCCTGCTTGATCATTCCGGACCGCCGGAATCTTATCTCTATAACGATTACAGCCTGATCAACCCGGACGGCAGCCTGGATAAACATTACACCAGGATTGACTACAACTACGACCCGGGAGCCAAAAACCTGTTTAACTTATCCACCCTCTGGACCCCCGGGGACGATATCTCTCTTTCCCTGGATTTCAGGTATCACTCCTCCACCCATCTCTACTACACACCTGAGGAGAAAACGGTGGACTATCCAGGTGTCTGGCTTACCGATCTGAGCTGTGAACTGCAGGACCTCATTACTCCCGGACTCGACCTTACTGTCTTCATCAACAATCTTTTAGATGAAAACTATCAGATTCCCGGAAGATATTCCACCCTGAAGGGGCAGGGACTGGAGGCGGGTTTTATTTTGAGAAAGGAATTTTAAGAAAAGCGGATATAGGTTTAAAATAACCTGAGACAAGGCTAAAAAAGACCAACGGCCCGGACAAGTCGGCTCATCCCCTTCCGGGAACATACTGTTTATGTCCCTGATTATACGGTAAATAAAATAAAAATCAGGCGCCTCGTCCTTATTAGGCATATTATATGCAATAAACTTCCCAGAAACATTTGGAACAAAACAATTAAGTGCCAACCTGAAGTCAGGGTCAATGCCAACTAAAGACTTGCCGAGAAAAAATATGAAAAATATTTTTATAGCCCTAACCATAGCCCTCTCCATCTCTCTGGCCAGTGTCCCGGCTTTCGCCACCGGTCTGGAGGAAGCAGAGGATATCCTGCTGGATTATATTAATCAGGCCCGGAACGATTTAACGGCAACAGCAGCAGGTATGGGCTATGATATCAGCGACTTTGAGGCCAGGCATGGTTCGATTCCGGAACCGGCTCCTCTGGAGAAAAACGAAGTGCTGGCAGCTACGGCGGCCTCCCACAATGAGGAGATGTCGGCCCAAGATTTTTTTTCCACTACTTCTGCAAATGGAACCGACATAAACCAGCGACTCCTTGAGACCTCTCTTGCTCCTGCTTATGCCGGCGAACGTATAGCCCAGGTGGCCTTTGCCAATTATATGGATCCGGTGACCGCCGTAGGCAATCTGTTTAAAAATATGCTGCTCAGGGAACTCCGGACACCGGCTTCCGAACCTTTGGTTTTGTTAAACCCCGAGCTTACACTGGCAGGCATTAACATCGCCACCGGCAAAAAGCGTATCCAGGGCAAACAATACAGGGTTTATACAGTAGTCTGCGACTTGGCCGGGGATACCACCCAGAGAGATCAACAACTCTTAAACCTGATCAATCAGGCCCGGGGCAAGCCCATGGCATATGCCGCCTCCATGAGAAACGGCAAGGAACCGAAGTATATTCCCGGCTTTCATGATCCCTCTCCTGTGGTAAGAAACCAGGCCCTGGAGCAAGCAACCCGGGAACACAGCCGCGATATGGCGGAAAACGACTATTTTGCCAAGACAGCCCTGGACGGCTCCACTCCGGAGACGCGCGCCTTTGCCAACGGTTATGAGTACTGGTTTGCCGGAGAAGTGATCAGGACCTTTAACAGGCCGGAATACGAGGACATGTCCTTCCGGGAAAAGGCCGGTATTTTTGTCGAAAAGGCTTTTTTCAATGAGTTATACAGCAAACTGTCTCTCACGGAGGCCCGACGGCCTTATCTTATTCTGAACAGTTCCATTAATCAGGCGGGATTCGGGGGACTTTATTCGGATAAAGTCTTTACCATGGATATGGGCAGCAAACTGATTCCGGCTGACCAGGCCCAAACGGTTTACGGCATTGCCTATAACGACCGGAACAGGGACCATCTTTATCAGATTGGTGAAGGCCTGCCCGGGCATACGGTTAAAATCAAACAGATAGACTCCCGGGAAACAAATGAGTTCATCCTTCACACCGGTAACGCCGGGGGTTTTACCACTTCTCTCCAGGAAGGGGAATACCTGGCGGAAATCACGGTCAATGCCACCAGAGTAAGTAAGGACTTTAGAGTCCGGGAAAACGGCAACTTTGTTTTTCTGGGTTACACTTCCCCACAATCAGGCTTTTAAGGCCCCCCGGGGAGAGTAACATCCGGTTTTGGCTTATTTTTCAAGACCTGACCCCATGATATTGGTTACCGGGGCCGGCGGCTTCATCGGCCGGGGGCTCTGTTCCCACCTGAAAGAAAAGGGCTACCGGTACACTCCCGCCGTCAAAAAGATCGGGGCCGGCACGGACTGGTCGGCCCTGTTGACTGACTCCGATCAGGTAATCCATCTGGCCGCTGCCACTGACAGCGGCAAATTGACAGAAGAGCAAAGACAGCGGTTGTGGGTGACCAATGTTGAGGGGACTTACGGTCTGGCCTGTCAGGCCGCCGCCGCCGGGATAAAGAGATTTATCTACCTGAGTTCAGCCAAGGTCAACGGCGACCGGAGCAGCAGAGGGCCTTTCCGGGAGGAGGACCAGCCCGGGCCCGGGGACTGCTACAGCCGCTCCAAACTGAAAGCCGAGGAAAGACTTAAGGCGGTATCAGCGCAAACCGGCATGGAGACAGTGATCATCAGGCCGCCCCTGGTCTACGGCGCCGGGGTCAAAGGCAATTTTCTCCGGCTCCTGAACTGGCTCGACAAAGGTATCCCCCTGCCCTTCGCCGGACTGGACAACCGCCGCAGTCTGCTGGGACTTACCAATCTAATCCACTTTATAACCCTCTGCCTGGAACATCCGGAAGCCGGCAACAAGACCTTCCTGGTTTCAGACATGGAGGATCTCTCCACTCCGGAACTGATCAGGCGGCTGGCCTTTTATCTGGGAAAATCACCCCGTCTTTTTCCTGTTCCCTGCCGCTTGCTGCAGTACAGCGGCCTTTTACTGGGCAAAAAGGGGGAAATGGACAGACTTTGTGCCTCCTTCCGGATCGACGCCGGCAGGGCCGGGGAGACTCTCTCCTGGTCCCCTCCCTTATCAGTGAATGAGGAATTAAAGAAAACCGTCTCCTGGTATCGGAACAATGCCTGAGTCTCTGCTGCTTGCCGCCGTCCTTGTCCTTGCCGCCTTTTTGACCGGAATCTTCCGGGGCTATGCCCTGAAAAAAGGCATACTTGATATACCGGGCCGCCGCAGCTCTCATCAGAGGCCGACTCCCCGCGGTGGCGGCCTGGCCATTGTTATCTCTTATCTCCTGGCTCTGCTTGTTCTGCTTTGCCGGCAGCATCTGTCCCTGGAAACCTTTCTGGCCCTGTCCGGGGGAGGGGGAATCGTGGCTGCTGCCGGGGCCCTGGATGACCACCGCTCCCTGAAGGCCGGCCTGCGCCTATTTATCCACTTTCTGGCCGCGGCCTGGGGGCTCTACTGGCTGAACGGCCTGCCGGAGATTTCCCTGGGCGGTTACCTGCTGGAACCGGGATGGTTGGCCAATCTGTGCGGCATTGTTCTGCTGGGCTGGTTTTTAAACCTGTTTAACTTCATGGACGGCATAGACGGTATCGCCGCCTCGGAGGCTGTCTTTATCAGCGCCGCCGCGGTCCTGATCATCCGCTCTCAGGGCGGCGGGGATACTTTGCTTCTCAGCCTTTTTGCCTGCTCCTGCCTGGGTTTCCTGTTCTGGAACTGGCCGCCGGCCCGGATTTTCATGGGAGATGCCGGCAGCGGCTTTCTGGGCATCATCCTCGGTTTGCTGGCGGTGCATACCTCCTCCCACAGTCCCGGGATAAACATCTGGACCTGGCTCATCCTGGCCGGCTTCTTTATAGTTGATACCACGGTAACCCTCCTGCGCCGGATCATTGCCGGAGAAACCTGGTACCGGCCCCACCGCAGTCACTGCTATCAGGTCCTGGCCCGGCGCTGGCAGTCCCACCGGAGGGTAACTGTTCTGTTTTTACTGGTTAACATCTTCTGGCTCCTGCCTCTGGCCTTTCTTTCAGTATGGGAACCATCCCGGGGCCATATTATAATGATTACAGCCTGGCTGCCCCTGGTCTGCGGAGTTTACCTTGCCGGGGCGGGGAAAAGGAATGCCTAGTTTTAAACATTTATATTGACAAATCATTCCCTAAATCGAATAATATTTAGGGGATATCCACTTGGCGCAAGTTATTTTCGTTTTGAACTCAACAACCACCGGCTAAAGCCGGTGGGATGGAATAAAGGGCTGAAAGCCCGGATACGGGTCAAAAGACCCGTTAATGTTCTGTCTTGAAATCATCATCTTTTTTAGGCTCAAAGTGATGTTCAAGATATGTCTTTATCATTTCATCGGTGATATTTCCCGATGATACACAAAAATATCCGCGGGCCCAAAAATGGCGCCCCCAAAATCTCTTTCGTAAATGCGGAAACTCTTCGAATAATTTACTTGAACTCCGCCCTTTTATCCGGCGCATAATTTCACTCGGCGCTATCGTGGGCGGCGCAGACACAAAAATATGAACATGATCCTTACTGACAACACCCTTTATAATTTGAATCTCAAAGGCCTCGCATGTTTGCCTCACTAATTCACGAACTCGAAGGGCAACGTCGCCGGTCAAAACCTTGTAGCGATATTTCGTTACCCATACAAAATGATATTCAATATTGAATACTGTGTGACTCCCATATCGATAGTCCATTTGTTCCTCCTTACCGGAAGTATAACACATCAATTGGGAGTGATAAATCTGCCCGCCTAAAGGCGGGGGCTTAAACCTTAATTGAGACTAGTTAATTATTATTCAAGGATGGTTCCAATCTTTTTATTCCTTCGATTTTATCAAAATCTTCATCGAAGCTGTATATCTCCTTTAACTGGAATGCCTTCATAAAGGAGGCATTGAAAGCATCTGCAAAAGAGATATTCTTTTTACAAAAAAGGTCCAAGGACTCAGAGATGATGTCTTTGTGTGCCAGGCTTAGGCCCCTTAGCTCTAAAATTGGGTTTAGAAGCTCTTTGATTTCTTCTCTTTTTACTTTGTAAAAGCTTTCCAGGGTAAAAATCGTTTCAAATATCACTAAAAGGTTGGTAGCAGCTTTTTCCTGATTCCTGTCTATTCTTTTTAGCAAGCTTAAAACATCTTTTGCCTTCACTTCGTCGTCTCCAGTGAAGTACCGCAAAAATATATTGGTATCTATAAAGCGCATATTTTAATATTCCTTGTTTACCTCTTCTCCAACCCCCTTTTCAAACTCCTTTCTTATCTCATTGAAATCCTCAGG
>JAWOFO010000048.1:0-8166 GCA_046497465.1 Desulfobia sp.
GTCTTCACTCCGTATATTCCGGAATCGAAGGTCTTTTCAAAACCATCGCCCTTGAGATCGACGGTGGCTCGAAGACTGGTATTAATCATGGCCTCCTCTTAATCTCAAGAAACTCGGAGTCTTAAAAATTATTGATATATTGTTACCTGTCAGGTAACGTATAATTATGGTTTTGGCGGTTTTTCGTAATAAGGACCTGAAACAGCTTTATAACACCGGCCATAGCGCTAAACTCAATCCGGATCATCAAGAAAAGATTCTGCTTATCCTCGACTTCCTGAACGCCATTGGCGACATTACGGACTGCCGGGGCCAGTTCGGCTTCCACAAGCTCAAGGGACAACGCAAAAATGAGCATGCAATGAAGGTGAGTGGTAACTACCGCTTGACATTCAAGTGGGATTGGCCGGGATGTATATGACCTGGACTATGAAGATTACCACTGAGGAGGCAGTAAACATGATTCCGACAAATCGCCGACCGACCCATCCGGGCACGATTCTCCGGGAAATGTACATGAAACCCCGCAATGTGACAATGAGAGCTCTTGTTGAGGCAACGGGCATTTCGCGGAAGCACTTAAGCAGGATCGCCAATGGCCGCGCCGGTGTCTCTCCCCGGGTGGCGATAAAGCTGGCCGCAGCCTTGGACACCACCCCCGAGTTATGGCTGAACGCTCAGCATAATGTTGATCTGTTCGACGCCCGCTGTGATCTGAACGACTGGAAGCCCGCGAAGGTTTTTAATCCCCAGGACACCCAGTCTGCCTAACCAGTCTTCTGCCTTCATCTTCAGCAACTTCCAGAGGCATTATCCCGCCTGTGATATCGCTTGACAATATTATCGTCAGGCGATATAGTTGTATAGTAAAATAGCTGGAGAGTTATAGTTGATTGAATCATTCAAGTGCAAAGAGACAAAAAAAATTGGGGAGCGGAAATTTTCTAATTGCTTCTTTTTATGCTGCTTCTCTGCTGTTCTGTCCAATATTAAGATTACTGGCACTCAACACCATATGGCCATTAGAAGATGCCTCAAAAATTTGGATCTCCTGGAGAGTGCCGTCTTTAGCTATAGTCAGCACACCTTTCCCATCTGCGATCTCAATATCCTTGCCATATTCTTTTTCGCTAAACCTTATGGTCAACAGGTCTGCTTTGTCTTCATAGTAGATTTCCATGATTAAATCCTCCAGTAGCAAGTGATAACTTCATATGTGTTCGAGGCTATTTCAACTGCTACAACTACGACAGTTTTCGTTGCAAAAGTTTTGAAATATCGGTGGCAATCGGCGGACTGGCAAATTATCTGGTCTGGGGTCAGGATGGTCGCGATGATTTGTTCAGTTGTTATATTACGCCGTTCGGCCTGGTATTGACCGTGTCGGCGGCCGTCTTTTTCTATCTTTCCGCCCCAAACAATTTTTATGTCTCGTCCTTCATTACCCATAATTTGACTACTATGATATTTGTGTTCTTGTGTCAAGTAAGAAGAAGGACATAATTAACTTGATCTCCTGATTGCCCAGTCATCCCGGACCCTGGTCCGGGACAAGCTCCGCGGGAATGACTATATAATAATATCTTCCGGTTTTTCAAGGTTCCCTATGTTTCAGACAATTCGGGCACTGCTTGTTAAAGAAATTAGTGGGATCGACAGAACAGCCGCCATATGTCAGAACAGGATGGCGCGCCTCCCGGAATTTACCTCCCGCGGGGGAAGAAGTGTTATGCAAAGAAATCGCCTGCCCATAGCATTTCGGCAAATTTTGTTGCCGGGATGATTTCTATGCCGTCTTCAGTTTTTTTCTGTATTTTGCTTCAAGGCATATAACTGCGGCTCGTTTAAGTTCGGGATGGTCCTGCTTCAGATTGCGCAGTCCTTTCAACTCCTTTTTTCCTATGATCGACCCAGAGGACAGCGGGATGCCAGGAATAATGGTACCTTAAAAGGGTTGTTTTGCCGGTTTGCCGTGGTCCCCAGAGGAAAAAGGTTTCCTTGCCCGGTCCGGGGAGGAGTAAATTACGTGGGGTCCATTGGCTGAAGTTTTTTTCAGGAAAACCTGATGCCGGAGCTGTTGTAACATTTCGTGGTTGATGTGCCGTTATGTCGGTGGTATGTTGGCATTATATTAACGATATGTCGGTAAAATGTATGGAGTCTGCCAAGCTTTTTGAAATAGTATCCAATTATAACCGGTTCTGGTCGGGAGAGGGGCTCGATGCCGGAGTTGAGCGGGATATTCTGGGGCCGGTTGTGCGGCAACTTTCCGGCAGGGAAGTTATTGTCCTTAAGGGGGTGAGGCGCTCGGGCAAGTCGACTCTTATGAACCAGGTCATCCGTCATCTGCTTGCAGGAGGCGCGGACCCGCATCAGATCCTTCGGGTCAATCTGGAAGAGCCTCTGTTGGCGATGGAGTATTCCATTGAACTGCTGGAGCAGATTTATCGTACTTACCGGGAAAAGATTAACCCAGAAGGACATTGCTGGCTCTTTTTGGATGAGATCCAGAATATCCCCGGTTGGGAGAGCTGGGTGCGGGGGCGTGGCGAAACCGAGAAAATAAAAGTATTTGTAACCGGTTCTTCGGCGCGTATGCTGAGCCGGGATATCGGTACCAAATTGACCGGCCGCCAGATATCCTTTGAGATTTTTCCCTTGTCTTTTCAGGAATTTTTGCGGTTCAACGAGGTGGTCGTTTCGACGGAAACGGACTATATCGGGCGAAAACCCTTAATCAGAAAGCTGTTTGAGCAATATATGCAATACGGTGGGTTTCCTGAAGTCGTCCTGAAAAAGGAGGATGAAGACAAGTCGCTTCTGCTCAAAAGCTATTTTGACGATATTGTCTACCGGGATATCACTGCGCGCCACGAAATTCGTGATATTGCCAATCTGCGCAATCTGGCCGTCTATATGCTGACCAATACGGCCCGGTTGACGAGCGTCAACAAGCTGAAAAAGAATTTCACCATTAGCCAGGACAAAACCGAGAATTATGTTTCGGCGATTTTGGAGAGTTACCTGCTGTTTCAATTACAGAAGTTCTCTTTCTCCCTGAAAAGCACAATGCGGGCCGGATTCAAGCCGTATGCCATCGATACCGGTCTGCGTAACCGGGTCGCCTTTTCGTTTTCAGAAGATGCAGGGTGGCTGGTGGAAAATCTTGTTTTTCTCCACTTGAAACAGTATCATGACGAGGTGTATTTCCTTGCAGATGGTTCTAAAACGGATTTTGTCGTCAAGGAGGGGATGAATTCGTTCGGCGTATACAGATCTGGTATGCCGACCCCCAGGTCACCGAAATCCCGGAAAGAGAAATAGCCTGTTTCCGGCCAGGGAAGGGGGGGGAGGTGAAAGACACTGATTGCCTTCTGCTGACCAATGATATTGAAAAGGACATCGAAATCGATGGTGTCGGAATAAGGTGTCGGCCGGTGATCAAGTTTCTGCTGGGGTTGTAAATTGTTTTCCAGGCTGCCGGCCGACTAAATTAGGATAACGTTCCGGAGATTTTGTAGTTTGACAGCATCCGTCCTGTACATATAATTGTCCATATATGGAGTTTCTGTTTTTATGTGTACTTAAGGAGGTTCGGATGGGCCAGGTCACGATATATTTAGATAATGAGACCCAGGAAAAAATGAAAAAAGCTGCTGCCTCAAGCAAGTTATCAGTCAGCAAATGGGTGGCGGGTCTGATCAGGGAAAAGGTGTCCGAGGAGTGGCCGGATGAGGTGATTTCCCTGGCGGGAAGCTGGAAAGATGACTTTTCGACTCTTGCGGAAATACGCCGGTCAGATTCAGCTGATGTTCCCAGGAAAGGGATGTGACAATGTATTATATCCTGAATACACTTATAGCAGGTACGGCCTTGAGTCACAATGGCGTCCAGGTGACTCATAACATCAGGGAGTTTGAAAGAGTAAAAGGATGGATCTGATCAGGAAGATTTTCTGGGAATACCGGCCCGGGCTAGAACTGGAAGATATACCCGGACCGGTGCGGGCTCAACGCTTTACCGATTATTGGCCGGAGATTCACCAGGCCTATAAAAGAGGCGAACTCACCCTGCAGGATGTACGATCAATTATAGCAACAATTGAGAGATATGGCCCGGTCAGATACTCCGAACCTGTCCGGCAGTATGTAATTAATTTTTTAATAAAAAAATGGATGAATGACCGAGATATTATCGAAAGAACAGAATAGTATTCTTGCCGCCCTGCCGGACAGCCTGAAGGAAAATTTCGTCTTTTCAGGCGGCACAGCTCTGGCCGCCTTTTATCTTTTTCATCGTCTTTCTGAAGATCTCGACTTTGTTGCCTTGACTGAAGATCAGCCGGTTATTTTCGGTGAAATAGGAGGCATTTTAAAGAGATTTCAGGATGTCGAATTGCAGACAAAGTTGTATGACAGATGTATCTATTATTTACCTGCCGGTAAAAAGGAAGCAGTAAAAGTTGAATTCGTCCCTCTTTATTTCCCAAGGATCAAGCCGGTTGAGAAAGAGTCCGGACTGTATCTGGAGAGCCTGGAAGATCTTGCTGCTGGTAAAATCATGGCGATGGCGGACCGTTTTGAGGAAAAGGACTTTGTGGATGTATTTTCCATCTCGCGGGAAACCGGCTGGGATTTTCGGGATATGATCAAACTGGCCGGGAAAAGAAATCCCATGCCGTATGAGTATGTTGTTAATCCCCAACGAATACTGAACCATCCTGACGGATTGACTGAACTGCATTTTGTCAAACCTGTTGACGCCAGGGAGATAATTGAATTCTTCAGGAAGGCTGATCAGGATTTGAGGGATAGCCTGAGCACGGATTTTTTCTGAGGTGCTGCCGGCGGGCGAGAGAGAAGATCACTTTTCATCGCCCGGAGGCCGGGTTCCTAAGGTTGATAATAATCACAGCCTCCCCTCCTTCTTGAGATAGATCTGCAACACCCCCACCGCAGCCGGGGTCACCCCGGAAGTTAGAGGGGACGTCCTTAACTTATTAACTTGATCTCCTGATTGCCCAGTCATCCCGGCCCCTGGTCCGGGACGGAAGTCCAGAAAGACAGAACTACCCAAGAGCACTGGATTCCCGTTCCTGCCTCCGCAGGGATGACGTTCCTGCGCGGGAATGACTATATAATATCTTCCGGTTCTTCAAGGTGTTCTATGTTTCAGACAATTCGGGCACTGCTTGCCAAAGAAATGAGTGAGATCGACCGAACAGCCGCCATATGTCAGAACAGGATGGCACGCGTCCAGGAATTTACCTCCCGCAATGAAGAAGATATTCTGGCAGACAGTCTGGCAGCCTGTCTTCATTCTGTCTATTCCGGCATCGAAGGTCTTTTTAAAACCATCGCCGTTGAAATTGACGGCGGTCTGCCCAAGGGAGACAGATGGCATAAGAGACTCCTTGTCCAGATGAGTGTGGGATACAAAGCGTGTTTTTGAACTGGCTGCGGAACTTTAAGAGACTTGGTCTTCAGTCAGGGATGATCTTTAGGAGTTTATTGAGGTGCTGGCGCAAATAGATGGACAATCGGACTATTGAAAAGTGCCGCAGGTTCCACAAGGCCCGTTTGCAGAGCAAAAAGGACGAGGGGGAGTCTGAGGACTTTTGTTTCCTTGAAAGGGGGCCAATAGAACGAAAATTATGCTATAAGGGATTAAAAATTTTGATTCCTTCAATGACCTGATTATGGTTTAAGTCTTCGGTAAGAATCTTATCGGCATCTGCCTCGGAAGCGGCAGCAACTATCAGGGAATCCCAAAATGAGAGCTGATAACGTTCCTGGATTTCAGAAACTTTCAGAATAGTGAAGCTATTGCTTACTACAACTTCCCAGGTGGAATAGGTTTCAATAACCGAACGCGCCTGTGCGGGGGAAATGGGGCAGGGAATTTTCCGGGTTACGTTAACGTAGAATTCCTGTAAAACCTGAATAGAGAGAATCCCAAGCCCGCTTAGCCATAAGTCTTTTATTATGGCATTAGCTTTTTCATGTTTACTTCCGGCATCCTTGTCATAGGCATAAAGTAGGATGTTGGTGTCAACGAAGAGCTTTTCGCTCATGCAACTCCTCTCTTGTCCGGCTGTATCGGCCGCCGAAATGAAAGCCCTGTTCCAATTGGGCCAGTGCCTTTTTCCTGGCATGTTCATACCTCTCCATGGAGGTAATCTTTTCCGCGAGCACACTGCTTAACATGGCACTCAGGGAAGAATCCATTTTAGCCGCAATAACCTTGCCTTTCTTTAATAATTCCCGGTCCAGACTGATAGTGACATTCTGTTTCATAATAAATCTCCTTTACGTAATTTAAGTGTAGCACATTGATTACGTGAAGTCAATTGGCCGAAGTTTTTTCAGGATAGCTATTCAAGATAACCCAGCAAAAACAGAGGGCGGTGCAGTTCATCGATTTTGTCTCCATGCGATAAGATCAGCTTGCGATCTGCCTTGATCCCCTTGAATTGCGTCCTTCCCTTGCCCTTTCCCCCCACCTCGCCGATGGTCACGGCAACTATGGCAGCGAAGGCCCCGACTATGGCCATCATCATGTTCTGCTGGGCTTCAAACCTTTTATCCACCTGGTCAAACCTGTTGCCTATCTGCTCAAATCTCTTTTCCATCTGATTCAGACGCTCGTCCAGCCTGATCAGGAGTTCCCTGTCCTGCTGGGTAAAGGAAACGTCTTCCCCTGCCCGGGCCAGTACAGGTAGGAGAAGTAAGCAGGCTAAAAAAAAGTGTAACCGTTCTCTTAATCATAATTTCAACCCTTCTTTATCTGCCTGGTAATAATATTATAAGCACAGGAGCCCATGAAATTATATTTTAGCCAAAAGCTCAAAGTACTTATCTCTGCTCATCCCGACGGTCCTCATGTTGCTTTTGATAATATCAATGTCAATCTCTTCATATTCTGGAATTACAACTGCGCGCTTGGCTCCGGGACAGTTCAGGATATGATGGGACCCTTTTTTGCGTTTGTAGGTACAGCCGAAAAGTTCAAATATTTTTAACTGGATCCGCCAGTTGGTCGGGTAAAGCTTGGGCATTTACTGAACCTGCATATCAAGCTTTTCAAAGCCAACCATTTCTGCCTGTGGAATTGCAACCCCCTCATTAAGGTCATAGCCACACTCTTCAAGGTAATCCTCTAATGTGCCCATCTCAGACATTTCCTCAAACTGGATTCCAATGACTTCTATAAGATTTTTTTGGGCCTCGTCCTTGGTTTTGCCTTGAGATATAAAATCTAATTCAGGACACTTTGCAATAAACCAGGATTCTTTTTTCCAAATCTGAATTGAAAGTCTCAGTTGCATCTTTTTTAACCTTTATCCCTGATCAGAAAAGAACTGTCGCCTGTATTGATTTTGTCAGGCAGGGGCTGATGTGTGTCGACAGGCTTCTTGAAACTTTTTAATTAGTCTATATTATCAGGAGTTCCCTGTCCTGCTGACATCTATTATTAAATATACCATCTTACAGATTGAGCTGCTATCTCAAAGTTGTTTTTGCTGTGGGTTAGAGGGGACGTCCTTAACTTATTAACTTGATCTCCTGATTGCTCAGTCATCCCGGACCCTGGTCCGGGGCGGAAGTCCCGAAGGACAGAACTACCCAAGAGCACGGATTCCCGCTCCCGGATCGGGGTCCGGGACAAGCTCCGCGGTAATGACCTAATAATATTTTTGGTTTATCAAGGTTCCCCATGTTTCAGATAATCCGGGCTCTGCTTGCCAAAGAAATTAGTGAGATCGACAGAACAGCCGCCATATGTCAGAACAGGATGGCGCGCCTCCCGGAATTCACCTCCCGCAATGAAGAAGATATTCTGGCAGACAGTCTGGCAGCCCGTCTTCACTCCGTATATTCCGGCATCGAAGGTCTTTTCAAAACCATCGCCCTTGAGATCGACGGCGGTATCCCAAAGGGGGATAAGTGGCATAAGAGACTCCTTGTCCAGATGAGTGGGGGATACAAAGCGTGTTTTTGAACTGGCTGCGGAACTTGAAGAGACCTGGTCTTCAGTCAGGGGCGATCTCCAGGAGTTTATTGAGGTGCTGGCGCAAATAGATGGACAATCGGACTATTGAAAAGTACCGCAGATTCCACAAGGCCCGTTTGCAGAGCAGGAAGGACGAGCTGGAACAGAGGCGGC
>JAWOFO010000033.1:0-15514 GCA_046497465.1 Desulfobia sp.
GCCCGGTTTTGGCATGGAGATACCTGAAGGTGACCATACCGTCTTCACAGCGGAGGATGTCCTGCTCCGGACAGTCTCCGGGGACCTGCAGGCCCTTGTCGGCGATGGCCTGCAGGAACTTTGCCCGGAGACTTTTGCCAGGGCCTTATGACTGAAGAGAAAGCCTGAAGATTTCGTGCGCCACGGTCCTGTTTTTATGTTGATGCTCGCCCCAGGCATGACGACATGGATGTGCGGATGATAGTCAAGTGCCCTTGACCGGGTATGAAGTATGGTGGTGAATCCCGCTGCGCCACCGAGCTTTTTGTCGTTTTGGGTGAAGCTCTTGAGAAGTCCTGGACAGCAGCGAACATCAGAGAATAAACTGTTTTCTGGTTTTTCCAGGCAAGATCCCTGAGTTGTTCGGGCAGAGTGAAATAGTTGTTGAAGCTGGAATCTTGGGGCATGCTGGTGTTCATAGTAACCTCCTTTTGGGTAATAATGGATAAAATGGCAAGTGAGCTTGCATTGCCAATATATTTTTATTACAGAAAAAGAAGGGCACTGTGCTAATTTGACAAGCTTGCCACATCGTAAATCCTGGCAGATTGCCAAGACAGGGTCTGGGGTAGAAAATACACGCCGTCCCTTATAAGGAACTTAATAAATCTCCCAATAAAGGAAATATTCTTCCGAATGCACAAGATACTCAACCGGACCGTACTCCTGGTTAGCGCAAAACAACCATATATTGACTGGGCCAACAGTTTTGATGATGGTGGTCCGCTTTTATCTGAAGACCAGGTGCAGGCCACGGCGATACTCATCCCGGACACTTATGATGAGTTTAACTATGAGAACTGGCTTAAGAAGAACTGGAGAAAAATATTTGAGCAGGAGCTGGAAGCCTGGATGCTCGATGCTGATTGCTGGCCAAAGAAATTAACTTATCAAATGTTTAAGCAGTGGTTTTCAATCACGGTTACTGATACCGTAATCGATTTAGCTGGTGGACCTGTTAAGCTTGAGGAGTTTTGAGATCATACGGGTTGAATATCGACCGTCCGAACCGTCCAGACCGTCCAAAATTTGGTCAATTTATATGCATTTCAAATGCGACTATGCAGCCAGAGCTGTACAAAATTTAATTTAATGGTAAAAAAACTTAATTTATTTGTAAGTTCCCAATAAGTCCTGACAACTTTGAAGATCCGATATTATCACTATTAACCCTACAACGTCACTTACCAGTTGTGCAGCATTCGCCACTCCGTCATGCCGGTCCCGGATCGTGTCCGGGATGACGGATCCGGCATCCAGGAGCCTGAGTATGGAAAGAAAATCCAATTGATCGATTTTCTTACAAGTGCGACTGGATTCCCCGGTCAAGCCGGGGAATGACGTTTGGTGCCCGAACTTAATGAGAAGTTACATTTATTTCTGGTAACTTACTGAAATTGTTGAAAATTTTACTAATCTCCCCTTCGGCACCATCTCTATTGACAAATAAGGGCTGCAATCATTACAATTGCAGCTTTCTATATTTTTCAATTAATCTATTTCCTTCCAAGAAACAATAGCCCTTGGTTAAATTCCTGACCCCTTCTGTTCACAGCATCCGGTTTCACGATGTCCTTTAAAAATCCCTATACCCCGGCACACCTTGTTGTAGAAAAAATTATATTTATCCGTTATTATACCGAAAATGGTAAAAAAACTTTGATCCTACTCATTAATATCATACAGTGCTACTAATGCCGACAGAACAAAATAAAATAGCCGGTCTTGAGGCAGCCGGACTTGTAAAAAGGACTGTAACTCCGGCCCTGATCTTTTCCCTGATCTGGTTTGTCATGGTAGGCGGCGACAGTGCCAGTTGGATCATCGGCGGACCAATGGTATTAATTGCTGTTGTCCTCAGCTTGATACTGGCGGATAACAAGGCCTGGAATATCAGTTTCAGGGGCGGTCTGCTCTTTGCTCCCTATTTTCTTTTTCAGTCAACGGCCAGCGGCTTTGATGTTCTCCGCCGCACCTTTTCCCTGAAGCTGAAGATCAATCCCGGCTTGATTTCGTATAAAACCTCCCTGCCTGAAGGGACTCCGCGAGTTCTGCTGGTCAATACTATCAGCCTGATGCCGGGGACTCTTAGCGCAGATCTGCGGGACGAATTAATTGTTGTTCATACCCTGGATGTTAATCTCCCTGTTTGGGCAGGTATTCAGAAACTGGAGACCAGGATTGCCCTGCTCTTTTCTCTTGATTCTACCGAAAGGCTACAGCCGTGATTTATATTTTAATAGCCCTGCTCTTACTGCTGGCTGTGGCGGCCGGCATGATCAGGGTACTGCTCGGTCCGACTATTGCCGACCGTATGCTGGCTGCCCAGCTTCTAGGTACCTGCGGTTTGGCTATTCTGCTGATGTTAGCCAAAGGTCTTGAAGCAACTGTACTGATCGATATAGCCCTTATTTTTTCTTTGCTGGCCCTGCTGGCCACTATGACTTTCGTGAGACGGACCTGGTACGATTAAAGGAGATACCGTATGGAGATTATCCATAATATAGGCTTTATTTTCCTGTTAGCCGGCGTGCCTTTTTTCCTATCAGGCACTGTAGGCCTTCTTCGTTTTCCGGATATCTATACCCGCCTGCATGCCCTTACCAAGGCGGATAATGTCGGACTGGGAATGATTATTATCGGTTTGATCCTTCAGTCTGCAAACTGGTATACTATAGCCAGACTGTTCATTATCTGGTTTCTGGTACTTATAGCCAGTTCCGCCTCCTGTCATCTTGTGGCCCGCCGGGCTATTCGTAAAGGAGTTGTTCCATGGACCCTCAAGTAAAGCTTGTTCTTGGCTGCTTTGATCTTCTGCTGGTAACCGTCCTTCTCTGGCTGGCCTGGCAGCTCCTCTATTCCAAAGATATTTTCAGAGCAGTTATTCTCTTCATATCTTTTGGACTTTTGATGGCCCTGGCCTGGACCCGGCTGCAGGCTCCGGATCTTGCTCTGGCTGAAGCGGCAATCGGTGCCGGCCTGACCGGACCTCTTTTTCTTTCCGCCCTGAGACGGATCGAAAGACTGCACAAACAGGAACGCCGGCTTGATATGGACGAGGAGAGAGAAGGTGCTTAACAGTAATGAATTTTCAAGGCGAAGAAGGCTTAATCCCATTTTGCCCGTTGTCTTGGTACTTAATATCTGTCTGGCATTGATACTGGTCTTGACCGTTTGTGATATGCCGCATCCTTCACCGGATCTTTCCACTGAAGTAGCTGAAATGATAGGGCAAAGCGGGGTAAAGAGTCCGGTTACTGCCGTCCTTCTTAATTTCAGGGGCTATGATACCCTGCTGGAGGTCATGGTCCTTTTTCTGGCCATAACCGGGGTCTGGTCCCTGACCAGGGCACCGTTTCCTCCCAGAATTCCGGACCGGAATCCGGTGCAGATCGGGGCGGTGCGTCTTCTGGCTCCCCTTATGTGCTTGATTGCTGCCTACCTGGTCTGGCAGGGCAGTCATCAGGCCGGCGGCGCTTTCCAGGGCGGGGCGGTTTTTGCCGCTGCCGGGGTGTTACTCCTGGTCTCAGATCTGGCCTGGCTGCGTAATATCCCTTCTTTACCACTGCGCCTGGGTCTCAGTCTGGGTCCTCTGATTTTTATAGGAACTGCCCTGGGGTGTATGATTATAGAAGACAGGCTGCTGGATTATCCAAAAAGTTCGGCGTCCGCTCTTATTATGCTTATTGAATATGCCTGTGCTGTCTCCATCGGCCTGACTCTGGCCGGTCTGTTTGCGGGTGGCCGGCCAGCCGGTGATCTACAGGAAGAACCTTTTACAGATAATCAGGAATACAAGCAACCATGAGTACAGATATCATTTACAGTTTTGCCGGCCTGGCTCTTTTTTTCTTCGGACTTTTCGCCCTTATTGCCTGTTCCCAGCCCCTTAAAAAGATACTGGCAGTAAATGTAATGTCCACCGGTATCTTCCTTTTCCTGGTGGTCACCTCTTACGGTTCAGGCAGAGGGATTGTAGACCCTGTTCCCCAGGCCATGGTCCTGACCGGTATTGTAGTTTCGATAAGCACTACCTCCCTGGCCCTGATCCTGGCCTGCCGGATCCAGGAGACCTCTAATCTGTCCCAGTTTCTTAACGCCGGGAACCTAAAGTCCGAAGAGAGGTCCGGAAGGTAATGGTCTTTGCTGATCCGTCCTGGATAGTCTGGCCGGTTGCCGGTCCACTGGTGGCCGGCCTTCTCTGTTTCCTTATCCACCGGGGATCCTTTCTGATCTCCCTGGCAGCTCTAGTCCTGAACTGTCTGGCGGTAATTGTGCTGTTCAGGCAATTCCTTCTTTCCGGTCCAGCCCTTTATAATATCGGCGACTGGCAGCCCCCTCTGGGAATCTCATTAGTGACAGGAGGCCCGGCCCTGATCATGCTTTCCATGACTGCTGTCACCGGCCTGGGGATAACCATCTATGCCCGGGGTTATTTCTCCTTCCGGATCGATTCATCCACCCGGGCCCGGCGCCATGAGCGTCAGGAGCGGTTTTTCTGGCCCCTGTGGATGATACTTCTGGCCGGGCTTAATGGACTGTTTTTAACGGACGATATCTTTAATCTCTATGTCACCCTGGAACTGATCGGGGTCTCTGCCGCTGCTCTGGCCGCCCTCTCCGGAAAACCACCCTCTCAAATCGCTTCCTTTCGCTACCTGCTGGTCAGTCTGCTTGGTTCTTTTTCTTATCTTTTAGGAGTGGCTTTTCTCTATAAAACTTACGCGGTCCTCGATCTCAGTCTGCTTACTGACCTGGCTTCAGCTGAACCCGGAGTCCGGGCTGCCCTGGCCCTGATGAGCGTCGGTCTGCTGTTAAAAACAGCCCTTTTCCCTTTTCATTTCTGGCTGCCGTCAGCCCATGCCAATGCACTGGCCCCGGTAAGCGCTATTCTCTCCGGTCTGGTGGTCAAGGGCTCGTTTTTCCTGATGTTCAGACTGTGGTTCGATGTCTTTGCCTCAGTAATTCCGGCCTCGGCCTATAACCTGATCGGTGTACTTGGGGCAATGGCCATCCTCTGGGGTTCGATGCAGGCCTTGCGCCAGCAGCGTCTTAAACTCCTGGTTGCATATTCAACTGTTTCCCAGCTGGGCTATCTATTTATCGCCTTTCCGCTTGCTTTTTTAAATGGCGGACATCAGGCCTGGAGTGCGGTAATCTTTATGGCCATCGGTCACGCCTGCGCCAAAACTGCCATGTTTATGGCTACCGGAACCATATTCCTCCACGCCGGTCATGACCGTATCAATGATCTGGCAGGGATCAGGGCCTATCTGCCGATGTCTGTCTTCGCCTATGTCATTGCCGGGGTCAACTTGATGGGTCTGCCCCCCTCCGGAGGCTTTATAGCCAAATGGATGATGCTTACCGACTCCCTGGCTGCTATGCAATGGTGGTGGGCCCTGGTTTTGGTGACCGGCAGTCTACTGGCGGCCGCTTATGTCTTTCGCGTGGTTTCCCAGTTCTTTATCATTCCTTCTGGCCAGCCGACAGGTAAACATCGCACCAGCACCGGCCTTCTGGAATGGCCGTCTTTTATCCTGGCTGTCTGCTCCCTGTTTCTGGGCCTGATTGCTCCCTATCCCCTGCAGGTACTCAAAATCAATCAGGTCTTGACTACTGCTTTCTACATGAGAGGAGGACCATGAACTGGGAAGACTGGTTGATTGTTGCCATTCTGCTCAGTTCCTTTCTGCCGGGGGTTGTTATCTTTACCCTGGCCGAGGAGAGCAGCCGGCTGCGCACCAGTCTTAACATCCTGGGCGCCCTAATGAAAATGGCCCTGGTCCTGGTGATGAATATCGCTATTTATCTCGGCCTGATGTTCGAACTGCGGCTGCCGCTGTTACCGGGAGTAGAAATATTCCTGAACGCCGACCCCCTTTCAGCCCTGTTTGCCACCCTGTCCAGCGTCCTCTGGTTTCTGACCACGATCTATGCCGTAGGCTACCTGGAGAATTCCCCCAATCGCAGCCATTTCTTCGGTTACTTCAGCCTTTGTGTAACTGTAACCATCGGTATAGCCATGGCCGGTAATCTGGTTACCTTCCTTCTTTTTTATGAAATGCTCACCCTGGCCACCTACCCTTTGATCATCCACCGCGGCACCACGGAAGCCCTGGAAGCCGGCCGGAAGTATCTGATTTACGCCTTTGGAGGCGGTGCAGCTTTTCTTTTCGGTGTTATCTGGCTTCATACCCTGGTGGGCCTAGGGGATTTCAGCCCGGCTGGTTTCTCCCCTGTGATGCTGGCCAGGCATCATTTACAGTTAAAAATGATTTTCCTGCTGCTCATAGCCGGGGTGGGAGTTAAAGCGGCAATAGTACCCCTGCACGGCTGGCTTCCCCAGGCTATGATAGCGCCGGCCCCGGTGAGTGCTCTGCTGCATGCTGTGGCCGTGGTCAAAGCAGGGGCCTTCGGGGTCATCCGTATTGTTCTTGATGTTTACGGAATCAAAAATGCCCTACGGCTCGGTATGCTGCCCTGGCTCACCCTGTTTTCCTCAATTACTATTATCTGGGGCTCCATCCGGGCCCTACAGCAGGATGATCTGAAAAGACGGCTTGCTTTTTCCACAGTCAGTCAGGTTTCCTATATAACCCTGGGTATAAGCCTGGCTGAACAGCCACTGGCTGCAGCCGGCGGCCTTGTCCATCTGGTCCACCAGGGTTTGATGAAGATCACTCTTTTCTTCTGTGCAGGCAACCTGGCTGAAACCCTGGGAATCCACAAAATCAGTGAAATGGATGGAGTCGGCCGCCGGATGCCTTTTACCATGGCCGCCTTCACTATCGGAGCCCTAGGCATGATAGGGATTCCACCGACCGCCGGTTTTGTAAGCAAGTGGTACCTGTGCCTCGGAGGACTGAATGCCGGCAACTGGTGGGTTATTGCTGTCCTGGCTTCCAGCAGCCTGCTCAACGCTGCTTATTTTCTACCTATTCTTACCAAAGCCTGGTTCAAGGAGCAGACCCTTTCCTGGCCAATGGAGAAAAAATTCGGCTCTTTCGAGACCCACTGGATGCTCCTGGTTCCGCCTCTGGTAACCGCGGTTATCGTAATTGCCGCCGGAATCGCCGTAAATGCCCACATCAGCCCTCTGGCCTGGGTAAAATTTATTATGAAGGAGTATGGCCTGTCATGACAGCGGGAAACCTCCTGGATATTTTCCACGCCCTTGTCCTGTCCCTGGTAACAGGTGTACCTCTGCTGGGGGCGCTGGGCTGTTGCCTGTCTTCCGCCCGCAGGGCAAGATGGAGTCTTCTACCCTGGACAACGGTGCCGGCCCTGCTGGTCAGCCTGACCATTCCCGGAGATCTTGTGGTCCAGGTTCCCTGGTTTTTCATGGGCGGCTGTATGGGTCTTGACCAGACCGGACGAATTTTTCTTTGCCTCAGTGCTGTTATCTGGATGCTTACCTCCTTTACAGTGGCGGAAAAATTCCAGAACCGTAAGGGAGAACTCCGCTTCAGCGGTTATTTTCTGGTGGCCATGGCTGGGAATTTCGGTCTGATCCTGGCCAAGGATATGTTCAGTTTTTATCTGTTTTTTGCCCTGATGAGTTTTGCGTCCTATGGTCTGATTGTCCATGAGCGAACTTCCGAAGCCCGCCGGGCCGGAAATATCTACCTTATACTGGTTATGGTCAGTGAAGTGGCAATGTTCATTGCCTTGGTCCTCATTTTTTTCAAAACGCAAAGCTCATCTCTAGCAGATATTAATGAGAACTCTATTTCTATGTCCATCCTTATCTTCCTGTTCATGGCCTTCGGGGTCAAGGTCGGTGCCCTGCCTTTTCAGGCCTGGATGGCACCGGCTTACCAGCAAAGCCCGATCCCTGGTGCCACCGCCCTGGCCGGGGCTATGGTCAATGCCGGACTCCTGGGCTGGCTGCGCTTTATTCCCCTGGGCGTTATTACTTCCGATCCCGGAGCTTTTCTTTTTATAACAGCGGGAGCCCTGGCCGCGCTTTATGGAGTTGTTTGCGGACTGGGACAGCGTAAACCGGGCGCGGTGCTGGCCTTTTCCAGTATGAGCCAGATGGGCCTGATGACCATTATTATCGGTCTGGGTCTTTACTCTGTCAAAGCAGGAGAGTATGCCGTCTATCTTTTGCCCCTTTACGCTGTACATCATTCCCTGGCTAAAGGCAGTCTCTTTCTGGTCTATGACGTGGTTAATAAAGGAGGCCGACTTGCTTCGCCCCTGCTGCTGATCGCTTTACTACTGCCCTCCCTCTCTCTGGCAGGCCTGCCGTTTACCGGTGGCGCCATTGTCAAAACCGGTTTTAAAGAGCTGGCCCTGGTCAGCGGTACCCAGTGGTACGGGGTGAGCAAAATCTTTCTGCCGGTTTCCTCAATTGGCACTACGATTTTGATGCTTTACTGCAGTCGTCTGCTTTGGCATAAAAGAGCAAATAAGGACAACAGCCAAAGAGTACTCCTCTGGCCCTGTTTTACCGCCTTGGCCGGAGCTGCTTTCTGGCTCTGGTTGTGGCCTGCTGCACACGGATTAAGCAGTCACTCTCTGGATGCTTCTTTGCTGTTTCACTCTTTCTGGCCGGTGGCTGTCGGCTCCGGCCTTTTCCTGATCTGGCTTATCATGGCTGAGCGGTTAAAAGGTGAAAAAGGATATCTTTTTCCGGAGACTGACTTTGGAAATAAAGCGGAAATTGCCTGGTCAGCCTTGGCAAAGAAATGTAGAACGGGTGCTGAAAAACTTTATCCTGTCCCGGGAACATCCTGGGCCAGAAAATGGCTCTCCCTGTCAGCTACCTCTCCCCTGGGGAAAAAGCTGCGTAAACCGGAAAAGATTATGGGACGTTGGTCAATGGTGGGTTTTTTCTATCTTGCCGTCTGTATTATTCTAGTCTTTTGCTTAGGTTCATGAGTTAAGGGAGTGGCTGGGATGATTTTCCAGAACCCATGACTCTCGACAACAGGTCAATAAGCTTTAGAGATTGGCATAGTTAGCCAGCATAGGGTTTTTCATAAAAAAATCCGAATAGGTTATAGATTCACCGGCCAAGAGCTTTTCCTTCATGGAACCGAGGCTTATGCCGGTTTTAATGAGTGAGGTGTAAAGTTCGGCCCGGGATATATTCCCCAGAAAAATCGCTCCGGCCAGTCTGTCATCCTGGAAGACCAGTTTTTTATAGCTGTTATTATTTCGCTGGGTGACGATTTCATAGCCTTTATCCCTTGGAATTATATTGCCGGCAGTGATAAAGGGTATATCTTCAATCTCCGTGGAGTTTAAATTCTCCAGACTTCCCTCGTACTCCAATTCCCCGCCGGCCATATTGGTCCCGGCGATTTTTCCCATCTCGAATGCATCGGGCCAGAGAGCGCTGACGATTTTTTTAAAGGTAATCCGGTCCCGGGTTTGAACCACATCTCCGGCCCCATAGATACCTTCAATGCTGGTCTGCATTTTTTCATCAACCACCAGTGCCAGGTCGATATTCAGACTGCTTCCACGAAGCCAATCAACTCCGGGCCTGACTCCTGTTGCTATACAAACCAGATCGGCTTCCAGCCTCCGGCCGGATTCAAGTGCTACCCCCTGGCTGCCGGGCAGAATAGAGTTTATAGTATCACCGGTTATAATGGAAATTCCTTTTCTTGTCAGTTTTTCCGTTATGATTTCGGCACCATCCCGGTCTATCCTGGGCAAGAGTATGTTATCCTGTTGTTCTACAACAGTAACGGATAAACCCATCTTATTAAGTGCTTCAGCCTTTTTGATCCCCACCAGGCCGCCGCCAAGAATCACCACCTTTCCGCCTTTTTCAGCCGCCTTTTTCAAAAGTTCGGCATCGGTTATGGCTCCCGGGGAAAAGACATTGTCTCCCTTTATTCCCGGGATGTCCGGAACAGCGACGGTACTTCCGGTAGCAATCAGCAAACGGTCAAAATCAAGCTGATCGTGGTCTTTAAGGGTTATTTTTTTATTTTCAGTATCCAGAGCCACGGCCCGGTCATGAATAAACCGAAAGTCAGGGAGGTCATCATTAAAAAAGATCTCGCCCTCTTTTCCGCCTTCCTCGCCCGCCAGAGGTGACATCGCCCGGTAGCAGAAGCAGGGTTTCTTCTCACTGACAACGGTTACCTGAACCCCCGGGTCGTACCTCAGGAGACTTTTCAGAGCTGAATAGGTTGCTATACCACCACCGACAATTGTATAACCCGCTTTTTTCTTCATATTCTTCAGTTACCTATTTTTCAGTATTCTGTTTTGCCTGTTATCAATTCAAATCTCATTTTTAATCCAGGTAAGAATTAGGATAAATAAAATTTTTTGTCAATAGAAAAAATTATTTTCTGTTTATTTTAATGAAAAGATCTCTTAGACTCAAAAAGAAAAATTTTTACCTTAAAGATTGTAATCAAGCTTTTCTTTATGAATCTAGTCAACTTACAAGAAATAAGTCTGGCCTTTGGTGGAAGTCTGCTCCTGGACCGGGTCAGCCTCCAGATTGAGACCGGGGAACGGGTCTGCCTGGTAGGCCGCAACGGCGAGGGCAAGTCTTCTCTTTTAAAAATTATTAATGGTGATCTTCCTCCTGACAGCGGCCGGGTCATCCGGTGTCAGAACCTGAAAACCGCTATGCTTAGCCAGGAGGTGCCGGCTGACCAGGTGGTGAGGGACCACACCAGGTCAAATTATGGTAGGATAAATGGCAAATCATCCGTTTATGATATGGCGGCCTCCGGTCTAGGCGAGTTACAAGAGTTACTTGTCAGATATCGTGAAATCAGCGAAACCCTGAATTTAAATTCTGTTGACTATACCAGCCCAGATTATGCCAAGAAAAATGGAGAATTACCTGTTCCAGCCCTGCTTGCCAAGTTAAGCAGTATCCAGGCTGAAATAGAGGCAGTTGGCGCCTGGAATATACAGCAGCAGGTGGAGACGGTCCTCTCCAGGCTGCAGCTGGATCCGGACGCTGTTTTTTTTAAACTCTCCGGGGGGATGAAGCGCAAGACAATGCTGGCCCGAGCCCTGGTGTCTTCCCCTGACCTCCTCCTGCTGGACGAGCCCAGCAATCATCTGGATATCGATTCCATAAAATGGCTGGAGCAGTTTCTTAAGGGATTGAAATGCTCTCTGATCTTTATAACCCATGATCGGATGCTGGCTGCAAACCTTGCCAGCCGAATAATGGATCTGGATCGTGGCGTTCTCACCAGCTGGCCCGGAGACTGGCAGGCTTATCTCAAGAAAAAAGAAAAATGGCTGGCGGTAGGGGCGGAACATCAGAAAAAATTCGATAAACAGCTTTCCCGGGAAGAGATATGGATAAGACAGGGAATTAAGGCCAGACGCAGCCGTAATCAGGGCAGGGTCAGGGCCCTGCAGGCCATGCGCCAGGAGCGACGGTCTCGGCGTGAACTGAGCGGAAAGGCAAAAATGGAGCTTCAGGAAGCAGAAAGATCCGGTAAGCTGGTGGTCCGGGCCCGGAATGTCTCTTACAGTTACGGGACTGAACCGGTAATAACCGATTTTTCCACCACTATCCTGCGGGGAGACAAGGTTGGCTTAATAGGGCCCAACGGCTGCGGCAAGACCACTCTCTTGAATCTTCTGCTGGGTTACCTTAAGCCCGGGGACGGTCAAATCAAATTCGGCACCAATCTGCAAGTTGCCTATTTTGATCAAATGAGGGCTCAGTTGACTGAAGAGGCCACTGTAGCTGAAAACGTCGGAGACGGCGGTAATACTGTTACTGTCAACAACCAAAACAGACATATAATCGGCTACCTTAGGGACTTTCTCTTTACCCCGGACCGGGCCCGTTCCCCGGTTGCCATGCTTTCAGGAGGAGAAAGGAACCGGCTGCTGCTGGCCAGGCTATTTACCAGACCCGCTAACCTGCTGGTCATGGATGAACCTACCAATGATCTGGATATGGAAACCCTGGAACTCCTGGAAGAACTCCTGGTCGATTATCAGGGCACGGTCTTGCTGGTCAGTCATGACCGGGCCTTCCTGGATAACGTAGTAAGCAGTACCCTGGCCTATGAGGGTAAAAGTTTTTTCCAGGAATATGCCGGGGGCTACAGTGACTGGCTGAAGCAGAAAAAAGAACCGAAAAGCGTCACCCCTCGTAGCCGGCCGCCTGATGGCAAAAAAGTCAAGCCGGTGAAGAACGGTACCCGGAAACTGAGCTTTAAGGAAAAAAGGGAGCTTAATGAACTGCCGGAAAAAATTGAGATCCTGGAGTCTGAACAGAAGGGACTTTATATCACTCTGGCTGATCCGGAATTCTATCGGAAAGACGGTACTGAAATCAGCGGCCTGCAGAGCAGATTGGTTGAACTGGAAAAGGAGTTGGAAGAGGCCTACCGACGCTGGGAGACCTTGGAGGAGGTAAGCAGCAGCATCTCCTGAAATACTGCCGGCTGCTCCCCGGTATTTCCCTGATGCATACTCCGGCTCACACCCCCGGAGGTATGACCGTTCTGATTGATACAGGGCGGGGTAAAACAGCAATAACCGGCTTCTGTATTATCAGGGAGAACTATGATCCTCCTAAAGAGATCAGGGGCCTGGAGATGGAGGTCATCCCCCCTGGTACTAACACCAACCCATATAAGGCCTATGACTTGATGCTTCAGGTCAGAAACAGCGCAGACTTTGTAATTCCTCTCCACGAACCCGAGTTTGTCTCGGTAGAAAGTATTTAATTCGAACTGTTTTCTGTTAAAGTTACTTTGATGAATACTCTGCCATAAACCACTTAAGTATGTATGTCGGGAACTTGATACTCAGCCTCTTGAACCAAGCTCGAGAATTCCATGTTTATAATACTGCGTAGTTTTCTGGGACTGCTGGCTTTTGTCCTGATTGCCTGGCTTTTGAGCGAAAATAAAAAAATGGTCCGGATCAAAGGGATTCTGGCTGGATTGGCTCTGCAGCTGCTGCTGGGATTCGTATTTCTGCACCTGCCCATGTTCAAGAGCATGTTTTTGGCTTTGAATCAGATTGTTCTGAGCCTGCAGGAGGCCACCACCGCCGGGACATCTTTTGTTTTCGGCTATCTGGGCGGGGGGGAGCCGCCATTTGAGGTCACCAACCCCGAATCGAGCTTTATTCTGGCCTTCAGGGCCCTGCCCCTGATTCTGCTTATGAGTGCCTTGTCTGCCCTGCTCTTTTACTGGAAAATTCTGCCCCTTATTGTGCGCGGATTCTCCTGGATCCTGCAGAAGACTTTAAGTCTGGGCGGGGCTGAGGGACTTGGCGTTGCAGCCAATGTTTTCATGGGAATGGTGGAATCGCCTCTATTCATCAGGCCCTATCTGAAGTACGTGACCAGAAGCGAACTCTTCAGCCTCATGACTTGCGGAATGGCTACCATCGCCGGTACGGTCATGGTTCTTTATGCCAGCATTTTGCAAAACACCATCCCCGAAGTCATGGGACACATCCTGACAGCTTCCATCATCAGCGTTCCGGCAGCAGTTACCGTTGCCAAGATCATGATTCCGGAAACCAGGGAATTGACCTCCGGAAAGATGGATATTCAGGACCAGGCCTCGAGTTCCATGGATGCCGTTACCACTGGAACCATGCAGGGTATTTCTCTGCTGATCAATATCGTGGCCATGCTCATTGTTCTTGTGGCCCTGGTCCACCTGGTGAACGAAATTCTGGGACTTATCCCCTTGGGAGACGAAAGGCAAATTACTCTGCAGGGCATTTTAGGGATCCTGCTGACGCCGGTAGTCTGGTTAATGGGAATCCCTTTGCAGGAGGCCCAGACAGCCGGGGCCTTGCTGGGCACCAAGACCATCCTCAATGAATTCATCGCCTACCTGGACTTGAGTAAACTGCCCCCGGGAGAGTTGAGTCATAGGAGTATGCTTATAGTAACCTATGCCATGTGCGGCTTTGCCAACCCCGGAAGCCTGGGGATCATGATCGGGGGCATGGGAACCATGGCCCCGGAACGAAGACCTGAAATCATTGCCCTGGGGATTCGATCCATTGTGGCCGGCACTCTGGCAACCTATATGACCGGGACGGTGGTAGGGATTATGGCAGCCGGCTAATGGAGATATAGCCGGCTTACCGTTCTCCAATCCTTCGGTTCATATAATCTTCCAATGCCGACTGCAGGGCGGCAACCGCCAGAAAAGCGCAATGCTCATTTTCATCCGGCAGACCGCCGAGTTCAGCCAGAATATCTTCGCCGGTTATTTCAGTGAGCTCTGCCGGCGTCTTACCCATTGCCATCCGGACGGCATATGAACCGCAGACAAGGCTTGGACCGCAGCCATCTGTCTGAAAGCCGGCATCACAGACGCGGCCATTTTCAAACTTCAAATAAATCTCAATAGAATCCCCGCAACTACCTATCTGTTTCGCATAGCCGTGGGGATCCGCAATCGTCTGCAGGTAGCGGGGATTTTTCCAGCATCGATAGACTTTTTCGCCAAAGGTTTGACGAGTGTCTTCGTCTATTTGAGACTGGAACTGGGCAACAAAATCATCAAACGCATCTTTCATTGTGAATTACAACATTTACTTAAAAACTTGCGGCGTATAGCCTTCCGGCAAATGGGCAATCCCATTTTCTTTCCCCTTAACCCACTGCAAGCAAAGTGCCGCAAATTGGGCCAAAAAAACGCATGTATTCAAACCTGGGAGACTGGATAGTACTCTCACAACAGAAAATCGACGGGCCGCCTACTTCGTCAAAACCGCATGCAGGATTTCGGTTTGGGCTTGAAACCAATTATCTTTACTGTCATGGTTGGTTCCCGTCTTGTATAACTCGTAAGCCCTTTGTTCAATAGCCTCCCGGTTTCCGGCGGCCAGATCTTCCCTGCATCCCTCAAAGGCTTCCCAGGCAATTATTGATTCAGGCCGCCCCTCTCTTATCATCCGGACTGCGGTTTCCGGTGAATATCCTTCAACCAGTGTAAGATAACCGAGCACGGTAAGAGGGGCCCTACCCATTCCGGCCGTACAATGAACGTATACCTGGTGGTCCCGGGCTATCATGTCGGCCAGCAGAGAAACGGCATCGGGCAGACGCCGGCGCATATCAGCCACATCAAAGTCCCGAATCGGGCAACGTTCCATTCTGAGACCGAATGCCTCTCCCGTACGATACATCGTTTCGTAATCAATATCCCAGTAAGCCAGACAGTCGTCATGCTGCAGTGACAATACTCCGGAGGCCTCGGCCTCAGAGCAGATTCGCACTAGATCGCCGGGGTTCATGGGACATGTCCCAATGACTATATAATCTGTTATCTGTCCCCAGTTTAATGACCAATTCCACATGGCGATAAAACTTAATATTTATTGTATGATCCTTTGTAACCGTTCACCGTTGCCGTTGATAAGGCGCTGAAATCTCCGGACTGTATCCGTTCAGCAGTGCCGCAGATTTGGGCAAGCAGACCGGCGCCGCGTACTAAGTCGTACGTAAGCCGGGCTGATCGCCCGAAGATGTGGTGCTGCT
>JAWOFO010000073.1:0-10742 GCA_046497465.1 Desulfobia sp.
TATCCCTCCCGAGAAATCGGGACTGAAGGCTCGTTGAAGACGACAACGTAGATAGGCCAGGAGTGGAAGTGCAGCAATGCATGGAGCTGACTGGTACTAATAAGCCGTGCGGCTTGACCATATTTTTGATCAAGAACTCTGAAAACCTGCACAATAACAAGAACCTGTTCTGTGACCAAGGAAGTAATGAAACAAATTCAAGTTTTTACGGTGGTCATAGCGGGAGGGATACACCCGTAACCATTCCGAACACGGAAGTTAAGCCTCCCAGCGCCGATGGTACTGCTCTTTTTAAGGAGTGGGAGAGTAGGTCGCCGCCGTATTTTTTTCTTAATAAGGCCCTGGTATCCTCAATGATAACAGGGCTTTTTTTGTCTTCTCTTAGTCCTAATTCTTTATTCGATCAAATATTCCATTATCTTATCATTCCACTTTTCCAGCGCTTTGGGTATAAAAGTTTTCTGAACAGGGTGCGGAATCAGCTTCCCAAAAACTTTTATAATCAGAAAAAAGTAATTTACTCGGTGACCGTGAACTCTGCTTGAAAATAAAACAGGGAAAAGGTAAATTATATCCGGAGATCAGTACTAGGAATCAGGTAATAAATTTATAATATATACCTAAAAGTTCTGGATTGTTTTGCCATGCCTAATGAAGGTTCTGCTCGATCTGTTGTAAATGCGCTGATTTTAGCTGCTGGTAAGGGAACCAGAATGAAATCAGAGTTAGTAAAGGTTCTTCATCCTGTTTATTTTAAACCAATGATCCATCATGTTCTGGACTGTGTAATAAATCTGGAATTTGATAATATTATCCTTGTAACCGGACATCAGGCAGATGTTGTCGAAGAGTCCTGCTCCCATTATCCCCTTTGCTTTGTTCGTCAAAAGGAACAGCTTGGCACCGGGCATGCCGTACTTGCAGCAGAATCCCAGCTTAGTGACGCCGGGGGTGTGGTAATGATTTTATGCGGGGACACCCCGTTGATTGACATCCAAATTCTCAAAAAAATGTTGAATGACCATCTCTATAGAGGCTGTATTTTAACCGTGGCCTCTACTACGCTTGATGATCCCACCGGTTATGGGCGATTAATTATTGACAGCAATGATCAGGTTACTGCTATAGTCGAGGAAAAAGATGCTACTTTTGAAGAAAAAAAGATAAAACTGGTAAATGTCGGCATTTACTGCGTGGATTGCAATTTTCTTTTTGAAAGCTTGAGACAGGTGGGTACCAATAATGAGCAGCGAGAAGTTTATTTGACTGATATTGTCTCAATAGCCAGTCAGGAAGGGTATTCTGTAAATCATTTTAATTATCCCGATCCGGTGGAAGCTCTGGGGGTTAATTCCCGCCTTGAACTGGCACAGGCTCACGGTTTTTTACAGAAAAGGTATTTGAATTCTCTCATGGCCGAAGGCGTTAGTGTAAGACTGCCTGAAACTGTAACAGTTGAATCGAGTTCTCTTATTGCTGAGGATACGGTCATTAATCCTAATGTCTATATATGTGGTAAGACCAGGATTGGCAAAAATTGTCGGATAGATCCATTTAGCTATATCTGTGACAGTATTATAGGTAATAATGTCATAATAGGGGCCGGGTCGTATTTAAACGGCGTTGCTGTCAATGAAGGTGTGGTTATGGAACCGGGGGGGTATTTTGATCGATATAAGAGAATAAAAGATTAATTTGATACAAGTTAATTACTCAACTTTCCTGCTTGATAAAACTATTATGATTCCAGACAGTTGGTATAGCCATTCAGAAACGGCTATACCAACTGTCAAGTATCCTGCCTCACAGAAAATTTACATGTTATATCATACAGATAAATTAATCCGGAAAGTTGAATTAATCATAAAGACAGATGTTAAGATATTTTAATTATAATATTTTCCCCGGAGTATGGTTTTATGGCAGATAATAACGAGTTAGTTAGATTGGAAGAGATAATTGATAATCTTCTCAGTAAATATAATAAGCTTGAAGAGGAAAATAGAAAATATCTCACCATGATCAAGGAAAAGAATACAGAGATTGAAGATCTTCAAGGGAAATTAGCAGGTCTTGAGAACGATAAAGAACAGGTACAAAAACGTATTTCCGGAATATTGAAGACGATAGAGGACTGGCAAAGCCGGGAGGAAGATGACAAAGAGGAAGAAGAGATTTTTAAAGCAGGAACTGATTTGAATATGTAGGAAAAGGATGGCCTGGACTATTTGTCACGGATAGTTGAGCAGGCAAGTAATTTTTGAATTTTTGATCTTTATATAAAGTTGTTGCTTAGGCCGTACTATTCTGGTATGAATTTTACATAAGGTATATTTCCATAAATTCTTTGTTGAAGGCTGTACTTATCGTGGAAAGGTTAGTAAAATTTGAGGTTTTTGGCCAAGAATTTCCTTTGTACACTGATGCGGCTGAAGAAGACGTTCAGGAGATACTAGACCTTGTAAAGGAACAGTTAGATCATTCTTCAAAATCTTCAAGTACTCTGGCACCAAATAAAACGGCAATTCTGGCCAGTATTAATATGGCAGGTAAGTACGTCAAGTTGAAAAGGGATTTTGAGGAGTACAAGAAAAAGATTGAGGAGCAAGCGAATAGTTTGAGTAAACGCATTGGGGATACTTTGGATTCTACAAGTTAAGGATTTTTTCCCCTGCTCAGTTGGTGTTCAATAGTTGTATATTCGAGCCAACACATGATCCAAGGGAAACTCCTCTGATTCATAAAAGGAAAAACCTGTTGTTTTTACTTGCGTGAGTTAAGAGTCCATTCCCACCTAACTTCAGTTAGGTTCGATAATACTGTTGACACGGCTAGAGCGGGGGAGTTTTTATAGTTTTCAAGGCATGGAATTAAGCCGTCCCGTTTTACAAGAGTTAGCATACAATGACATCATACAATATGTGCCTAATAGGAATTATTTAAAACAATCTTTTTAAAATAAAGATCGCATATTTTAAGTTTTTTGGTCTCACTGTTTTGGATGGCGGATTGTCGGTTTTCTATTTTCTGTTTGGATTTCATCCTTTTCTTTGAAAGTATCCCTTCCTAAAAATCTTTCCCTTGTCTGTTCAGATCGATTCATAATCTGGTCCGGTTTTTTTTCAGTATTAACAGTACAGCAACATTTTTTATAAGATGGGGCAGTTTGTGCACCCCTGATAAATCTGTTTATTTTTTCTGATACGAGACCACAAAGTAAGGAAAAATTTTATTCAATTACTATTCTTTATTTTTTGGGTGAATTTTATTTATGCCGACAGTGTGTCCGCCCGAAGTTCCGCTGTTGTCTTAAATAACCTGATCAATATAATCTATATTAAAATAGTAAAGGAAATACAGTGATATATATTCAGGCTTTATTCATTATAGCAATATTGGCCCTAGGTTTTTTACTGGGACTTTATATAAGAGAACGGTTTATAGAGTCTAAGGAGGAGAGTTATGAAGAACAGGGCAGGAGGCTGATTGAAAGGGCCCTTGAGGAATCCGAGAAAATAAAAAAGGAGGCTAATCTACAGGCCAAAGATGAGAATTTAAAAATCAGGAAAGAGGCTGATGATGAGATAAAAGAGCGTAAGAAGGCAATTAACTTAGAGGAAAGACGACTGACTCAAAAGTCAGAACAAATCGATCGTAAGACCGAGCTCCTGGATGAGCGGGAAAAAGAGCTGCGCAACAAGGAGAAAAATATATCAATAGAAGAGGAAGAAAATAAAGAACGTAGAAAGGAAATTGAGGATCTTATTGAGCAACAGAGAACTCAGCTGGAGAAGATAGCTGAAATCAGCCGGGAAGAGGCCAAGCAGATGTTGGCGGAAAGCATTGAAAGCGAGGCCAGGATGGAAGCTGCCAAAAAAGTGGTTCGTATTGAAAATGAAATGAAAATAAAGGCTGATAAAAAGGCTAAGAATATACTTGCCCTGACTATTGCCAAATATGCGGGAGATTATGTAGCTGAAAAAACAGTTTCGGTAGTCCCATTGCCTTCTGAAGAGATGAAGGGAAGGATTATTGGTCGGGAAGGAAGGAATATCAGGGCCATAGAAGCCGCAACCGGTATTGATGTCATTATTGATGACACCCCGGAGGCTGTGATCCTTTCCGGTTTTAACCCGATTCGCCGGGAGGTGGCGAGACAATCGCTTGAACGGCTGGTTAGTGATGGCAGGATACATCCGGCCCGGATTGAGGAGATTGTCAACAAAGCAAACAAGGAACTTGAGGCCTCCATGCAGGAAGCCGGGGAACAGGCAACTTTTGATGTCGGCGTTCATGGGGTACATCCTGAATTAATAAAGTTGCTTGGCCGTTTAAAGTACAGAACCAGTTACGGCCAGAATGTTCTTCAGCATTCTTTGGAAGTAGCTTTTCTTTGTGGAGTTATGGCTGCTGAATTGGGAGTCAATATCAAACAGGCCAAGAGAGCAGGTTTGCTCCATGATTTGGGTAAAGCCGTTGATCATGAAGTTGAAGGAGCCCACGCCAGTATAGGAGCGGATCTGGCTAAAAAGTACGGTGAAAGTCCAGAAGTTGTTCAGGCTCTGGCGGCTCATCATGAAGATGTGCCCCCGGAAAGTTTGCTGGATATCCTGCTTCAATCCGCTGATACCTTATCAGGTGCTCGTCCCGGAGCCCGGAAAGAGATGCTGGAAAGTTATGTTAAGCGCTTGGAGGAGTTGGAAAAAATAGCCTATTCATTTAAGGGAGTAGAAAAGTCTTATGCTATCCAGGCCGGACGGGAAATCCGTATAGTGGTAAACAGCAGTGATATCTCGGATGCTGAGGCAACGATAATGTCTCAGGATATTGCCAGACAGATAGAAGAGAACCTGTCATATCCGGGTCAGATCAGGGTAACGGTTATTCGGGAGACCCGGGCGGTGGATTATGCTAAATAGGGCCTGTTCAAAAATCGATAATTTTGGGACAGTGCCTTAATACCCACTTTAACAGTTTCCATTCTTACTTCATAACTGATAATTGGTAATTGGATAAGAGTTTAAGTATATGATCTACACAGAGATTGATCAACAGCTTGATCTTATTGAACGGGGAACAGTTGATCTGATTTCCCGGGAGGATATGGGCTGTAAGCTGGAGAAGTCCCGGAAAACCGGTATTCCCTTAAAGATAAAGGCCGGTTTTGATCCCACCGCTCCAGACCTGCATCTGGGGCATACAGTACTTATTCAAAAATTAAAACATTTTCAGAATCTGGGGCATAAGATTTTTTTTCTCATTGGAGACTTTACCGGTATGATTGGCGACCCTACCGGAAAATCGGAGACTAGGCGGCCTCTTTCTGAAGATGATGTAGCCAGAAATGCGGCAACCTACAAGAAACAGATTTATAAAATTCTGGATCCTGACAAGATTGAAATAGTCTTTAACAGTCATTGGTTAGGCAAGCTGAGTCCTTATGATTTTATTAAACTGTCTTCTAACTTAACTGTAGCCCGAATGCTGGAAAGAGAAGATTTCAGAGCACGATTTGACAGCCATCAGCCAATAAGTATCCATGAATTTCTTTATCCTCTTCTTCAGGGCTATGATTCAGTAGTAATGGAGGCAGATGTCGAACTCGGGGGTACTGACCAAAGATTTAATCTCCTTATGGGACGAGATTTACAGCGTATTTGGGGGCAGGATCCTCAGGTGGTTATAACCACGCCTCTTTTGGAAGGTTTGGATGGTGTTAACAAGATGAGCAAATCCCTGGACAATTATATAGGGATAACAGAAAATCCTGGTGATATCTATGGCAAGGTCCTTTCAATCTCGGATGATCTGATGTGGAGATATTATGAATTATTGAGTGATTTTTCTCTTGACCAGGTTAGCATTATGAAGCAAAATACTCTTACTGGTAAGGCTCACCCCAAAGAGATGAAAAAACAACTCGCCCGGCACTTTACATCGCGGTTTTATGATGATAGTATAGCCAGAAAAGCGGAAGACAACTTTGAAAAGGTCTTTAAAAATCATGGTGTTCCAGAAGATATACCCGAGAAGAGCCTTCAGCTTGCTGAAGATACTATTTGGCTCCCCAGGCTTCTTGTTGCTACCGGTCTGGTTAAGGGGACATCTGAAGCCAGACGTTTGATAAAACAGAATGCTGTCTCCCTGGCGGGTAAAAAAGTAAATGATATAGAATGTCATATAAGGACCGAGGGCGAGGTACTCTTGAAGGTTGGCAAACAACGTTTCTGCAAGGTAATATTTGAATAAAATTTAAATTTTTTATTAATTATTCATGGAACAAAAGTATGTTATAAGGTAGTATAGCCTAAAATTAGAGATTTGAAGCCCAGTAATTGAGCATTAGGAGTCTGGAAACATGAAACGAGGAATTAGGCCAAACTGTAGGAAGTGGAAAAGCGTGCTGGTACTTTTATTTGCTATGGCAATATGGATGTCTTCTGCTCAAGTTATGGCCAAAGAAGATACCATTGCCTTGAGTGAAAGTGATTGCCAGAAATGCCATGATAACGCACCCCGGGATATAGAGACTGGGGGTGGTAAACATAAAACTGCAATTGGTTGTTTGGATTGTCATCAGGGTCATCCTCCAAAAGATCAGGATATAATTCCTGACTGCAACATGTGCCATCTTGGCAAGAAACATTATGAACTCGAGGATTGTTCCCGTTGTCATTCAAATCCTCACACCCCTCTTGATTTACAGTTGGCCGGTGGAATTACTGACCCATGTCTTACCTGTCATACAAGCCAGATTGAACAACTTGAAGAGCATAAGAGTTATCACACCAAGATTGACTGCACATCATGTCATAGTAAACATGGTTTGATTCCTGAATGTGTTCAGTGCCATCAACCCCATTCAGGAGATATGGGGCAGGAAGACTGCAGCAGTTGTCATCAGGCCCATAAGCCTCTGGTTGTTACTTATGAAGGGAACATCGCTTCCATCCAGTGCGCTGCCTGCCATAAAATCGCCTATGAACTTCTCCAGGCAAGCCCCACCAAACATCGTGATTTAAACTGTGCTGCCTGTCATCAGGCCAAGCACAAGATGATACCGGAGTGTCAGGATTGTCATGGTAAACCACATCCGGATAGCATGCTTTCCAAGTTCAATACTTGTGGGGACTGTCACGGTACTGGCCATGATCTTAACAGTGGTAAGGATAACTAAATATAGTTAGTCTTGAGGAGGTTGTTTAAGCGTCCTTCTCAGCTATTTTCTCAGCTATTTTTTGTATAGGCAGGATTCGTTTAAACTTAAATTAGTCTGGATTGGATATTTTTACAGGTTTATCGCAGATATTGAGGAATACTTTTAAGTAATCAACCATGCCGGAGCGGTAGCGCGGGCAGTCAGTGTATGTGGTAAATTTGAAATGTTTAATTCAGGGTCAGATAATTAAATAGAGGCAATCATTAGAAGCGTTCTAAATCCAAAGCCCAAAGTTTTCTGTAAAATGTCTATACAAAAAGTTATGCCGGGATCCGTTTTTTGTTTTCAAAATCATAAAAATCAATCAGATTAAATGCATAGAGAAAACTTTGGGGTGTTGAGTCAATTAGAAGAAAGGGGTTTTTTATGAAAAGGTATGTCGCTATAACATCGGTTTCAGCTTTTGCCATGATGGCTGTTCTGTCATCCTGTGTGGGGAAGAATTCAATGCAGCAGGAGGAAAAGGCATCTTCCCCGCCGCAACAGGAGAAAGAGCAGATAAAAGAACAACAGCCAGTAGAAAAGGAGATTAAAACCAAGAAAAAAACTCCCCAGGATCCCTATGATGTCGTCCCTGAACCACTTACCGTGTCAGAATGCGGTCAGTGTCATTATCAAATTTTTAATCAGGTTAAAGAAGACGGCGGCAAGCACCGTTTTAACTGTTTGAACTGTCATGAGCAGCTGCATTCCTATAATCCCAACAGGGAAAATTGGTCGGAGATTATGCCCAAATGCAGCAGTTGCCATATTTTTCCTCATGGCGAGCAATTCAGCAGTTGCCTGGACTGCCACCAGAATCCTCATACCCCGCTTAATGTCACCACGGCCGGTATAAGTTCCGAATGTGGTAACTGCCACCAGGGACCCCAGAAGGAGCTTAAAGATTATCCATCCATGCATACCCAGTTAGAGTGCAGCAGCTGTCATTATACTCATGGTGAAATACCCTCATGTATGGACTGCCACCAGCCCCATGTGCCGGATCAGGAATTAGCAGCCTGTAAGAGCTGTCATCCGGTACATAAGCCTCTAGAGGTAGCCTATGAGGCTAGTCCGGAATGGAATAAAACCTGTTCCACCTGTCATGATCAGGTTTACGCTATCTGGAGCGCAACCAGAAGTAAACATGATCAGGTCGACTGCGGACAATGTCATACCAGTCATGGTTATATCCCTGAATGCCAGATGTGCCATGGTTCGCCCCATAGTAAGGATATGTTGAAAAAGTTTCCATCCTGTCTTGAGTGCCATATTGATCCCCACGACCCACCGGTTAAAGATTAAAAGAGAAGGGTTTGTTTTATTTATGGGGATCATTTATTGAAGGCACCAGTTTGATCTCTCTTTATTTTACAATAATTGCCCTGACATCACTCCAGCAGTAATGTCAGGGCCAATTATTGTTCAGTCTGCAGCCTCCATAGTTAAGCGGTCAGCCTTCACTTCCCAGATCTGAAAGGCTGGGAAACCCATGCTAACTGGTTTGAAGTATTTTTTCGGCTTTATTTGCCTGATAAAAAGCTTGCCGAATACAGAGTTGGCCAGGGTGTATTCATGGAGGATACCCATGCGGGTTCCGGGGTAATAATCGAAATATAAACTTGTACCTTTTTCTTGTTTTCCGTTGTCATACTGTTTTACCTGGGACTTTTTTCGGGGAAAATGGACGGCCAGAGTATTTAGATTTAGTTTTCCACGGTTAAACTGCATAACACCTGTGTCCGCCTCGATCTTTAAATTTGGACCGTAAATATTTTTTTTGTCGTTTTTAAGACCTTTGTAGTATTGAAGTTGGGGGTGGTAGCCATCCTGTTTGTTCATATCCCAGGAACCCAGCCAGTACCACCAGTAAGCTGTCCTGATAAGGCGCCAGTCCAGGAAGAGATAAGCTGGACTGGGTTCCGGTGGATAGAAGAATCTAAGCCAATCCTCAACTGACTCTTTGTCCTCAACCGGTTGAGGCTTTAGATCTGTTAATATCTTTCTGGCTTCTTCCGGCCCTTTACCCAGGATACTTTTGATCAGTTTATAGCCTTCGCGGGGATTGTCTCCCACTGCCTTATAAAATTCCCGTATCCCGGATTTACCCTGATTTACATAAAACTGGATGAAGTTGGCGGATAACTGAAAATCCCGGGTGGCCAGAGGAAGACCGTTATAGACGCTGCGCTCGGCGTTGTGTACTGATCCGTCATTAATAGTGGCCCGGCGTGACCAGTAGATCATGGGATAACCGTGATCCCACCAGGCCCAGATCACACTGTTTTCAGGGGTTTTTTTCTTAGCCGTGACCATGCCGTGGATAAGGGCGGGTTGCTCTTTGGGCCAGAAGTTTTTACTGATGCCTATACTGAAGGCCGGCCAAGCCATAATCAGGACCAGGGAGGGGGCTACGTAGGTCAGTATTTTTAATTGCCTGCGCCAGATCCATAATTGATAGACAAGGAAACCCAGTCCCAGGGCAGAGACCGGAGCCAGGAAGATCAAAAAACGTTTGGCAAAGAAAAAGGATAGGGCTCCGAGGGCCAGGGGGACACCTAAAAAAAGGCTTTCTTTGTGCTTACGCCAGCAGAGAAGAATAAAACCGATTCCGGAAAGGATGAGGATGGGCAAATTGCCGGTGGAACGGGCCACAATTTCCTTAAGCGTAGGTTTACTTTGCTCTGAGATAGTAACCCCCATATTAGGAAAATCACCCCTGACCTCTTTTGATATGTAACTGTACTTATGGGAGATATTTTTGATTATCTCCAGTGGCAGATCAAAACCCTGCCAGAAAAGGATGCCGATCAGGGTTAGTGTTACTAGGCCACCAAAAATCACTCCCTCCTTTCTGGGTGGTCGGTAGAAAAAGACAAGGGACACCAGGAAAGGCAGGGCACAGGCCGCGCATACCACTGCAGCAGCCATATCCCACCACCAGTAAAATAGACAGAAAACCAGGATACCTCCGGCAAAATACCAGTAGCGGCGTCTTCTCTGTTCTACTCCGAAGTGCAGGGCGCACCAGGCCGCAGCCATGGCCCAGGTAGTGTTCATACAGTCAGTGTCGAACCAGCCCAGACTGGACCGGTAAACATAGTAATGGGACAATAACCCCAGCAGGGCGGCTGTCAAAGCCATGGCCGGCCCTCCGTAATAACGGCCTATACCGTAGAGCGGCAGGAAGAGAAGCATGCCCAGTAAAACCGGCAGGACCGCTGCAATCCAGTTCAGGGAGAAAGAGGTTGTTTTGGCTATGCATGCGGCGATAACCGATATCAGCGGGGGAGGGGAGGGACGTTTTATACCTTCCGGGGCCGCCCTTTTTTCGTCTATTTTGTCATAGGTGCCTTCCAGCAGGTCTCTACTTAAGCTGATGTAGTAGTAACCGTCAAAAGTGGTAAGCAGGGCCTCATTCTGGTAAATGGCCCGCTCGGGATGGGCCTTCCAGTCGTCCAGGTCTTCCAGGCGGACAAAAAGGCCTATGGCTATGACAGTTATAATACCCAGGATCTCCAGCCAGTGGCGGTAGGAGTGG